>REEG01000123.1 GCA_007695195.1 Gemmatimonadales bacterium | reverse complement strand
GTTACGCCATCGTTACCGGATCACCACGGAGATGTATCCGGACCGGGATATTCTGGCAGGGTCCACATGTTCTGGAACCTCAAGGAGGATGTCCCCATGAACCGAATCGTGTCAGTGGCCGTGGCTCTCACGGCGCTGGCGTTCTTCGCCCCGCTCGGGCTAGCCGCCCAGGCCGGCGCAAACGCAGTCCTCACCGGCCTCGTGTCGGACTCGGACAATCGTCCCCTTTCCGGCGCCGTGGTCTCGCTGGAAGGGCTGAACGTCTCGGCTCTCACCAATGAGGCCGGCTTCTACCGACTGTCCGGCGTTCCCGCCGGCGAACAGCGCATTGTGGTAAACTACATCGGCTACGACCCGGCCACAGTCACCGTCACGGCACGGGCCGGCGAGACCCTCCGCACAGACATCACGCTCTCCATCCGCCCCCTGGCGCTCCAGGGAATCATGGTGGAGGGCGAGCGCTTCGGGAGCCGGGCCGCCGCGCTGAACCGGCAGAACACCGCGTCCAGCATCCTGAACGTGATCTCGTCGGAGCAGGTAGAGCGCTTCGCCGACCCGCAGGTCTCCGACGCCCTCCGCCGGGTGCCGGGGGTGGCCACCTTCGACAGCCGCGGTGAATCCGAGAATGTCTTCCTCCGGGGAATGGCCCCGGGGATGACGGTGGTGTCCCTGGACGGGGAGCGGCTCCCCACCACGGGGCTCCGGAGCCGGGAAGTCTCCCTCTCGGCCATGCCTGCCGAGATGCTCTCGTCCATCGAGGTGGTGAAGGCCATCACGCCGGACATGGACGCCGACGCCGCCGCCGGGACCATCAACCTGGTGACCCGTCAGCCCCTGGGCGACCGGACCTACTTCAATGTGTCCGCCGCCGGAGGCCTCCATGAGAACGGGTACGGCGCCAACGGCCTGGCCGGACTCCACTTCGGCCAGCGGCGGGGCGATCTGAGCTACATGCTCCGCTTCAACTTCCGGCGGAACGACCGGGCCATGGACGACGTGCGCCACTTCTGGTCCACCGGAAACTTCGGCAATGGCGATGTGGACGTCCTGGATCAGCTCCGCCTTGGCGCCTATGAGATCCGGCGGGACCGGTACGCCCTGAATGGCCGCGTCGACTACAACTTCTCCGAGCGTTCCTTTGTCTACGCCCGGGGCCTCTTCAACCTCCTGGACGAGCACAGCATCCGGCATCAGTTCCGGGTACACATGGAAGACGGCACCCACGTCTCGGCCACCCGGGCCAACCGCGGGCGCATCCAGACCATCGGGCGCGAGATGACCCGTGAGGAGCTGCTCTCCAGCCTGACGCTGGGCGGGGAGACGGGCGTGGGCCGGACCGATGTGGACTACAGCCTCACCCTGGCCCGCGGGAAGAACGAGCAGCCGTTCCAGCGCTACCTGAACTTCCGGAGCGGCCGCTACGACATGGAGTACGACATCTCGGACCGGAACTTCGCCCGCTGGTGGATCGTGGACGGCGACGGGCAGTCCCACCTGGACCCCTCCACCCTGAACCTCCGGCGCCATGAGGTCCGCACCGACTTCGTCACCGACACCGACGTGAACGCCCGGATGAACTTCGAGCGCCCCATCACCCTGGGAGACGCCAACGGGAGCATCCGCTTCGGCGGTCGCTACTTCACCAAGACCAAGGACCGGGAAGCCTGGGTTCGCCGATATGGCATCCCGTCGGATCTGACCCTGCCCCTCTCCGAGTTCGGAAACGGCTCCATGTACCGCGCCGTCGCCGGCGGGCGCTACCAGATCGGCCACATCGTGGACTGGTCCCGGGGCCAGCGCTTCCTGGACCAGAACTTCCGGTCCAGCATCGAGCCGCTGGAAAACATCGACCGAACCTACTCCGTCTCCCTGGACGACGAGTCCATCGACTACCGCGCCTCCGAGTCCGTGGGCGCCGCCTTCGGGATGGCGACGCTCAACTTCGGCGACCTCCGGGTCATCGGCGGGGTCCGGATGGAGCGGACCGCCACCACCTACCAGGGCAACGAGTCCCTCTTCGACGAGGGCGGGAGCCACGCCGGCACCCAGCGTCTGGAGGAAGGGAACGACTACCTGAACTTCTTCCCCATGCTGCACCTCCGGTACCAGCTCGACGACCGGACCAACCTTCGGATGGCCTGGACCAACACCCTGGCCCGCCCCGACTTCTCGCTCCTGGCCCCCTTCCAGCGGGTGAACTACGACGCCGGCACCATTGAGCGTGGGAACCCGAACCTGCTCCCCTCCCGGGTCATGAGCCTGGACCTCATGGCCGAACGCTTCTTCCAGGATGTGGGGCTCCTCTCGGTGGGCGTCTTCGCCAAGCGGATGGACGACTTCACCTACCGGCGCACCTTCACCGAGACCCAGGGCGACTTCGCCGGCTTCGAGGTGCGGATGCGGGAGAACGGCGCCACCGCGGACATCGTGGGCTTCGAGGCCGCCTGGCAGCAGCAGCTCACCTTCCTTCCCGGGGTCTGGAGCGGCCTCGGGCTCATGACCAACTACACCTACACCGCCTCGCGGGCCCAGCTCGTGGAGATCGACCGGGAGGTGCGTCTCCCCCGGCAGATCCCCCATGTGGCCAATGCGGCGCTCACCTTCGACCGGGGTCCGTTCCAGGGCGCGTTCACGGTGAACCACCGCAGCCGCTACCTCTTCGAGGTGACGGCCGACGACGTGCCCGAGCACCGGAGCCACCTGTACCCCACGGCGGACCGCTTCCTCCAGGCGCAGACCCAGCTGGACATGTCCGCCAGCTATCAGGTGATGCAGGGGGGGTCCATCTTCCTGGAGGTAAACAACCTGCTGGACACGCCCCAGACGTGGTACGACGGGCATCCGGACATGCACTACCGGTCGTCGTACAACATGCGGTGGGGCCTGGTGGGGTTCCGGTACGGATTCTGACGCACCGCTGGACGGACGCAGTGCTGGACTGAAGAACGAACGAAGGTGCTGGACCGAAGGACGGAGGAACCGCTGGACTGAAGGAAGAGAGCCCGGTCGACCCGAGGAGTGGGTCGGCCGGGCTCGTCCGTTACCGCATCCCGCCCCCGCCGCCGCCCACACTGGTGGACACCCCGGCGCCACCGGAGAAGCCCCCGCCGGGGATCCCCGCCCCCCCTGAAGACGCCTGCATCTGGGGCTGAGAGCTCTGGCTGATCCAGAGGATGAAGAGGAAGAGGAGGAGGTCGTCTCCTTCCTCCGTCCCGGGCCCCCCACCCCCTGCGGCCCGCCGGATCCACCCGGGAAGCTCCAACTCTCCACCTGCCTCCTGCACCGCCTCTTCCAACTCCCTCAGCAGGGTGTGAGAGAGCTTGGGGTCCAGGAGGAGGAGGGGGAGGTGCTCAGCCAGGAGCCGGGCTCCCTGCGCCGGATCCGACTCCACCGCCGCCTCCAGCTCGCCCCGGAACTCCTCCTGGCGGGCCCGGATCCAGGCCCGGAGGCGGGCGCCCTTCTCCGAGAGTTGATATCTCCCCTCGTAGGCAGCGAGCCCGAGACCGATGGCTGCGGTGAGGGCCCCGCCGATGAGAACGGCGGAGATGCTTGGCCTTGGAATCACGAGCGCCGCGCCCACCAGACCGAGGGGTAGGAGCAGGGACGCCCCGATGGCCCCGTTCCTCCGCTCCGGATGATGCTCCACGGACCCTTCCTCCAGCAGCTCCCGGCGGGTGCGGCCATAGGCCTCCGACCGCCAGGGCGACTTCGCCAGGAAGTCCTGGAAGGTGTCATGCTCATCCAGGGCGGTGAGGAATCCGGACTCGGCGTCGGTGAGGGGATCTCCCTCCGGATGGGGCGTGACGCGTTGCACCACCAGCTCCCCTGGAGCGAGCCCTCCACTCTTCGTCGTGGCCTGACGCTCCCCCTCGGCCTCGGTCCGCTCGAGCCGGACGTGGCCGCGCCGGGCCAGATCCACCAGAAGCGCGGTGGCGGTGCGGAGGTACCACGTATGCGCGTCCACCGTGAGGAAGCCGGTGTGGTGGAGGGGCACGTCCGGGACGCCGTCGGGGATACGGGTGGGAGGGTCCCCGGGATCCCGCCACTTGAGCATGAGCGCTACGCCAGGGAGCAGTCCGGCCAACATACCCCCGAGCCCCAGCAGGAAGAGTGGGAAGCGGTCTTCCGGCGGCTCCGGCGGTGCCCGGCCGGGAAGCTGCGCCGGGAAGGCCACCTGCACCCCGTAGGGCGTGCGGGCATCCAGCTCCGCCCGCTGGAACCGCACCTCCCAACCCCCGCCCCCCGCGCCCTCGCTGCCCGCCGTTGGTCCGGTGACCCCGCCCCCCTCGTCGGCCCCGGCCGCGCCCGAACCCCAGCGCCCGAGCCGTCCCTCCTCTTCGGGGACGAAGAGAATCGCCCCCTCGTCCAGGCCGAAGTCTGGCCAACGCACCCGCACGTCGAGACCCTGGACGGGCACCTCCCACGCATCTCCCACCGCGTCCCAGGCAATCCGGTTCCACCCCTCCACCTCCTGGAGCGCTCCCTCAACCCGGTACCGAAGGACGAAGGTGGTGGGCTCCCCCCGGGGTTCGAAATCCCAGGTGATGTCCACCGACCGACCCCGCTCCCGGACCTCCACTCCATCCACCTGGACCTCCGGGCTCGAAACCCGAACGTCCGTCACCGCGTCCAGCCCCCGCAAAGGAATGGTGCGAAAGCCCTGGGAGTACGTCCCACCCTCGTAGACGAAGTCCATGGACTCGGTGATGTGGTAGCTCCCATCCTCCGTCAGTTCCAGCTCGACCCGGAACCCCTCGATCCCGTAGCTGCGTTCCGCCTCCTGGGAAGGAGGGTTGGCGGCTTCTTCCAGGGTCGGACGTACGGCCTCGGCCACCGGGACATGAGATGGGGAACCGAGCAGTGGGAGGGGGAGGCTGAGCCCCGAACAGACCAGGAAGAGGAAGGCAAGGAATGCGGAGGGGGACGGAGGCGTCCGGAAGGAGAGGTCGGGCATCGGTGCATCCTTGTGCAGGCAGATCAGAAGCGGTGTGTCGGCAGGGGATCGGGACCTCAGGCTGTGAGGCAATGCCCGAGCCCCTCCCTCTCGCCTACGAACCGGCACATCGTGTTCTTCGACGAGGACCGCACGGCATTGGAAGGGCTGCTTCGAACGAATCCCTTGCTTCGAGTTCCCTGGTTTCCGATACTGAATTCAGTGATGGTCTTCCCGGGGCGCCCCCTCAAGGCGCCCACCGACCCCTCCCTCCATGGAGGACCTCATGGACTCGTCTCTCCGAGGTCGATGGCCCATCTTGGCCCTGGTACTTGTGGCCGCCCTCGCTCCGGGCGCCTGCTCCGACTCCGCAACCCCCTCCACACCCGACCCCGAGCCTGATCCACCCCACGACCCGAACCAGGTCACGGAAGTGGTGGGCAGCCAGGGGGGTACCGTGCTGCTGGACGACGGATCCGGGGTCATCATCCCTGCCGGCGCCCTTGCCGGAAACACGCCCATCGGGGTCAGTCGCGTGGATCCGGCCTCTCGCTTCCAGATCGAGGCGGGGATGGAGCGCCACCTCCTGACCCTCAACGCTCCCATCGAGCGCTTCCAGATCCCGGTCCGAGTGCGGGTTCCGGTCCCTGCATCGGTGGCTGAAGACGATATCCTGGCCGGCGTCCTTCATGCCGAAACCGGTGGACTCATGGCCCGGGAGGCCCGTATCCGTAGCGACGACGGGGGCACCTTCGTGGAGGTTGAGACGGACCACTTCTCCCAGTGGCTCTTCGGGTGGTTCCGAAATGCCCCCCCCGACTCTTCCGGCCTTCTTCCCGTCCCCTACTACAGTCAGGGAAGCTCGGACTTCTGCTGGGCTACGGGCCTCCATATGCTGATCCAGAGCCTGGACCTCCGGCAATTCCGGGGGGTCGACGACATCATCGGCCGGGTCGGAGTGGATGAGGGCGGGATCAGCGGCTGGGAATTCCGCTTCGGCGCCGGGGTCACCGACGTGGTCCAGCGGGCGGCGGCGGTGCGGGCGGAACGGACCATGTGGACCACGGTGGAGCCCCGGCGCGCCCGGAACTACCTGAAGCAGCAGCTCGGCATCCACAATCGTCCAGTCCTGTTCTTCCACGGAGGATGGAATCATGCCGTCGTCTTCGTGGGCTACGAAGGAGACGACTTCTTCATCCATGATCCCGCCGCCACCGATGATCGTGCCATCGGGTACCAGCGGCGGGCCTGGAGCGACATTGCCGGGGATGTGGGATGGCTCCATAACGTGCTGACGCTGGTCGTGCCCAAGGCTCCAGGCGTTGCAGACCCGCCGGTCACCCTGAACCTTTTGCCCCAGTCGGTGAATCTGGTGGAGCCGGGCCGGGGCGACGTGCCGACCCGGGCCTGGGTGCACGGATGGGACCACAATCGATCCAGTGGCTACTCCTTCCGTGAGACGGCGGGACAGACCGTTGGAGACCCGATGCCCGGGGAGGTCACGCTTCTGCGCGTCACCACGGCCCTCTCCCTGGCCAATGCCTCACCCACCGACAGCCGAACGGTGGTGGCACACCTCCGGGTGGCTCCGGTGGATGTCCCCTCGGACGCCACGGCACCCTTCGTAGCCTACGACACGACCCTCACCCTCCCTCCCAATTCCCTGGTGGGGCTGCGTGTCCCGCCCATTCCGGTGGACAGCTTCCGGTTCAACCAGGCCGAGCCCACTGAATACGTTCTGGCGGTCACCCTGCGGAGTGGAGGCGCCACGGCAGATGCCCAGCAACTCACCTTCCACCTGGCCGGCCTCACACCCTCCATCGCCAGGGTGGGTCCGGCGACGGGACTATCCCGTGGCGGCGACCCCAGCTCCGCCGGAACCGCCGAGGACGGCACCCCGGTGCGGATCCGTCCCGGTGAACGAGTACTGGTGGAAGGGAGCGACTTCGGCCCCTTCCCCCTGGGCAACCGCATCCGTCTCGGGGGCGTGGAGGTGGGTGCCGAAGCCATCGAACTCTGGGCAGATGGGCGGGTCATCTTCCGGGTACCGGAGTCCATTCCCCAGGAAGGGAGCCTGATCGTGGAGCGGGGAACGGTCCCCTCCAACGCCGTGGCCTATGATGTCCCGGATGAGCAGATCCTGGAGGGCAGCCGCTCCCATACCCAGACCGTGGGTCCCATGACCGTCACCCTCCAGACCGACTGGACGTTGGTGGCCTCGGGTGTCGCCGAAACCACGCCGGGAGATGCGGCCATCGCCGTGGCCCTGTGGGCCGGGGAGGCCGGTACCCTGGAGCTGAGTCGCTCCCTCACCGTCACCGGCCCCACCCAGGAGACCTCACCCACAGGCATGGTGACCACGTGGCACCTTCCGCCCCGACTGGAGGTCATCCTGGACGAGAGCGAACCCCTGGTAGTGGTCCATCGCACCGATGACGACGGCGGCAACGCCTTCTTCCAGTTCGTCATGCAGGGGTTCCGTTCGGGGTTCTGCACCCGTGTGAACGCCCACTTCCCGTACACCACCACCTGGCCGGACGGGAGGGAAACGAGCGGGAGCGCGCAGCGGTCGTTCAATCCACGGATCTGTGTCGACGATATCGTCGGGCTGTTCTGATGAACCGTCCGCGCCCGCGCCCCCCTACCCCGTCGTCCCCAGCCCGCTGGCGATGGCGTTCACCACCAGGAGCATCTCCGGGAGGAGGGCGTCGGCCCCCGCCCCGTCGCCCTGGGCGTGGAGCCGTCGCCAGCGGTGAAGCTGATCGATCTGGAGGCGGTGGAGGGGACGAAGGCGCTCGGACCGGAATCCCATCATGGTGTACATCCGGGGCCGTCGTTCCTGGAGGGGGTGACCGTAGAGCCCCTCCAACATCTCCCGGGTCCGCCGGTATTCGGCCCGGATCCGGTCCAGTTGGAAGGAAGCCAACTCCCGGTCGTCCACCAGCCCGGCGTACGCCTCCATGATCTCCGGATCGGCGAGGGCGATGGCTGAGGACGCGGTGGTGATGACGTAGCGGAAGGGCATGAAAGCCACGGCATGGCGGCTCAGGAGGGCGAAGGCCTCACCGTCCTCGTCCCGCAACCGCTCGAGCGCCGACCCCACTCCGTACCACCCGGTGAGGACGAAGCGGGCCTGGGTCCAACTGAACACCCAGGGGATGGCCCGGAGGTCGGCGAAGCTCCGTGCCCCTGTGCGCCTGGCCGGACGCGACCCGATGCGACTGGCTTCGATAAGGTCGATGGGAGTGGCCTGGGAGAAGAAGGGTACGAAGCCGTCGTGTCGGACCAGCTCCCGGTAGGCCGCCAGGCTGTGGTCGTAGAGCCGGTCCACCACACCCTCCAGCTCGGACGCCAGACCGGCCGGAACGGCGCCTTCGCTCCCGGACCCCGCGGACGACTTCAGGGTGAGCCCCGCCGTCCCCGCCTGCAGAAGCTCCAGATTGTAGAGGGCAGTCTGGCGGTTTGCGTACTTCTGGGCGATGACCTCACCCTGCTCCGTGAGGCGAAGATCACCCTGGATGGTCTCGGGAGGGAGCCCGGCGATGAACCGGTGCGTGGGTCCGGCCCCCCGACTCATGGTCCCGCCCCGACCGTGGAAGAAGCGGATCCGCACCCCGTGGCGCCGACCCGTCCCGGCCAGGGCCCGCTGGGCCCGATGGAGGCTCCAGAGACTGGCCAGGATCCCGCCGTCCTTATTGCTGTCGCTGTAGCCCACCATGACCTGCTGGGACCGGTCGGCCCCCAGATTCGCCTGCCGCCACGCCAGGCTCCGCTCCGTCACCGGGTGGCTCAGGAAGGCCTTCAGGATCTCGGGACCCCGCTCCAGGTCATCGATGGTCTCCAGGAGGGGCACCACCGGTAACACACACGCCTGGCCCTGTGGGGTGGTTCGGGTGAGCCCCGCCTCCCGGCACAGGACGTAGACCACCAGAAGGTCCGACAGGCTCCGGGTCATACTCACGATGAGGGACCCCATGCCATGGGGTCCGTACTCCTCCATGTGGCGGCGGAGCGTCCGGTAGGCCCCCAGCACCGCCCCCGCCTCGCCCTCGAGCCCCCGGGGATCCCGGACGAAAGGCCGGGGTGTCCGGAGTTCGTCGGTGAGGAAGGCGACCCGGCGCTCCTCGGGCCACTGGGCGAACCGGGCTCCCTCCTCGATCCCCGCCGCCTCCAGGAGCTGCGCCAGCGCCGCATCGTGGAAGGCGCTGTTCTGGCGAACGTCCAGCGCCGCCAGGTGGAACCCGAAGGTCTCCACCTTCCGAAGCACCGGCTCCACGTCGATTCGGGCCAGATGGTGGGCCCGTACCGCCTTCAGCGAGTCCAGGAGAAGGGCCAGATCCCGGCTGAGTTCACCGGGATCCCGGTAGGCCGGCCCCTGGGCTCCACCGGTGGCTGGTGGAAGCATGAGCCGCATGAGGTTCAGGAGCTGCCGCCAGGGCTCCTGCCGGTTCCGCTCCAGGGCAGGGCCCGCCCGGCTCCCCAGAAGCTCCGAGAGCTCGGCGATGCGGTCCGTCACCGACGGCGGGGCCGCCACCTCCAGCTCCGACAGGCTCAACCGGCGGGCCACCTCCGCCAGCTCGGTGTCCAGTCGCTCCAGGGCATGGCGGCGAAGGGTCTCCAGCGTATTCCGGGTCACCTCGGCCGTCACCAGGGGGTGGCCGTCCCGGTCTCCGCCCACCCAGTTACCGAACCCCACCCGAGGCAGGCGTCCGGCATCCGCCAGACTCTCCGCCGCGAATCCCGCTTCTTCCCACGCACTCCGAAGGCGCTGATCCAGCAAGGGGAGCACCCCGGGAAAGACCCGGGTGAGGTAGTGGAGCACGTTTCGCAGTTCGTCCTGGATCGTGGGCTTCTGGAGGAAGACCTGCCCCGTCACCCAGAGCCGCTCCAGGGCGGCGCGGATCTCCCGCTCGATCTGCGCCTTCTCGTGCCGCGTCCAGATCCGGTTCTCCCGCTTCACCATGAGGAGGTAGATGGTCCGGAGCTGGTCGATCATGGTGGAGCGCTTGGACTCGGTGGGGTGCGCCGTGAGCACGGGCTCGATGCGGATCTCCCGGAGGCGCGAGGCGATCTCCTCCTCGGTGAGTCCCGCCGCCTTCAGCCCCTCCAGCGTCTTTGCCCAGAGCCCGGAGATGCGGGCCAGGCCGTGCTCGTCTTCCAGGCGGCGCCGGAGCTGCACCGCCGCGTTCTCTTCCACGATGGTGATGAGCTGGAAGTAGATGGACGCCGCCTTGCTCAGGGTGGCCGGGTCGGGGTGGCCGTCCGCACCGCTCGCGTCCCTGGAGACCGTTGTCGCGCCCTCGCCTGTGGTCGGCCTGCCCCTCCGGCCCGTCCCGCCGTTCCCGCCATTATCCCCGTCAAAAACGGCGGCCACCGCCCCCTCCCCGGCCTCTCGGAGCACATCGGTGAAGCAGCGGTGCAGGAACGCCAGATCCTCTCGGACCTTGTCGATTTCCAGGCTCTCATCGGTGGTGCTGAAGTACATGGGGAGCGGGGAGGAAGGGTGGTGGTGGGCAGAAGAAAGGGCACTATTCCCCCAAGCGTTCCGGAAGGCAACGATTTTCCGGCAACGATTGGGTCAGAGCGGCCCACCGGGAGGGGCGCCTACTCCTCCGCATCAGGCCCGCCGGCCTGGGAAATCTGCTCCAGGATCCCAGTCTCCCAGTCGCCTCCCATCGATCAGTCGAGGAGAGCGAGAACGGCGGTCTTGTTGTAGAACTCCAGGTAGTCCTTCCCGCTGTTGGCGATCTCTCCCAGCGTGAGGGCGCCAAAGAGCCGGCGATCCCCTGCGGCCACCTCCACCTCCCGTTCGATTTCGTCCTGGAGGTAGAGGACCCGGGAGATGCAGTCGATGAAGAAAGCGGTGTGCTCCGGACCCGCCGGGAACGGTGCCGACTCCTCGGCCAATCGCCTGGCGCGCCCCGCCGCCGCGATGAGGGAGTCCGGACTCCCCGACAGGAGCTTGACGGAGGCGCCGGTGGGGACTTCTCCAACACAAATGAGCCCATCATGGTCCGCAATCCCGAACGGGTCCCGGACCACCACCTCTGCGCCCAGCTTGTTGATTCCGAAAGGATATGCCTTGGCGAGATCGAAGAAATCGTGGTCGTGGAACCTCTTTCCGCTATGCGCTTCCACCAGTTCCCGGTAGACGTGGAAAGCCGGCCGCCAATCCAGCGTCCGGATCACGTTGCGATCGGCTTCCGTCACCTTCATTGGATCGCTGATGGGCTCCCACCCGTGGGCCACGCCGACCCCGCTCCGCATGGGGAGCTTGACGATGACGGCGGCATCCTGCTTCAGGCCGGACGGGGTGATGACACACGGCCTCTGAACGAATGAGAGGGAACCGGCCCCACCGCCCAGAAGGTTTCGTTCGAGACCGAAACAGAAGAAGAGAGATTCCACCAGGGTCGAGATCCCACGGCCGAGTCCATCCACGAACACAATGAGGGTGTCGTGCGAGTCGATGAGATCGGCCCCCCATCCATCGGCCACCGCTTCGACCTGCTCACCCAGGGTGGTAGCCGGCCCGCTCAGGCCATGGATGCTCTCCACCTCCGGGCGCACCGGAAGCCCCACCACCAACGTCCCCCGCTCCAGATTCTGCCGGTGGTGGATGATCTGGGGAAAGACGCCCCCGAAGACCGGAACCTCCATGGCTCCGAGGATCGGATCCAGTGCCTCGGGCAGCCACCCGTTCGCCTCGCACGAAAGGACCATCAGTCCCATCACGTCCGTTCGTTCGGTCAGCCCGGCCGCCAGGCGCTGGAATGAGTCTGCGCTACCGCTTGCATCGTAATGGACAATCATTCCGCCTCTCCCGCTCTGGATCAGGGAGCGTGCCCGAACCGGCAAATCCACACCAATTGCCCGTTCACGCCAAGTGCGTGTTCACGTCGGAGCACCCGAAGGTTGTTGGTTCATCACACCCCCATGGTTTCGGTCGAGAAAGAGGTGCGCTTGAGTCTTCCGTGACGAAACAAGGGTTCACTTGGTCGTTCCGTCGGCGCCGGATTGAGGAGCACCCGGCGGCAAATCCTGCAACCGGCGCCGGGGTCAGGCGGTCTCGGTCAGGTGCTCCAGCGCCGACTTCCGGAGGGTGGTCCAGATGAAGTCATGCACGTCCAGCATATCGGCGGGAGGGAGGGCCGCAGCCTCGAGCCGCTTCCTGACTCCGATGGCGACCCGTCGAAAACTCAGATACGACACCACCGTCGGCCTGCGGGAATAGAGACCGGTAGGGGCAATGGACCCGGCCTGGCGGATGAAGGCGGATCGCCGGACGGCCACTTCCTCCTGGGGATGGGTGAGGGCAAGGAGGGCGGTGGAGATCCGCCACGAAGGGCGCCCTCCCAGTAGACGCGTCATTACCTTCAGGTACCGACCGAAGCGTTCCTGCAGCGTGGCGTCGCCGTGGACCAGGTGAAAGACGACCTCGGCGTACTCGGCCGACTCCCCTGCATCGAGGCGGCGGAGTGCCTTCACGTGGGAGAGCGGAACGAGGTTGGTACCGGCCAGAACGTCCAGGACGGACTCGGTCAACTCCCCGTGGCGACCTTCCTCCATGAGACTCGCGGCCAGGGAGGGGTCCAGCGCCTCCCGAGCGGCGAGTAGGCTGGGCTCCCGATGGCGCTTCAGGGACGAACCCTCGGCCCGGCCCCGCTTGTCCTCGATCCACTTCGGGTCCTGAAACCCCTCGGGATAGAGCTTGGTGAAGAGCCTGAGCTGCTCCTCGAAGGAACAGGTCGCCTTCACCACCTTCCGCTCGGAGCCGCCCCGAAGACCCTTGATGGTAGCTTGAAGGTTGGCTACCACTGCGGTAGCCGGAACATCCTCCGGGTCCACCGGATCCATGAGGTCGTAATAGCCTTTACTGATCTTTCGCAGCTTCCCGTCTTCAAACTGGTAGGCGCGGCGGTTGTTCCTTTCCCAAGCCAGCAAGGCGAGCCCCCACTCCGGCCTCTGGGAGTGGCGGTAGAGCTGTTCAGGAAGTTCGGTGACGTCGAGTTCCGGCACATTCAGGGTCTGGATAGCCAATACAATTCCTTTCCTCGGGTTCCGAAATGATCGGGTATGGTCACCCGACAACGAAATTGGAGCGCAGGGGACATGCATCGACTTATCACACCTTGCCATGAGCGGAACACTCCCTGCACCCTGATATTTATAAAAAATTCGTGCAGAAGTGTTCCACAATTCAGATCCTCGGTGCAGTCTCCCGCTGGTGAACCGAGCCCTTGAAAAGAGATGGTCGGCTGAGCTCGACCACAGTGGATCACAGTGCGGAGGCCAACCACTTCTCGAGGACGGCGGCCAGCTTCCGAGGTTCTACAGGCTTGGCCACGTATTCGTCCATACCCACCTCCAGACACCGCTCCCGATCTCCGCGCATGACGTTGGCGGTCATAGCCACGATGGGGAGCCGGCGGCTCCCGTTCCCTCTACTCCCGTTCCCGCCGGTGCGGCCACCTTCTCCGGCAATGGCGGGAGGGGCCTCTGCGGCACGGATTGCTCTGGTGGCGGTGTACCCATCCATCACAGGCATCTGGCAGTCCATGAGGATCAGGTCGTAGGACCGGCTGGCATGGGCCTCCACGGCCTCGGCACCGTTCTCCGCCGTCTCCACCTGCAGGCCGAGTTCCCGCAGAATATGGGTCGCGACCTCGCGATTGATGGAATTGTCTTCCACCAGAAGCACCCGACCCCGGAGCGAGCGGCGCCAGTCCCGCGCCGGTTGTCGGTCCATGACCCTCTGTCTTCCTTCCTCCTCGTCCATGTCGTGTGTGCAGGTGGCGGAGCGGCTGAGGATGGAAGAAAGGAGATCCTCGAGGTCGCGGGCCCGATAGGGCTTGGTGAGGCACCCCGAAAACACCTGCTCGTGGAAGAACGCGGCATCTCTATTCCTGGCCAGAGACCTGACCAGGATCAGAGCGAGATCATCCAGGAGGGGATCTCGCCGGATGGCCCGCACCAGATCGCCCCCGTCCAGCCTGGGCATGTCCGTGTCCAGCCCAGGCATGTCGGTGTCCAGAAGCGCCACCCGGAAGGGGTCTCCCTCCTGCAGGGCCTGACTGAGCCACTCCAGCGCCGCACGGCCTCCCGTGACCGTTGAAACCCTACCACCCCAACGCTCCACCAGGAGCCCCGCCTGGTCCCGCCTCGTCCCATTGTCGTCTACCACCAGGATCCGGGCCCCGGCCAGCTCCGGAGGGACAAGAGCCTCAGAAGCCTCCGCGGCCGGCCGCAGGGGGAGCGTGAACCAGAACTCCGACCCCTCCCCTTCCCGACTCTCCACCCCGATCCGACCGCCCATGAGTTCGACCAACTGCTTGGAGATGGCAAGCCCGAGCCCCGACCCCCCGTACCGGCGGGTGGTGGATGCATCCACCTGTGTGAAGCTCTGGAACAGCTCATCGACCCGACTCGCCGGGATCCCCATCCCCGTATCCCGCACCGTGAAGCGAATGGAGGAGTTGGGCGAATCTTCGGGACCACCGGCCTCCGCCTCCTCCACCACCCGGGCAAGCACCGCCACCTCGCCCCTCTCTGTGAACTTCACGGCGTTACCTACCAGGTTCGTAAGCACCTGCCGGATGCGCCCTGGATCGCCCCGAAGCCGAGGAGGGACGTCCGGGTGCACAAAGGAGATGAATTCGAGCTTCTTCTCATGGGCTTTGAGCGCCAGGGTGGAGGCCACGTCAGCCATGGTGTCGTGGAGATCGAAGTCGAGATCCTCCAGCTCGACCCGACCCGCCTCGATGCGAGAGAAATCCAGCACATGGTCCACAAGGCTCAGAAGCGCGTCCCCGCTGACCCTCACCGTGTCGGCGTAGGACCGCTGACGGGAATCGAGTTGCGTCTCCAGCAGGAGCCCGATCATGCCGATGACGCCGTTCAGGGGCGTGCGCAGTTCGTGGCTCATATTGGCCAGGAACTGGGTCTTGGCCTGGCTCGCCGAATTGGCCACCTCAATCTGGCGCTGCAGTTCCTCCTCTTTGAGGCAGGCCAGCGCAGCGTTGGCCAGCTTGTCCATGAGGGTCTGGAGCGACCGGAGGAAGTGCCTCTCGAAGGGCGGGCCGGTGCGGACCAGCACCAGCGCCCCGAATCCCGGAAGATGGAAGAGTGTTCGGGAGCAGGCCGACGCATCACCCTGGTACGGGAGCCCGGCAGCCCACGACGGGATGTCCTCCTCGCGGGTCGGAAGCGCGGCCTGGCCCAGAAAGTCCCGGTGCTCGTCCTTCCTGGGGAGGAATCGGGGAATGGCCAGGGCGGACTCCCATCGGAGCCCCTTGTGCTCCGGGTCGGCCTCTGCCCGGAGGACCTCTCCCCCATTGCAATTCAGGGTCCGGAGCATGGTGGAGAGGGCATCCCGAAGCATGGGCTTCAGATCCAGCGTCGTGCCCAGAGCCAGGGAGATCTCGTAGAGGATCTCGGTCTCCGAGGCCGTCTTCATGATCTGTCCAGACCGATGACCACGGTGCCGAAAGCCAACACGACTCCCGTCTGCCCACACTGCTGGTCCATCCGTGCGCCCCCCCGGTTCATACTGCCCGACCCCTCCCCTTCCAGGGGTCTCGGCACTGGATGGCAATCTCTTTACACCCTCTTCAGAAACAGTCGGGTCACGCTCCCCGTCCGGCCTGGATATCCACGCCGAACCGCTCCGTGCGCACCGTGAGCGCCTCCACCCGCTCGAGATCCACCTCGATGCCGAGACCGGGACGGTGGAAAGGCACCTGCACCATGCCGTCCGATCCCATGGTCCACTCGGGATCCACGATGTCCTGGGCCCAGTAACGGGCGCTGGGAGAGAGATCTCCGGGCATGCTGAAGTTGGGTAACGACGCCAGGGCCACGTTGTATGCCCGACCGATCCCGCTCTCCAGCATGCCCCCGCACCAGACGGGGATCTTGGCCTCCCGGCAGCGGTCGTGGATGGCCCGGGACGCCGTGAATCCCCCCACCCGACCGGGCTTGATGTTCACGATCCGACCGCTCCCCAGGGCGATCATGTCCTCGGCTCGATCCACCGAGTCGATGGACTCATCCAGACAGAGGGGGGTCCTGAGCCGGCGCTGCAGGTGGGCATGACGGAGCAGGTCCGTCCGGTCCAGGGGCTGCTCGATCATGGTGAGATCGAAGGCATCCAATGCCTGTAGATGGGCCGCGTCCTCAGATCGATAGGCGGCATTGGCGTCGACCATGAGGGGAACGCCCGCCCCGACTACCGCTCGCACCCTCTCCACGAAGGCCAGATCCGACCCCGGGGCGATCTTGAGCTTCACCTTTCGGTACCCGACCTCTACCGCCGCCACGGCCTGATCAGCCAGTTGCTCCGGGGAGTCCTGGATCCCCAGCGAAACCCCCACCTCCACGGAGACGCGCGTCCCACCCAGAAGTTGTGCCAGGGCAACCCCCCGTATCTCAGCCTCCAAGCCCCAGGCCCCCATCTCCAGGGCGGCCTTCGCCATGGGGTACCCTCGCGCCGCACCCTCCAGCGCTTCATGAACACCCGCAGGTCCCGCAAAGGTCTTCCCAAGAAGAGTGGGAATGAGCCAGAGCGACAGAACCATCCAGGCGGTATCCACCGTCTCAGGGCTGTAGTTGGGCCGCTCCGCCGCCACACACTCGGACCATGAGACGGCCCCGTCGGCGTCCCGAAGCTCCACCAGAAGAATACGTCGCTCCGTCACCGTCCCCGACGAGATGCGGAAGGGCGCACGAAGGGGGAGGCGGATCTCCCGAAGGGTCACGGACTCGATCTGCATGACTGGATCTCAGGGGCCGGGGGTGAGGATGGAAGAGCCGAAGTGGGGTTGGAAGCGCCGAACGGGGTGAGACGTAGCCTCGGGACGAGAGGTCAGGGGTTGAACAGGAAGTAGTCGTAGATAGCCCGAACCGCGCCGGCCAGTGCCGCCTCCCGGCGAGGGTTGGGCTGATCCGAACCCTTGATGAAGGCCGCCACCAACACGGTTCCTCCGCCGTCGGGGAGTTCGATGGCACCCACATCGTTCAGCGTGCCCCCGATGGTGCCCGTCTTGTTCGCCGTGGTCACGAAGTCGGGAAGGAGGCCTCGGATCCGCCCTTCCCCGGTCCGGCATCGCTCCATGATGTCCCGGAGCAGGCCGGCGCTTTCGGGTGAAAGCCCCTCATCCCTCCAGACGGCCTCCAGGAGGCTCGCCATGGCGCGGGGCGTGGCCGTGTCCCGTACATCCATCTCGAAGGCTCGGCCCGCCCGGGCCCGAACCTCCTCCGGCACCGCCTCCGCCCGCTCCCGGAACAGCTCCGGGGTGTAACCCGGCCCCCTCTCCACCCCCTCGACCCCCATCCAGTCGGCGATGAGCTGCAGGGTGGAGCGGTCGACCCGGACTCCGCCGAAGCCTGCATCCTGCATGGCGGATGTCACAGCCTCTCCTCCCCCGGCGATCTCCAGGATCAGGTCGGTGGCGGTATTGTCGCTGATGAGGAGGGTAAGCTCGAGAAGGTTCCGGACGGACAGGGCCACGCCAGGCTGTATGAAGAGATCCGAGAGGGTCCCGCTCCCCGGGCTGAAGTGGTGTTGCTGAAGATGTACCAGTGAGTCCAGGCGCACCTCGCCGGCATCGACTCTCCGGAGGAGCTGGTAGGCCATGGGCACCTTGTAGGTACTGGCCATGGGAAAGGCATCGTCGGCATTCAACCCCACCGACCGCCCCGTCTCCAGGTGTACGGCGTGGATTCCCAGCGTTCCACCGGAGAGGGGCTCGAACCGAGCCAGCTCGGCCTCCAACCGTTCCAGCGCCTGGACCGACGCAGCGGTAGAAGCCTGGGCTGCCGCCGGCGGCGGTGGGAACATGACCAAAAGGAGTGCCAGCGAGAACGGGACCGACCGCACGAGCGCGTTCATGAAACTCCGGGGGTTGGTTGGATTCCGTCTGGTGCGAGGGATTCCGGCAGAGTACTATGGGGATAGGTATACGTCAACGTATACAGAATCTGGACAAGGGCCCCGATCCGGCCACCCCACACCGCTCCCCACCACCGTCCCCCCCTCAATTGGAGCACCCAGCATGGCAACACGCGTCCCTTCAGCCCGCGCCGCCGGCCTCCACCTCGCTCCCACCCGGACCCTGGGGGCGTTCCTGGGAGCGGGACTGCTCTGCCTGGCCCTCTCCGCGGTCCTGACCGTGAGTGCCGGTGCCCAGACGCCGCCCGAAGGCCCGCCCGCCGTCCTGGAAGCGGACATGGTCCAGACGGTTGTGGACTCCATCGCCAGGGAGGCACTTCGGGATGGCCGGGCCGCAGGAATCTCGGTGGCGGTGACCCAGGGTGACGAGATTCTGGCCCGGGGGTACTACGGAAGCGTCGAGTTGGAGCTGGACGTGCCCACCCGCCCCGAGACGGTCTACGAGATCGGATCCGTTACCAAGCAGTTCACCGCCGCGGCGATCCTGCAACTGGCCGAACGGGGAGCCCTGGACCTGGACGCCGATCTCACCGAGTACCTACCGGACTATCCCACCGGCGGCCGCTTTCTCCCTGTGCGCAGGCTCCTCGACCACACCTCCGGGATCCGTGGCTACACCGAGTTGCCCGAATTCCGTCTCCTCTCCATTCGGGATGTTCCCCGGGACACTCTGGTAGCCACCTTCGCCTCGCGACCCTTTGATTTCGAGCCCGGCGAGGCCGCCATCTACAACAACTCGGCCTACTACCTCCTGGGCATGGTCATCGAGGCCGTCTCCGGCCTTGAGTACGCCGACTACGTGGAGGAGCACCTCTTCGGCCCCGCCGGGATGGCCGGGTCCAGCTACTGCTCAGAAACCCGCATCACGCCGGGGAAGGCCAAGGGATACAGTTGGACACCGGAGGGACTGGTGCACCGGGATCCCATCGTCCACAGCCATCCCTACGCCGCCGGATCCCTCTGTTCCACCACCTTGGACCTGGTGGCCTGGACCCGAGCGCTTCACGGCGGAGAGATCCTGGGAGAAGAGGGGCACCGAACCCTGGTCACCGGCGGCACCCTCAATGACGGCACCGTGCTACGCTACGGTGGGGGGCTCTCCCTGACCCCCATCCAGGGCCACCGGGCCTGGCATCACGGCGGAGGGATCAACGGATTCCTCTCACACCTGGCGTACCTCCCGGACCACGACCTCACCCTGGCCGTGCTCATCAACACGGCAGGTCCGGTGGCGCCGGGCGGGGTGGTTTCCGATGTGGTGGCGGCCCTGGTGGGAACCGAGTCCGTAGAAGCCCACCCCCTCCCGCGCTCCGGAGAGTTCTATGCCGGCACCTATGAGGGCATCGGCCGGGGGGCGCCCATGCGCATCCGGATCACGGCCGGAGGGGGCGAACTCAATCTGAGCATGGGCTCAGGGACTCCGGAGGCCCGCCCCCTGGTCCACCTGGGATCTGATCGGTTCGCCCTGGGGACCCAGGAGTTCACCTTTGAGTGGCAGGGCGACGCCGTGGTCCGCGTCCGGGCCGACCTTGGAGGCTCCTACACCTTCCTCCATCCCGTGGCGGAAGGGGACCCCTCCCGCTGACTCAGCGAGAGGGGATCCCGTTCCGCACCTCGCCGGCCCCTCCCCTGGGTTCAGTGCCCCTCCCCTGGGTTCAACGCCCCAACCTCCGGACGAGGAACTCCGCCGTGGCCCCGAGAACGGCGAGCCAGTTCTCGTGGAGGAGGAACCCGTGCACCTCGTCGGGAAGCACCAACTGCTCCACCTCCACATCCCGCTTGCGCAGCTCCTCCACCAGGTCCACGGTCTCAACGAATCGGACGTTCCGGTCGTCATCCCCGTGGATGACCAGCACCGGAGAGCGCCACCCGTCCAGCCGTGACATGGGAGACGCCTCGAAGGCCACCCGGGTCGCCTCCGGGTCTTCCAGGGGATTGTAGTCGGGCCGGAAGGTCTGGATTCCCACGTTCCAGTCGTGGACTCCGTGGACATCCACCCCGGCCGCGTAGAGATCCGACGCGCTGGCCAGCCCCATGGCGGTGAGGTACCCGCCGTAGGACCCACCCCAGAGCCCGATCCGCTCCGGATCCACATCGCTGCGGCTCCGGAGGTACAGCCCGGCCCCCATCACGTCATGGAACTCCGACGCCCCCGTGGCCCCGTACCCCAGCGCCTCCCGGAACTCCATCCCGTAGCCGGTCCCACTCCGGAAGTTCACCGACAGCACCACGAACCCCTGGGTCGCCAGGTACTGGTTGAGGGCGTAGGTATTGTGGTAGTAGGACATGTAGTGGAAGCCCAGGAGCATCTGTCGACGTGAGCCCCCATGGAAGAAGGCCACGGCCGGTCTCCGCTCGCCTGGAGCGAGACCGGGGGGAAGGAAGAGCTGCGCCGGGACCTCCATCCCGTCGGAGGCGGACACCATCACGGCCTCGGGCTCAACCAGTGCGGCGGATGGGAAAGATGAAGGGACAGGATCCGGGAGCAGGCTCCGGGGCGCACCGCCGTCCACCGGCCCCACCGCGCCCTCCGGGGGAAGCTCCAGGATCGCCTCGTGGGCC
This sequence comes from Gemmatimonadales bacterium, assembly GCA_007695195.1. Classification (GTDB taxonomy): domain Bacteria; phylum Gemmatimonadota; class Gemmatimonadetes; order Longimicrobiales; family Gaopeijiaceae; genus PWLA01. The sequence goes on along the minus strand of REEG01000123.1, from coordinate 8,607 downwards.
GGGATGCGCCCGGCGGCTCGCAGGAACACCAGCGCCTCTCCACCACTGGTGGGTGTGGGAGCCCATTCGACCCCGGACCCCCGGGTAATCGGCTGAGGGGGGCTGGAACCGTCCACGGACACCCTCCAGAGGTGGCGCCGGTCGATGTCGTCCTGATTGGAGTTGAAGTACACGGTTCGCCCTTCAGGGTCCAGCGTCACCTGCTCCACCTCAAAGGCACCGGGCGTCAGGAGAGTGGCGCTGCCCCCGGAGGCCGGAACCGAATAGAGGAGGAGCCATCCCGTTCGCTCCCAGGGGAAGACGATGCGGTCATCGCCCCCCCAGAGAAGTTGGTTCTCCGCACTCATGCCCCAGAAGGCGCTCCCCACTCCCTCGTGCCCACGCCAGATCTCCCGGGCCTCGCCGGTTCCGGGATCGGCCACGCGGATGCTCCAGGGCTCGGCCTCCCGCACCGGCCGGAAGAGCCTCGATTCGGAAGAAGCAGGGGTCCGGATGAAGGCCAAACGATCCCCATCCGGCGACCACACCGGATTCGAATCCCGGTCCACGCTGGGGTCCACCCACCGGATCCGCCTGGACGCCACATCCAGGACTCCCACGAAGGCGTGGGTCCCCCGGTTGCTGACGAAGGCCAGGCGACTCCCGTCCGGCGACCACCGAAGCGATCCCACCCCACCCCGGGCCCGGATCAGAGCCTCGGCCTCCGAGCCGGACGTCAGATCATGAAACCAGACCACACCTCCGCGAAGGAAGGCGATCCCCGATCCATCGGGCCGGAAGGAAGGCGAACTCCCCGAGCCGATGTGCTGTGGCTCACCGCCCCCCTGGATGGACGGAAGATACCAGATGGCCTGCTCCGCTCCGGCAGGATCGCTGGCCGGGTTCGGGTGCTCACCCTGGCGATTGGGGGACCCGCCCCGAACGAAGGCCAGACCCGAGCCATCGGGGGCCCAGGCCAGGGAGCCCAGCTCCTGCCCGTCGTCGGCCTCGTACGCCGTGAGCCGCACCGCCTCCCAGGACGGAGGTGCCACCATCCAGATGTTGCGAACACCCTCATCGTTGCGGACCCACGCCACCGCTCCGCCCACGGGAGCCGCGGTGAGCTGCTCCGGAAACGGGGCACTCATGAGTCCCTCGATGGTGACGGAAGCCTGCTGCGCCGCCGCAGGCAGGGCGAGGAGCCCCAGGAGAGCCAGCATGGCACCGAGGCCTCGAATCGTCATCTGGTGACCACGACGGGACCCGGTGGCGTCTCGAACCCACCCGGCGGGAGAGGGACGGCGCGTCTGGGAAGAGGAGACAGGAGGCATGGCAGGATCCGAATGAGCGAGGAGGGGCGGCAAGATCGGATGCAGTATTGCATACATTTAGGCGGTGCCCTCTCCATATGCGCACCTGGGTGGGCAATGTCAAGGTGAGAAAACTGCCTTGCAGACTCTTGACACCCCTCCATGGCGCCCCGTATTCTGCCGAGATCCAGACAAAACTTCGTCCTCCGGGTCCGCCACCGGACTTTTTGGACACAAAGTTACACGCAGCGCTGGATGTTTCGTCAGGGGAGGGACCCCTCGCCCGGTCCTCCGTTCGCACGGGGTCCACCCTCTGCCTCGGTTCCACCCTCCGCCTCAGGAAGGTCCGAAGATGCCTCCTCTCCAGTCCGTGGAATCCCTCGCGGCCGGGTCCCGAACACCTCCGACCAGATCCCTTTTCGGCCGGGCGTTCCGTTACGCACTCTGTGCCTCGGCCTTCCTCGTGCTCCTTGCCTGGACCGTTCCTGCCGCAGCCCAGCAGTCGGTGTCGGGTCGGGTGGTGGACGCCAGCGGGCAGCGCCCCCTCGCAGGCGCCCAGGTGGTAGCCGCGGGCACGTCCCAGGGCACCCTGACGGACAATCGGGGCAACTTCACCCTCTCGGGGCTCACCGGGGCCGAAGTTACCCTGGAGGTCATCATGATCGGGTATCGCCGCCTGGAGCGGACCGTGCCTGTGGGGAGCACCGATCAGCTCTTCGAACTCACCGCCACCGCCATCGCCCTGGACGCGGTGGTGGTCACCGGTACCGTGGGCGAACGCCGGCAGCGAGCCATCGGAAACGTGGTGGGGCGTGTGGACGCTGTGGAGCTGCAGCAGATCGCCCCCCAGGTCCGGGTTCAGGACATGCTGAGCACCACGGTCCCCGGGGTGCGAATCATGTCTTCGGGCGGCGAGATCGGGACCGGAGGAACAGCCCGGATCCGGGGTGCCTCCAGCCTCAGCCTGGGCTCGAACCCGCTCCTCTACATCGATGGGGTGCGGGTGGACGGGTCCGGCTTCACCGGCGGAGTGGGGGCCACAGCCTTCGCCGCAGGGAACCTCCCGTCGCGCATCAACGACATCAACCCCGAGGACATCGAGAGCATCGAGGTCATCAAGGGACCTGCCGCGGCGACCCTCTACGGGACCGAGGCGGCCAACGGGGTGATCCAGATCATCACGAAGCGTGGAGCGCGGGGAGCACCCCAGGTGAGCATGCGGGTCCGGGAGGGGGGGTACTGGCTTCCTGACCCCGTCAACTATTTCAACCCCACCTACTTCCGCTGCTCGGGGGTGTCGCAGCAGCCCGGCGTGGACCCGCGTCTACAGTGCAATCCCGGCGAGATCGTAGAGGTCAACGTGCTGGCCCTGGACCGGGATCTCCGGGGTGATGAGTGGTTCCGCACCGGCCGCCAGCCCTCGGTGGGTGCCGATGTCCAGGGTGGCACCGAGACGGTGCGCTACTTCTTCTCCGGGGACTGGAGCCGGGAAGAGGGCTATGTGCCCTACAACTGGCAGAACCGCCTCTCGGCCCGCTCGAACCTGGGCTACACCGTCTCGGAGCAGTTGAACATCGACTTCAGCCTGGGGGCCTCACGGGGTCGGATCCAGTCCGCCTCCACCCAGCAGCCCCTCACCACCCACATCATCTGGTCCTGCCCGGCCCCGGGATGTGAGGCGGGATCGGGGTCACCCAACGCCCTGGACGGACCGCTGCGCGGGTACATCGGCGCGGTCCCCGAGATATTCGCGCAGGAGGTGGAGGGATTCCAGAATACGGACCGGATCACCGGGAGCCTCAACTTCACCCACACCCCGCGTCCCTGGCTCAGCCAGAGGCTGGCGCTGGGGATCGAGTTCCTGAATATGCAGGAGACCGCCCTCTGGGTGGCGAACCGGGGACTCCTCTTCCCGGGGAATACCTTCAGTTCCGGCTCCAAGCGGGTGGGCAACACCCGGGGCACCCACTTCACCTTCGACTACGGCGCCAGCGGTACATGGAACGCCGGTGACCGTCTGGCCCTTTCCACCTCGGCGGGGTTCCAGTACTTCACCCGCCGGCAGGAGTCCAGTCAGGCCAGGGGTGACGTCTTCCCCCTGGGCGCCCTCCAGACCGTGTCGGCGGGGGCACAGCGCTTCGCCTTCGAGGAGTTCTTCGAGAACAAGACGGTGGGCATCTACCTGCAGGAGGAGCTGGCCTGGGACAACCGGCTCTTCCTCACCGTAGCGGTGCGGGGAGACGACAACAGCGCCTTCGGCGAAGACTACACCTTCGTCACCTACCCCAAGTTCTCGGCTTCGTGGGTGGCCAGCGAAGAGCCCTTCCTGGAGGGGGTGGACTGGCTCTCGTCCCTCCGCCTGCGGGCGGCGTGGGGTCGGTCCGGGATGCAGCCCAACTTCTTCGATGCCCTGCGAACCTACGAGCCCGTCATCGGGACCGACGGGCGGCCGGCGGTGACGCCCCAGAACATCGGGAACCCGGACCTGAGCCCGGAGGTGGGCGAGGAGATCGAATTCGGCTTCGACGCCACCTTCCTGGATGAGCGGATCTCGGTGGAGTTCACCCGGTTCAGCCAGCGGACCCGGGACGCCCTGGTCCGGGTGCCGGCCCTCCCCTCGCTGGGCTTCCCCGGCGTCCAGCTCCAGAACCTGGGCGAGATCCGGAACAGCGGCATCGAGTTGGCTCTGAACGGCCTCGTCTTCCAGGGGAATTCGGCGTCGCTGAACATGGGGTTCACCCTCTCGTCGGCCAGGAATGAGGTGGTGGATCTGGGAGGCCCCGCCTTCGTGAATCAGTTGGTGAGCATGGGGCAGTTCCATGTGGAAGGCTTCCCCCTGGCCTCCATCTTCCATCGCCGGGTTGTGTCCGCCGACCTGGTGCCGGGCAACACGCCGGCGCAGAACTCGGTGACCAACCTCCTGTGCGAAGGGGGGGAGCGGGTCCCGGGAACCAACTTCTCCCGGGGCGGCGGGGCGCCGGTCCCCTGCTCCGAGGCGCCGGCGGTGTACTGGGGTCAGCCCCTTCCGGACTGGGAAGGTAGCGTCAATGCCAATCTGACCCTGGGTGGCAACCTCACCCTCTACGGCGTGGTGGACTTCATCCAGGGGCGGACCTGGATCGACAACGACGTCATCGCGGTTCACGCCTTCTTCCAGAACAGCCGGGCGTCTCTGGAGCGCACCGACCCCATCCTGCTGGCCTACCGGTCCCTTGGTCAGGACCGGCAGTTCGGAGTCCTGAGCGGGGACTTCGCCAAGCTCCGCACCCTCTCGGCCCAGTACCGCTTCCCCGACGCGTGGGCGAGCCACCTGGGTGTCTCCCGCCTCGCCATGACGGTGGCCGGCGAGAACATCGCCACCCTGTGGCGGCCGGACTCCAGCAGCTTCGGACACCGCTCGCTGGACTCGGAGCGCACCCGGCAGACCGGAGGCGACACCCCCGGCCTGAATGCCTTCAACCAGGAACGCTGGCCCCTGGGCCGGCGCGTCACCGTCACCGCGCGGGTGACCTTCTGATGCGGGCCCGTCAACGCAGTGCCCGCTCGGGTCGATTCGCCGGGACCCCTTCTCCCCTGCGCAAGGAATCTCCACTCATGGACACGGACCTGGTGACCCGTGCGGGGGCCGGACGCGTCGCCCGCCGACTCGCCCTCATCCCCCTTCTGGCCCTGGCCGCCTGCGACATGGATCTCCTCTCGGTGGAGACACCGGGACAGGTGGCCGCCGACGACCTCCGGAACCCGGCGCTGGTGAACCTCCTGGTGGACAGCGCCATCTCCGACCTGGAGTGCGCCTGGAACCAGTATGTGGCCGGCTCGGCGGCGCTCTCCGACGAGTACATCGCCAGCTCCGGGAACCTGGCGCTCAGGGACTGGACCACCCGAAGGACCCTTTCCACCGATGTGTCGTTCGGGCAGGGCGGGTGCGGAGGCGCGGTGTTCCCCATGTACACTCCCCTCCACACGGCGCGCTTCCAGACCGCCAACATCTACGACAAGCTGGCGTCTCCGGACTTCGCCGAGATCCCCAACCGGGCCTCGCTGCAGGCCACCATGCGGGCCTACGGCGGGTTCGCCCTCACGGCGCTGGGTGAGGGCTTCTGTGAGATGACCATTCCCACCGAAGAAGGGGTTCCGGGCCCCCTCCTCCAGCCGAACCAGGTGCTGGAGGCGGCGGAGCGCCACTTCACCCAGGCCATCGAGCTGGCCCAGCAGGCGGGCAACGACGATATCCGCAACCTGGCCCTGGTGGGACGGGCCCGGGCGCGTCTGAACCTGGGGAACTTCTCCGGTGTGGTGGCCGATGCCGCCCAGGTGCAGGCCGGGTACCGTAAGGTGGCCACCCGCGACGGCTCCGCCGGCCGCCGGGTCAACTACAACTTTGAACGCTTCAGCGCCCCGGACGGCTTTCGCCAGAACGCCTCGGTGGCCCCCAACTTCCGGGAACTCACCATCGCCGCCGACGGGCGTCCCACCGAGGGCGCCGGCGTTCCCGACCCCCGGGTGGAGGTGGTCTTCGCCAACCGCAACGGAACGGACGGGGTGACGCCCCACTTCATCAACACCAAGCACACCTCCCAGAGCGCCCCGGTCGTCATCGCGTCCTACCGGGAGGCCCAACTCTTCCTGGCCGAGGCCCACATCCGCGGCGGTGCCGTGGAGCAGGGGGTGGATATCCTGAACACCCGGAGGGCCGAACTGGGGCTCCCGGAGATCACCTACGCCCCCTCCCAGGCCGAAGCCGTGGCCCTGGTCCTGGAAGAGCGGCGGCGGGAGTTCTTCGTGGAGGGAGGGCACCGCTTCAACGATATGCTCCGCTTCCGGGGCACGCCCCATGAGATCCCCTTCCTGGGCGAACCCGGTTCCATCCACCCCGATGGTGTGGACCACACGGGATACGCCTACGGCACCATGACCTGCTTCCCGCTGCCGGATGTGGAGCGGGCGGGCAACCCCAACCTCTGACGGAGCCCCCTCCATGTCCCGACGTCTCCAACGCCTACGCACCGGACCCACCGTCCGGGCCCCGGGCATGCTGCTCCTGACGTTGCTACTCCTGGCCCACGGCACACCAACCGCGGCACAGGAGGCGGATGTCCAGGCGGTGCGCTCCCTCATCCATGAGTTGATCCGGGAGGAGGGACTCCCATCGGCGGCCGTGTCCGTAGCTCGCGGCGGTGAGATTCTCTGGGAGGAGGGGTTCGGTTGGGCCGATCGGGAACGGCAGATCCGGGCCACACCCCACACGCCCTACTCCCTGGCGAGCATCAGCAAGCCCATCACCGCCACGGCCATCCTGATCCTCAGTGAGCGGGGTGAACTGGACCTGGATGGGCCGGCCAACGCATACCTTCCACCCGCTGGTCGGATACGGAGCTACGAGGGAGACGCCGACGCCGTGACGGTCCGGCACCTTCTGAGCCACACCGGCGGGCTTCCACTACACTACCAGTTCTTCTATCGGGGGGAGGGCGACGGCCCTCCCCCCATGGACACCTCCATCCACCGCTATGGGGCCGCGCTCCACCGGCCCGGCGAGCGGTATGTGTACTCGAATATCGGCTACGGAGTCCTGAATCGCATCGTGGAGCAGGTATCCGGTCGAAGCTTCGCCCACTTCTCCCAGACCGAGATCTTCACCCCCCTCGGGATGCACCGGTCATCCCTGGACATCCGCCCCGGACTCGAACCCTATTCAGCGGCCAGGTACGGGAACGAGCAGGAGTGGATCCCCTTCTACGACTTCGATCATCCGGGGGCGTCGGCCCACTGGGCCAGCGCCCACGACCTCGTCCGCTTCGGACTCTCCCACGGCGGGTGGCCGCTGAACGATCAACGTGAGATCCTGGGGGAGGAGGCCCGCCTTGCCATGCGGCGCATGGAAACCCCGCCCGGATCCCCACGGGGCTACGGTCTCGGGTGGATCGTGGCCGAAGATCATGGAGGGCACCGTCAGTTCGGCCACAGCGGAGGGATGCCCGGGGTGAGCACGCAGCTCCAGATCTACCCCGACGCCGAGGTAGTCATTGCCGTGGTGACCAATGGGTCGCCGGGCCGGGCGGGAGTGATCGCCAACGCTGTGGCGGAAGCGTTCGTCCCGGGGTTCGAGACGCCCGATTCCCCCTCCCCATCGCGATGGGATTCCTTCGCCCCCCCTCCGGCGCTGGTGGGACGTTGGGAAGGTGAGATCGAGACCTGGGACCGGCAGATTCCGGTGGGATTGGAGGTTCGGCCGGACGGCGCCGTCCACGTCCGTGTAGGGAATGGACTCACCACCCTGGTGAACGAGCCTCAGTTGAACGACGGGGTGTTGCGCGGGGAGTTCCTGGGGACGCTCCCTTCACCGGACATGGCCCTCCGCCCCCATACCCTCCTACTGGAACTCACCCTGGACGGAGAGCGACTCCGGGGATCGGTAACGGCCCGCTCCACCACCAATCCCATCCACTTCGCCCTGTCGTCGCGCATGGAGTTGAGACGGACCGAGGCCGGAGGGCGCTGATCAGAACTTCCACCCCAGGAGGTTCCAGGTGTGGAGGGACCAGGCCATGAGCCCGCTCACCGCCACCATGGCGCCGATCCGCCACCGAAGCCATCCCCCCTCCTCGCCACGCCGGATCCCCTTGAGCCACCACCACGCCGCCGCCATCGCCAGGAGCGAGGCGAGCACGGGAAGGGCCAGGACGGCGCGAAGACCGGTGAAGGGGCCCGACAGGATGGCCCAGGGATCCGACAGGAGCACCACCGCCCCCACGGCGAAGGCCACATAGCTCGCCGCCGTTCCCACCAAGAGGTGCCGCGCCCGCCGGAGACCCGGACCCGGCTCGGGTCGGGGTGGGGCGGGAAACCGGGATGACCCCCGGCGAATCCCCCGGACCAGGCGACCGGCTCCCGCCAGGAGCACGCCGACGAAGAGCACAAGCCCGCCCGCCAGTATGGGGAGGTGGATGGCCGGGAGGGTGCTCCAGTGCGCCCGCTCCAGCGCCATCATGGGCAGGGGCGAGAGGAAGGCGTGGGTGGCACGCCCCTCCTCATCCATGCGGAAGGCCAGGCGAGTTTCTCCGGTGAGTTCCCGGAAGAGGAAGGGCTCTTCCTCCATCATGCGCATCTCGCCCCCCATGAGGTGGGGGACCAGGAGGACGCCTTCGTCCTGTGCCGGCTGGATCCTCAATCCCGAGACGAGCCCCACCGCCTTCTGGAAGGTGGTGTACGAGGCCCGGTTGAATCGCCAGGTCCCGGAGACCGCCGCCACCCGCTCTTCCCACCCCTCCAGGGGCTCCAGCGTCGGGGGCGGCTGGGGGAAGTACTGATCCAGGAC
>REEG01000170.1 GCA_007695195.1 Gemmatimonadales bacterium | reverse complement strand
CGGAGGTGTGGCACGAGTACGTGGGCCACGACATCAACCGGGACTGGTTCATGCTGCGCCAGCCGGAGGTGCAGGTCATCGCCCGGCAGCTCTGGGAAGAGTGGTACCCGCAGATCATCTTCAACCACCATCAGCACTCCCCCTTTCCCACCCGCATCTTCATCCCCCCCTTCGCCGACCCGGTGAACCCCAACATCCATCCGCTGGTGGTCCGGGGGGTGAACATGGTGGGCGAGCACATGGCCAAGCGCTTCGAAGAGCTGGAGATGCCCGGCGTGGTATCGGGGCTCACCTTCACCATGTGGTGGAACGGCGGGATGCGGACCGCTCCGTATTTCCACAACCAGGTTGGGATCCTGTCGGAGGTGACGCACCGCTACGCCAGCCCGGTCTACCACCACCCCGACTCCCTCCCGGAGACCATCCGTGCCGGGAGCCGGGAGCTGTCCATGACCGAACCGTCCATTCACTACACCAACCCGTGGCGGGGCGGATGGTCACGCCTCTCCGAGTCCATGGACTACCATCTGGTCTCGTCCATCGGAGCGCTGGACATCGGCTCCCGGCTCCGGGAAGACTGGCTGTACAACATCTATCGGATGGGGAGCCAGCAGATCCGGGACGGAGAGGCAGGGGGACCCTTCGCGTACCTGATCCCGTCCGAGGACCAGTGGGACCGGGGTGAGGCGGTGGAGATGATCAACGTGCTTCGCCGCGGCGGGGTCGAGATCCACCTGGCCACCGAGGCCTTCCAGGCCAATGGGACAGAGTGGCCGGAAGGGACCTACGTGGCCTTCACCGGCCAGGCGTTCCGGCCCCACCTGGTGGACCTCATGGAGCCCCAGGACCATCCACAGCGCGAGATCTACCCCGGTGGGCCGCCGGAGCCCCCCTACGGCGGGCTGGCGGGCTGGACCCTTCCCATGCAGATGGCGGTGAATGTGGTCCGGGTGGATGAGCCCTTCGAGGCCCGGGTCGAGGCGGTGGAGCGGGCCGCGGTACCCTCCTCCTCCGTCGTGGGAGATGCCGGGTTCGGGTGGGTCCTCTCTCCGCGGCGGAATGCGGCGCGGGTGGCGGTGAACCGCCTCCAGGCGGCCGGGGACCGGGTCCATCTGGCCACCGACGCCTTCGAGGCGGCGGGTGTGGCCTTCGACCCGGGCGCCTTTGTGGTGGAGGCGGGGAGTGGCACGGAGGCTCGGGTCCGGACCATGGCGGAGGAGTTGGGACTGCGCGTCGTTGCCATCGCCGCGGCCCCTGCGGTGGAGACTGTTCCCCTTCGCACACCGCGGCTGGGGCTCTATATGCCCTGGACCGGGAACATGGATGAGGGGTGGACCCGGTTCATCTTCCACGAACATGAGTTTCCCGTGGACACCCTCCGCAACGCCCACTTCCAGCGCGGTGAGCTGGATGCCTACGATGTCATCGTCCTCAGCGACCAGAATGCCAACTCCATCCTCCAGGGGCACCGGCCGGGCGCCATGCCCGAGCCCTACGTGGGAGGGATCGGGGCCGACGGCGTGGAGCACCTGCGCCGCTGGGTCGAGGCCGGCGGAACGCTGGTGACCTTCGACGGAGCCGGGGACTTCGCCATCGATGCCCTCGGACTCCCGGTGGCCAACGCCACCGTGGCCATTCCCCGGGAAGAGCTGTTCGTGCCCGGCTCCCTGATCCGGACGGTGTTCGACAACACCCACCCCATTGGATACGGCACCCCAGGGGAAACCGCCGCCTTCTTCCAGAATTCCCGGGCCTGGGACGTCCTGGATCCGGAGCAGGTGGATGTGGTGGGGCGCTACGCCGACGAGGATCTCCTCATGAGTGGTTGGGAGATCGGCGCGGGTACCCATCTGGCCGGGCGGCCGGCGGTGGTCCGGGCCCGGCTGGGAGCGGGGCAGGCCGTGCTCATCGGATTCCGGCCCCAGTTCCGCGCCCAGCCCACCGGTACGTATCGTCTCTTCTTCAATGCCATCCATGGGGCCGGCGCCGAGGATCGGCCGGTGCTCATCGGCCGGACTGGAGCGTTTGAGTAGACTCCGTGTCGACTCGCATGGAAGGCTCCGGCAGGGGAAACGGTTCGGGAGACGACAGTATCGGGAGGGATCCCTCAGGGGGTGGGGTGGGCGACCTCCCCACCCTCGAGGACCGTGGTGAACCCTGGATCGAGACCCGCCGGGGCGGACTCTTCTTCGTGAACTCGGTCCTGATCTTCCCCCACATCATGCTTCTGGTGCCTCTCCTGACCCGCATTCCCGTGCGGGCTCGGGGGGGGCTTCGGGGAGAGCAGGTGATTGTGGACACCTTTCCCATGCTGGCCGAGTACCTTCTGCCCCGCATGGGCTGGCTCCTGGTGATCCCCATCGCCCTGGTGCTCATCAACCTCCGGGAAGAGCGGTCGCTCCTCCCCAGGGTGGGGCTGGTCTTCTTCCTGGTCCTGCACCTGGCGGCGCTGGGATGGACCGTGGCCACCTGGCTCGGCGTCACCGGCGGGACCCTTCCCGGGGGTTGGGAGGGGTAGGGGCCGGCGGGAGCCGGGGGCGAACCCTCTATGGGAACGCCTCCAGGGAGGGGTCAGAACTCCCCGACGAATCCGATCTCGGGAACGAGGTGGTATCCGGTTTCCCGGGCCACGGTCTCCTGGGCCAGGTCGATGAGCCAGCGGACCTCGGCGGCGAGGGCTCCCCCCAGGTTCACGATGATGTTGGCGTGGCGGTGGAAGATGGCGGCGTTTCCGTGGACCTTCCCCTTGAGACCGCACTGGTCGATGAGGCGCCCCGCTCCCACACCCTCGATCTTCTGGAAGATGGAGCCGGCGCACGGGTAGAGCCACAGGTCGGGGTGGCGATCGTCGCGCCAGGCCAGGTTCTCGCGGATGACCCTTCGCAGGTCGGGGATGGGTGCCGGCTCCAGGCGGAAGGTGGCCGAGAGGACCACGTCGCTACGGTGGTGAAGGATGGAGTCGTCGTAGCCGAACTGGAAGTAGTCCACACCCACCGTCCGGCGCTCTCCCTCCTCGGTGAGAATCTCCGCCGATTCAAGGACCTCCTCGATGAAGACGGTGCGCTCCCGGCCCGGAGCCGGAGCGAGGAAGTGGAGGTTCTGCCAGAGGGCTCCTCCCACCGTGGAGGGGATTCCCACGAAGTGATGGAGCCCGCCCAGCCCCCGCGCCACCGTCTCCACGATGAGGTCGGGGAAGACCTCCACGCCGGCACCGGTCCGGACCCGTGCACCGTCGTCCAGAAACTCCACTCCCGCCACTTCGCACCGGATCACCAGCCCCTTGAAACCGCCATCGCCCACCAGGATGTTCGCCCCGCGGCCAAGGAGCATGTGGGGAAGGCCCAGACGCCTGGCCACCGAGATGGCGTGGACCAGTTCGTCCGGGGTCCGGGGGCGAACCATGGCCGCGGCCGATCCCCCGATCCGGAAGGTGGTAAGGGGGGCCAGGGGGACGTCGGCTTCCACCGGCAGAGGATCCAGTTCGCGGCGGAGGTCGGGAAGATTGGTTCTGAGATCCATGGTATCCGGCGAGCGGAACGACCGAAGGCTGAGGTGACGGAGCGTCGAGTCTACGGAAGGTAGGGCGGCCCCATGGGCGAGCAAGGTGACCGACGACGGTAGCGGACCGGACCGGCTCAACCTAACCTGAGGGCAGGTCCGGATACTCGCCCCCACAGTCGACGCCATGGACACCCTTCTTCCCAAGCCCAGCCTTCCTACCACCATCCTCCTTCTGGGTGCCGGAGAACTGGGCCGGGAACTGGCCATCGCTGCCCATAACCTGGGGATCCGGGTTGCGGCGGTGGATCGGTATGAGCGCGCCCCCGCCATGCAGGTAGCCCACGAGTCGGAGGTGCTCTCCCTCCTGGATGGGGACGCTCTGCGACGTGTAGTGGAGCGCTTTGGACCCAGCTACATCATCCCCGAGATGGAGGCGATCCGGACCGAGACGCTGGAGGAGCTGGAATCGGAGGGGATCCCCGTGGCCCCTTCGGCCGAGGCCACCACCCTGACTCTCAATCGTGAGGCGATCCGGCGGGTGGTGGCCGAGGAGATGGGGATCCGGACGCCGGCCTTCGCGGTGGCCGAGTCCGCCGAGGCGTTGCGGCGGGTGTGTGACGAGACGGTGGGCTATCCCTGCATGGTGAAGTCGCTCTGGACCTCCTCGGGGCGTGGGCAGTCCCTGGTCACCGGTCCGGCCCGCCTGCAGCAGGCCTGGGCCTTCGCTGCGGAGGAGACGCGTCCGGGGATGACGCAGCGGGTGCTCGCGGAGGAATACATCGACTTCCGGAGTGAAATCACCCTCCTCGCCGTCCGGGAGCGGGATGGACGGATCACCTTCCTCAAGCCCATCGGCCACCGGCAGGAGCTCGGGGCCTACCGCGAGTCGTGGATGCCGGCAGCTGTTGAACCCGCCGAGTTGGAGGAGGCCGAAGGGGTATCCCGCCGGATCCTCCACCGGCTCCCCGGCCCCGGGATTTTCGGGTTCGAATTCTACCTCACGGGGACGGAGGTGATCTTCTCGGAGCTCTCGGCACGTCCCCACGACACCGGCCTGGTCACCCTCTGTTCCCAGGACCTGAGCCAGTTCGAACTCCACCTCCGAGCCCTCCTCGGCCTCCCCATTCCGGACCTCCGGTACCGGATTCCGGCCGCCTCGGCGGTGATCCTGGCCCGCGGCGACGGGGAGGTGGTGCGCTACGAGGGGGTCGACCGGGCCTTTCAGGTCGAGACGGCCCAGGTGCGTCTCTTCGGGAAGCCCAACGGGTATCCAATGCGCCGCATGGGGGTCGCTCTGGCCAACGGCACGACGGTGGCAGAGGCCCGGGCCCGGGCGCTGGAGGCGGCGGGTCGGGTAGACGTTCGCCTCAGCTGACCCCCCACAGAGGGCGACGGACCCGGTAGGACTCGAAGGGGTAAGCTTTCGTGTCCGCAACACGTTACCCGTCGTCCCCCTCCCGCTTTATCTCCTCGGACCCGGTTGGTTTCCTCGGATCTGTCCATGATCCGCAGATCGAGGTGGATTCACGCGCAAGACCGGATGCGGGGGTGACGGGATGCGGGGTGAACGGCAGCCGGGGCATCCCCGGGACCCGAGACGAAGGAAGGCAGATGAAGCGCGAGGCAATCTTCACCGACAGGGAACTCGACGTCATGCACGTCCTCTGGGACCGGAAGTCCGGTACGGTGGGAGAGGTGCAGGAACAACTGGACGACCCGTTGGCCTACACCACCGTCCTGACCGTCCTCCGGACGCTGGAGGACAAAGGCTTCGTTGGACACACCTCCGAAGGTCGCGCCTATCGCTACTTTCCCGTTGTGGACCGCTCCACGGCCCAGCGCAGCCATCTGGATCATCTGGTGCGCAAGCTCTTTTCCGGATCGCCTTCCGCGTTGGTGGACCGGGTTGTGGAACTCCCGGGTTTTGGACCCGAGGAAGCCCGCCGGGTGCGTGACGTCCTGGAAGCACGCCTCAACGGAGAGAGCTGACACCTCCAGGCCTACGCCTGACCGGAGAGAGCTGACCTCCAGGCCCACGCCTCACCGGGGAGATTCGACTTCGCCGCCGCCGTCATCCCGGGTAAGCCACCAGGCGGCTCCCACCAGGGGAAGGAGGGCCAGGAAGATGATGGTGAGGGGGTGCCCCAGGAGCCCACGCTCCCGAGCGGTGACCTGGAATGCGGCTTCGCCTTCGCCGGCCTCACCGCGGACCCGCACCGAGATTTCCCACAGCCCCTCGGCACCCAGCCCGAATTTGGCGGCGTAGTAGCGAGGGTCATCGGCCTGCTCCCGGGTTGCCCGCAGCGTGTCGCCCATTCCCACCCGCGCCCCGGCGGGGGCCTCCTCCGGTGACCGGAGTTCCAGCAATTGGGTTCGGACCACCACCTCCACGCCGTCGGGGACCCCCTCGACTCCCTGCTGCAGGATCAGGACGCTGACGTCCAGGGAGTCCGGTCGGACCGGGGTCGGATCGGTGAAGACCGACACCCGGTAGTCGCCCATGACGGCGTTGGCCACCCGCAGGGTTCCGCCGTTCGCCAGGATCACACCGGGAACGAGAAACAGGATCACCGCAGCCCAGGCGGTGGCAGCGGAGCGGATGAGGGGAGCGGTGGGGCGAAGGGGTCGGTGCACGGTAGGCGAGGTGGGTTCGGGGGCAGCGTGGTCGAGGTCCGGGTGGGCCCTCAGGCCCTACCCAGTGGTGGGGTGTTGGGGCTTGGAGCCGGCTGAGAAGGTCGACTTGAGGGTCAGAGGGCCTGGAAGGTGCCCCGCATCTCCATGGGCTGAAGCAGGAGCCAGATCCCCGCCAAGCAGAGAAGGGTGGCCAGCGCCGCCCACGGAAGGAAGGCCGCCCGAGCACGGCGGCGATCTCCCTCTTCCCGCCTGGCGATGCGGAATCCGGCCACCAGGGTGAGGAGGAGTCCTCCCTGGAGGAAGGCCACCTCGATGGGAAGGAGCCAGCTTTCCGGCACCATGGCCCCGGCTCCCCAGCGGGGTTCGCCTGCGGGGAGCCCCAGGTCGCGCAGGTACTCCTGAACCACCGGGATCAACGTCCACCCCCCGATGAGGAGGTGGTGGAGGTAGTGGGCCGTCCACATTCCGAAACCCAGCGGAACCAGGCACCATGCATACGTCGAGATCCGGCGGCTCAGGGAGTCCTTCCCCCCGCTCCAACGCCGGGAGAGCCAGGCCGTCCCCGCCGTCACCAACGCAGGCGCCACCACGTAGAGCAGACCCAGGAACAGGGCCAGAAGGAGGGCTCGGGAGGTGATCCCCAGCATCTCCGACGCCCGAGCCTGCAGGGCGAACATGGGCTCCACCATCCCGAAGGCGTTGACGAAGGCGCCGAAGGAGAGGAGGAGGGCCAGGGCGGCCCAGTCCAGGCGATGGGAGAGACGCCCGATCCCGGACCGGACCGGGTCGCGGGTGAGCTCCTGCAACGGAGGGCGGATCACCAGCCCCACATTGTCGTGGGGGCAGGCGTGGATGCACTCGAGGCAGAAGGTGCAGTCGCCGTTTCCCTCCTTGCGGGGCTGGAAGAGGGCCAACTCGCAGCCGCCCTGGATGAGGCCGTGTCTGCCAAGGGCTCGTCCCGAGGCCGCTTCGGCGGGGGCGCCCATCATCTGGGGCAGGCGAAGGCGAGCCGTGCCCGACGCCGCGTCCAGACCGATGGGGGCCGATGATCGGAAGCCCCCCCCGCTGCCCACGGCCGCCACCGCCGGTTCGTACCGACCCCGAATGCAGTCCTTGGTTGTGCAGGTTCCGCATACGTCTGGATCCCGCACCCTCACCTCGGTGGGCGAGACCATGGAGTTCACGAAGTGGAACTGACCGATGGGGCAGACGTGCTTGCAGAATGAGGCGCCCTTGAAGAAGGCGTCCACCACGAAGGCCAGGGCGAAGTAGGTGACGGCCACCCACGCCGTGAGCCACGGACTCGCCCACAGGCTGAAGGCCTCGTAAGCCCAGAAGAAGACCAGAAGGAGTCCCACCGCCAGCCATTTGGACCGGAGCAAACGGGGCCAGGGGAGCCGGGCGGGTCCGAAGCGCTTGGCCAGCCGCCGGGGGAGCATGAAGGGGCAGGCCATGCAGAAGAGGTTGCCGGCCACCAGAAGGGCCAGGACCACGAAGCCCCGCCAGTGAACCCAGGGCACCGTTCCCGCCAGGTTTCGCGGCGCCAACTGCGGACCGAAGAGGCCGTCCAGGATGATGAGGGCGGCCAACCCCAGGAAGAGGGTCTGGAGGACGGTCCGGGTGTGCCGCCACCGCAGGACGGGCCCCAGGCCGGGTACGCGAAGCAGATCGATCCCCCCTGGGGACCGGCGCGGCGGCGACTCCGCTGCGTCCTGGGAGGTCCCCACGGTCACCGGGCCCCGCCGGCCCCGCCCGCTGCCCCGCGTCCCACCACGTTCAGCTCGTGGCGGCGGGTCGCCTCGCGGCCGTCCGGGAGCTCCACCTGGATGATGAGGATCCACTCCCCCCCCATGGTGAAGTCGAATTCGGGAACGACCCAGCGCCCGCCTCCCTGGTGGGTGGCCGTATCGAAGACCGGGACCATCCCGGCGTGGGTCATGGTTCCTTCGATGCGAACGGCCGCGGCCTCGAGCTCGGCGCCCTGGTCGTCGGTGATATCCAGCACCAGTCGATTGGGACCCACGATGGGGGGTGTGGGCGCCACGGACACGGCGACCCGGACCGGTAGGTCGTCGGACGGGGCCTCTCCCCTGCACCCCGGGATCGAAAGTGCCGGGAGGAGGAGGAGGAGCCCGCAGGCGAGGAGACGGCGTCGGGTGAAGGATGCCATGGGAATTCCGGGGTCAGCGATGCTCGATGAGGGGTCTCAGGACCTCGACGATCTCCGCCGGAGGCAGGTAGGGGGCCAGGGTTTCCACGATCCGTCCTCGCCGGTCAACCACCAGGGATCGGGCCGAGTGGTCCACGGCGTAGGGTGTGACCACCTCCGGGAAGGGGAGGTCCCCGGGGTCCAGGGGAGGTGCCTCCTCTGGAGCTTGTTGGAGGTTGCCGTGGTCAGGGTGATCATGCTCGTGATGGTCGTGGTCGCCGTGGTCGTGGTCCCCGTGGCCATGATCTCCCGGGGCGTGATGGGCGTGAGGGTCCAGCGACGGATCCACGAAGGCGACATGAACCCCCCAGTCCCGGGCCGTTCGGTGCACCACTTCCTCCTCGGCCCGGAGGGCGAGCATGGACGGATGGTAGCGGTTCATGTAGGCGCGCAGAACGTCCGGCGTGTCCCGTGCGGGATCCACCGTCACGAAGAGGGTCCGGAAGCCCAGCCCCTCCTCTTCCAGCGCCTCGGCGGCCTGCGTCAGGTTCCACAGCGTGATGGGGCAGACATCGGGACAGTTGGCGAATCCGAAGAAGACCACGGTGATCTCGCCCTGCAGGTCTTCGTTGGTGAAGGCTTCCCCTTCGGTGGTTTCCAGGGCCAGTGGCGGCGCCGGGTAGGGCTGGAAGCTCCCGTCGGTATTGATCACCATGCCCTGCGGGGGGGGTGATGTGCCCGGGAATCCCAGCACGATTACCGCCACCACGGCGAGTCCCAGAAGCACACCGGTGACGACCTGAAGGATTCGTCGGGCCATGGAGAGCACCTTCTCTTGAGGAAGGGGAAATGTGGAGGGGGGGGAACGGGGATGTACAGGGGGCACGGCAGGTTGGGGACCGGAGCCAGAGGCACCCGTCTCTTGTGGTCAAAGCTAGTGGAAGATAGTTTAGGCAAGACTAAATTAAGGTTTAGCTTAGGCTAAAAACCCTCTTCATCCCTTCCGGCCTTGGATCCTTTGCCCCGTCGAACCCGAGTGCGGGAGGTTGTACTCCCCATCCTTGCGGCCGTTGCACTTCTGGGCGGCTGTGAGGCCCCGGCAGATCGTGTGCCGGGTGAACCCCTTCGCGTGGTCACCACCATCGGCATGATCACCGATGTGGTGGAGCGCGTCGGCGCAGAGCGCGTCCAGGTCCATGGACTCATGGGAGCGGGGATCGACCCCCATCTCTATCGCGCCAGCGCCGGGGACGTGCGGCGCCTGGACTCGGCGGATATCATCTTCTACAACGGCCTGAACCTGGAGGCGTCGCTGGGCCGGGTCCTGGAAGAGATGCGGGGGCGCACCCGGACGGTGGCGGTGGCCGAGGCGCTCCCCCGGGAACTTCTCCTGGAAGATCGGGATGTGTCCGGGGCAATGGATCCCCATGTCTGGCACGACGTAAGCCTCTGGCTTCAGGTGGTGGACATTGTTTCCCTGGCCCTGGAAGAAGCCGATCCCCAGGGCCGGGAGCTATTCCGGGCCAACGCGGTGCACCTCCAGGACGAGATGAAGGAGCTGGATGCCTGGATTCGAACTGAAGTGGCCCGCATCCCCGAGGAGCGACGGATCCTGGTCACCGCCCACGACGCCTTCGGGTATTTCGGTCGGGCCTACGGATTTCGCGTGGAAGGGCTTCAGGGGATCACCACACTCACGGAGGCCGGGGCCGGGGACGTACAGCGGGTGGCCCGTCTGGTGGAGGAATACGGGCTCCCTGCCATCTTCATCGAATCGTCCCGTCCCCGCCGGAACGTGCAGGCGGTTCAGGCCGCGGTCCGGGCCCGGGGTGTGGGCGTGGACATCGGGGGTGTTCTGTACTCGGATGCCCTGGGAGATCGGACATCGGAGGCCGGCGACTATGTGGGGTTCATGCGAGAGAACGTGCGCACCATTGTGGAGGCCCTGAGGGAGCGCCCCGGGGGCAACGGGGCTCCCGGGAGGGTTCGGACGTGAGCAACGGGATGCCGCCCTCGCGCGACGACGCCCCCCCGGGCCACCCTCGGGGACGCACCTGGAACCGTGCCGGGGACGATCCGGATCCGTCGGTGCCGGCGCTGGAGGTGGATGACCTCACCGTGGCGTACCGGGAGCAACCGGTCCTCTGGGACGTGGATCTGCGGATTCGTCAGGGGTCCGCCACCGCCATCGTGGGACCCAACGGGGCAGGGAAGACCACCCTCATCCGGTCGATCCTGGGACTGGTTCCCCGCGCCGCCGGACGGGTGCGGATCCTGGGCTCGCCCCTGGAGGATGTCCGGCGCCAGGTGGCCTATGTGCCCCAGCGTGGAAGTGTGGACTGGGACTTCCCCACCTCGGTGGAAGATGTGGTGCTCATGGGCACGTACGGGCACCTGGGGTGGTTTCGGCGTCCGGGGAAGCGGGAGCGGGAAGCGGCCCGGCGGGCCCTGGAACGGGTGGAGATGGCGGCCTTCGCCCACCGCCAGATCTCCGAACTCTCCGGGGGGCAGCAGCAGCGGGTCTTCCTGGCCCGGGCCCTGGTCCAGGAGGCTCGGGTGCACTTCCTGGACGAACCCTTCCAGGGCGTGGACGCCCGCACCGAGCGTTCCATCATGGACGTTCTCCACGAGTTGCGGGATCGAGGCGATACGGTCATCGCTGTGCACCACTCCCTCCAGACCGTGCCCGAGTACTTCGATGGGGTCGTGCTCCTGAACGTCCGACTCATTGCCGCAGGTCCGGTGGATGCGGTCTTCACCGACGAGAATCTGCGCACGGCCTACGGGGGCCGGATTCCATACCGGTCCCCCACCTCCCCCACCTCCCCGCCGCCTCCGGGCGCCTCCCCGGCCGCCGGCCCTCCACCCCCGCTGGAGGGCTGATGGACGGCGGCTTTCTGCCGGCCCTCTTCACCGACCACACGTTGAGGGTGGTGGGTCTGGGCGCCGGCGCGGTGGGTGCGCTGGCCGGGTCGCTGGGGTGCTTCGCCCTTCTGCGGAGACAGAGCCTGCTGGGCGACGCCGTGTCCCATGCGGCGCTTCCGGGAATCGCCCTGGCCTTCCTCCTCACCGGGTCCCGGGCCACACCGGTGCTGGTCCTGGGGGCGGCGCTGACCGGGTGGTTGGGGACCCTCTTCGTCATGGCGGTGGTGCGCCACTCCCGGATCCCGGAGGATTCGGCGCTGGGGATTCTCCTGTCGGTGTTCTTCGGGGTGGGGCTGGTGCTCCTCACCTTCCTGCAGCGGGGACCCACAGCGGCCCAGGCGGGGCTCGATACCTTCCTCTTCGGCCAGGCCGCCACCCTTCTGGTCCAGGATGTGATCCTGGTGCTCTCGCTGGGGGGCGTGGCCCTTCTCCTCCTGGCGCTGTCGTGGAAGGAGGTGAAGCTCCTGGCCTTCGACCGGGAATTCGGTCGGGTCCAGGGCATTCCCATGGGCCGGGTCGACCTTCTCCTCACCTCGCTTCTGGTGGTGGCCATCGTCCTGGGACTCCAGACCGTAGGGGTCGTGCTCATGAGCGCCCTGGTGGTTGCCCCGGCGGCGGCGGCGCGCCAGTGGACGGACTCCCTGGGACGGATGGTGATCCTGGCCGGTGCCCTGGGGGCGGGCGCGGGTGTGGGAGGAGCCTGGATGAGCACCCTGGGAGACGGCATTCCCACCGGCCCGGCCATTGTGCTGCTGGCCTCCGGGGTGGTGGCCGTCTCCATCCTGGCGGCCCCGCGCAGGGGTGTTCTCTGGGACCGGATCCGGCGTCGGCGTGTGCGCGCCCGGCTGGCAGCGGGAGGCGGGACGCCGGGGATGCCGTCGGAGGCACCGGGGGAAAGGGAGCGGCTGGGGGGAGGAGACTGATGCCCCTCCACGTGGAGATCCAACTCCTGGCGGTGGTGGTGGCCGCGGCGTGCGCCCTGCCCGGGGTCTTCCTGGTTCTCCGCAGGGTGGCCCTCATCAGCGACGCCATATCCCACTCCGTCCTCCTGGGGATCGTCCTGGCCTTCTTCTGGGTCCGGGATCTCACGCATCCGGCGCTGATCCTGGGGGCCACCGCCACCGGGATCCTCACCGTGGCGCTGGTGGAGGCCCTCCACCGGAGCGGACGAGTGAAGGAGGACGCCGCCATTGCCCTGGTCTTTCCCGCCCTCTTCTCGCTGGCGGTCCTCCTCATCGCCCGGTACGCCGGCCAGATCCATCTGGACGTGCACTCGGTGCTGCTGGGTGAGATCGCCCTCTCGCCCTTCCGCCGGTGGGAGGTGGGGGGCGTGGATCTGGGACCTCGCAGCCTCTGGATGATGGGGGGGATCCTGATCCTCAACGCCGGTGCCCTTCTCCTGCTGTGGAAGGAGCTGAAGGTGTCCACCTTCGACCCGGCCCTGGCGGCATCCCTGGGTTTCTCGCCGGTGGTGCTCCACTACGCCTTCATGACCCTGGTTTCGGTGACGGCGGTAGGGGCCTTCGACGCGGTGGGATCGATTCTGGTGGTGGCCCTCATGATCGCCCCGCCCGCCACCGCCTGGCTCCTCACCGATCGGCTCTCCGTCATGGTGGGGCTGAGTGTGGCTCTGGCGGTGGCCGCCGCCGTTACCGGATTCTGGGCGGCCTGGCTTCTGGATGTATCCATTGCCGGGTCCATGGCGGCCATGACCGGCGTCGGGTTTGTCCTGGCCTTCATCCTGGCCCCGGATCGAGGGGTCCTGGCGAGCCTGCGAAGAAGGGCCCGGCAGCGGGTGGAATTCTCCGGGATGCTTCTGGCCGTGCACCTCCTCCACCACGAGGGAACCGCCGACGAGTCGGTGGAGACCCGCGTGGACCACCTGCAAAAGCATCTCCGCTGGTCTCCCGACTTCGCCCGGCGGGTCATCGACCGGGCCGAGCGGGTGGGCTGGGTGCGCCGCGAGGGAAGGGAGCGGCTGCGGCTGACCCCCCTCGGCCGCGAGACGGCGAAGGTCGGGATGATCCGGTAGGCAGGGAGTCCGTGGCAGAGCCTCCCAACGAACCCGGGGCGGTTTTTCCGTTCGATTGACACCCGGGGGGGCGTCTGCGAGTATAAGTGGCTTGAGAACAGACCCCGGACGCGGGGTTCTGCCGGAACCCGCCGGGCCCCGGGGGGACAGCCCCGGACCGCCGACCTTCCAACCCCCGACGCCATCATGTTTTCCTCGATCCGCGTACGGATCATCCTGATTCTGGCCGTTATCGGCTTCTCAGGGTGGTATCTGTACTCGAATTACCAGCAATCCGGCTCCATCGTGAAGCTGGGCCTCGACCTCCAGGGCGGGATGCACCTGGTCCTGGAGGTGGATGACCCCGAAGGCCTCATGTCGCTGGAGGCCCGATCCGACGCCATCGACCGCTCCGAGCGAATCATCCGGAACCGGATCGATGAGTTGGGCGTGGAAGAGCCCATCGTCCAGAAGGTGGGTCAGGATCGGCTCATCGTGGAGCTGGCCGGGGTGGACGACGAGGAGCGGGCACGGGAGCTCGTGGGTCAGACCGCCATGCTGGAGTGGAAGCTCGTCCGATCCGTCTCCCAGGTCCAGGCGGCCCTCCCACGGATCGATCGGGCCATTGTGGCGACGCTGGGCGCCGATTCCCTCCGGGCCATCGGACGCGATATCGAGGTGAGCCCCGAGGAGTCCGATGAGGTGGCCGATCTCCTCTTCCGGACCGATCCTGACCAGGATCCGGCGGACCCTGAAGAGGATCCGGAGGAGGCAGTCGTGGATGAGGAGGCCGAAGCCGCGCTCCAGGAGCTGGAGGCCGAGGCCGATCTGGCGGCTGAAGAGCTCGCCCTGCGGCCCTTTACCTCCCTCCTCCTCACCAGTGAGGGGGACGGTGAGTTCCTTCTCCTGAACGAGGACTTCGCCCTCGCCCGCTCGTTCCTTGCGATGCCCGAGGTTCAGGCTGTCCTGCCCCGGGAGATTTCCCTCCAGTTCCACTGGGAGCCCGTGGCCATCGGCGGCCGCCTCTACCGGGCCCTCTACGTTCTGGAACGGAACCCGTTCATCACCGGGGAGATGCTGGAAGACGCCAGCGCCACCCGGGATCAGCAGTTCAACCAGGCCATCGTCCAGTTCCAGCTCTCTCGGGCCGGCGGGCGGTTGTTCGGAGACGTGACGGGACGCCACATCGGCGACCGCATCGCCATCGTCCTGGACAATGAAGTGGTGAGCGCTCCGGTGGTCCGGTCGCGTATCGGTGCCCGGGGACAGATCGAGCTCGGACAGCAGGACATGGAAGAGGCCCGGGACCTGGCGCTGGTGCTCCGCGCCGGTGCCCTCCCCGCGCCCCTTCGCATCATGGAAGAGCGGACGGTGGGGCCGTCGCTGGGGCAGGACTCCATCGACCAGGGGATGCGGGCCGGCCTCATCGGGCTTGTGCTCATCGTCCTCATCATGATCGCCTACTACCGTTTCACCGGAGTGCTGGCGGTGCTGGCCCTTTCGGTCTACGTCATGCTGGTTCTGGGTGGGCTGGCGGCCTTGAACGCCACCCTCACCCTCCCGGGCATCGCCGGCCTCATCCTCTCCATCGGTATGGCGGTGGATGCCAACGTGCTCATCTTCGAGCGCATACGAGAGGAGTTGGCCGAAGGTCGAGCGGTCCGTACCGCCGTGGACGAGGGCTTCGGACACGCCCTGTCCGCCATTGTCGACGCCAACATCACGACCCTCATCACCGCGCTCATCCTGTTCCAGTTCGGCACCGGGCCGGTCCGGGGTTTTGCGGTGACCCTCTCCATCGGGATCATCGCTTCCTTCTTCACGGCTCTCTACGTCACCCGGTCCCTCTACCTCGTGTATCTGCGCGGTAAGAAGGCCCAGGATACGCTGAGCATCTGAGGTCGTCGGTCATGAAATTCTGGATCTTCCGAAACGCCCGGTTCCCCTTTCTTGAGTGGCGGAAGAAGGCGTACGTCTTCTCGGCGGTGGTGCTCTCCATCGGCGTGCTGGCCATGCTGGCCAACGTCGTCCTCATCGGGAACTGGCAGAGCTACGGTGTCGATTTCACCGGAGGAACGCGGATCCTCGTGGAACTCCCCGAGGGGGTGACCGAGGCCGAACTCCGCGAGGCCCTGGGCGGGGCTGATGCGCCGCCGGTGTCCCGCTTCGGCGCCGAGAACGAGTTCACCATCCGGGCCCCCGCCGAGGAGGGTGTGGCGGCTGAGGTGGTGGCGACCCGGATTCGTGATCAGATCGCGGCAAGTCCGGCCATCGGCGAGTTCGAGGTGCTGCAGACGGAGTTCGTGGGGCCCACCATCGGAGCGGAGCTGCAGCAGCAGGCCCTCCTGGCCATCCTCATCTCCTTCTTTGCCACCCTCATCTACCTGGCGTTCCGATTCGAATTCCGGTTCGGGCTGGCCTCCATCATCGCCACGGTCCACGACATCCTGCTGACCCTTGGATTCCTGGCCCTCTTCCGGGTGGAGATCTCGCTTCCCACGGTGGCGGCGGTGCTCACCATCATCGGGTACTCCCTGAACGACACCATCGTGGTCTTCGATCGGATCCGGGAGAACCTGAACAAGAAGGGAGGCCGCCGGGAGAATCCGTTGACTCTCATCAACCGGTCCATCAATGAGGTGTTGCCCCGGACGGTACTCACCTCGGGGACCACCCTTGCGGTGCTCCTGGCCCTCCTGATCCTGGGTGGGGCGGTGATCCGCGACTTCACCATCGTCCTGATCCTGGGTGTGGTCATCGGAACCTACTCCTCCATCTTCGTGGCCGCACCGGCGCTCCTGGAGATCCAGAAGAAGTTCGGGACCAAGGAGGAGGCAGAGCGGAAAAAGAAGCAGCGCTCGCGGAAGAAGAAGAAGGAGGCCATCCCGGTCTGAGGTCGGGAGCCCGGGTTCGATGTGACCGGGGGTGGGCTCCGCCCGGGGGCGGCTCCCCCTGGATGAGCGAATTGCCCCCTGCCTCCTATGCTCATCGATACCCATTGTCATCTGAGCCACGAGCGCTACGCCTCCGACCTCCCCGACGTCCTGAACAGGGCTGCGTCGGCGGGGGTCGGGGGCGTTGTCTCAATCGCGTCCACCCTGGACGATGCAGCCGATTTGCGCCGCCTCCTGACGCATTTGCCCGAGGCGGTGGGCATGGACGGCCCACCCCGGTGCCGCGTTGCCCGAACGGCCGGGGTCCATCCCCACCATGCGGCGGAAGTCGCGGCGGATCTGCGACCTCGCCTCCTGGATGAACTGGCCCGGGACCCCCGCCCTGTGGCGGTGGGTGAGTGTGGTCTGGACTTCCACTACGACTTCGCGCCGCCTCAGGCTCAACGCGCCGCCTTCCAGCTCCAGATCGAGGTGGCTGCCGAGACCGGGCTTCCCCTTGTGGTCCACTGCCGGGAGGCCGAGGCCGAGATGATGCCCATGGTGAAGGAGGCCGGGGCGTCCGGCGTCCGGGGCGTACTCCACTGTTTCCCCGGGGACATGGACCTCCTGGAAACGGCCATGGAGGCGGGGTGGATGGTGTCCTTCACCGGTCTGGTCACCTTCCGCTCCTTCGATGGACTCGATGCTGTGAGACGTGTGCCCGACGACCGGTACATGCTGGAGACCGATGGCCCCTACATGGCTCCGGCGCCCCATCGGGGGAAGCGGAATGAGCCGGCCTTCGTGCCCCGGATCCGCGACCGGGTGGCTGAACTCCGGGGTCAGTCCGCAGAGGCGGTGGCTTCGACCACGACGGCGAACGCTCGTGCCTTCTTTCCGGAACTGGGTTTCTGAACCATATCCATGCGACGCACGATCCAGATTCTCCCCGATTCCATCGCGAATCAGATCGCCGCCGGCGAGGTGGTGGAGCGTCCCGCGTCGGTGGTGAAGGAGTTGGTGGAAAACGCCCTGGACGCCGGCGCGACGCGGGTGGAGATTTCCCTTCAATCGGGTGGTAAGCGCCTGATCCGCGTCTCCGATGACGGGGCCGGGATGATCCGCGAAGATGCCCTCCTGGCGCTGGACCGCCACGCCACCTCCAAGATCGTGTCCGCCGACGACCTTCGGACGGTGCCCACCTTCGGGTTCCGGGGCGAAGCGCTCCCCTCCATCGCATCGGTGTCGCGGCTCTCCCTGGAAACCCGCCACGGTTCGGAAGGGGTGGGAACCCGGGTTCGGGTCCGGGGCGGGACCATCACCGGAGTGGAGGATCTGCCCCGGACCCCCGGTACCACGGTCACGGTGGAGTCGCTCTTCTTCAATGCGCCGGCGCGGGCACGGTTCCTCCGGCCCCCGGCGGTGGAAACCCGGGCCGTATCCGAACTCCTCACCCCCCTCTGCCTGGCCCATCCGGCGGTCCGGTTCAGTCTGGAGTCGGGGTCCAATCCGCTCCTGGATCTCCGGGGGGGGACATCGCTGCTGCAGCGGGTGGGAGAGCTCTGGGGGGCCGAGTTGAAGGAGACCCTTCTGGAGGTGGAGGGGGAGGAGGGCGGCCGCCAGGTGCGTGGGCTGATCCAGCGTCCCGATGCGGTCCGTCCAGGCTTTCGTCGAGCCGCCCTCTTCGTGGCGGGTCGGCCGTTCCGGGAAGCGGCCCTGCTCCGGGCTGTGGATCGGGGCTACCGCACCACCATCCCCCAAGGTCACCGGCCATGGGTGGTCCTCTTCCTGGATGTGCCGCCGGGGGAGGTGGATGTGAATGTCCATCCCACCAAGGCGGAGGTGCGCTTCCGGGATCGGAACGGGATCGAGGCGTTGGTGGAGGAGGCGGTGAGACGTGCCCTCGAGGGAGAGGAGAGCGCCGCCCGGTGGGCATCGGGCCGGGGGGCGACGAGCCGTGGGGGGACGAGGGCCGGGGCGGAACACCAGGCGTCCCCGGCCCCGGCGTCTTCCTCCCCTACCGGGGAAGACGCCGCCGCCGCCGGGAGCGGTGATGGCTCTGCGGAGGTGCCGGGGAGGGGAAGCGGACTCCTCCGGGACCGTCCACTGGAGGGTGCTCCCGGGGTATCTGCCCCCACCCGGCGTGGAGCGTCGGAGCCCGCCGATTTCCAGATGGGCCTCTTCCTATCGGCCGACCCGTCCGCGGGAGCGTGGGATCAGACGGCTGGTCCGGACGTGCGGGAGGGGACATCCGGGCAGGAAGGCGACGAAGGCGATGGGATGGACACCCTCCCTTCGCTGGCCCGTCCCCGTCTCTGGCAGATCCACAAGGCGTGGATCATGGCGGAGGTCCGGGACGGAATCCTCCTCATCGACCAACACGCAGCCCACGAACGGGTTCTCTTCGAGCAGATCATGGCCCGTTTCCAGGGGGAGGCGGGGGAAAGTCAGCGCCTCTTGTTCCCACTCACCGTCCGCCTGACCAGGGCCGAGTACGAGATGGTTCTGGACCTGGCGGGCCTGCTGAACCGGGCGGGGTTCGAGGTGGAGGGGTTCGGCGGTGACACCGTGATTGTCCACGCCGTGCCCAATCCCCACCCCCACTTCGACGCCGAGGGCTGCTTCCGGGAGATGGTGGATGAGTTGACCCACGGCTCCGAACTGGTCCGATCGGCCCGGAACCAGCACGAGCGGGTGGCCATGAGCTACGCCTGCAAGGCGGCCATCAAGGCAGGACAGCCCCTGGACCTTCGGGAGATGCAGGAGCTCTTTGACCAGCTCTTCGCCACGGAGCTCCCCTTCCACGATGTCCATGGTCGTCCCACCACCGTGCGCCTCACCCGGACCGAGTTGGAGCGGAAGTTCGGTCGATGAGCGGGTCGCCTGACGCGCTGGCGCTGGTGGGACCCACGGGCTCGGGAAAGACCGCCCTCTCCATTCCCCTGGCCCGGCGGCTGGACGGAGAGATCATCTCCATGGACTCCCGGCAGGTCTACCGGGGCATGGACATCGGTACGGACAAGGTGGATCCGGAGGCCCGCGGGCAGGTGCAGCACTGGGGTCTGGACCTGGTGGAGCCGGGCGAGCGCTTCTCGGCGGCTCGTTGGGCCCGCCTGGCCCGCGGCTGGATTGCCGAGATCCGTTCCCGGGGACGGGTGCCCATCCTGGTGGGTGGTACGGGATTCTACCTCCGGAGCCTGCAGGAGCCGGTGTTCCAGGAGCCACCCCGGGATGACCATCGGCGCCGGGAACTGGAGCGATGGCTGGATCGCCTCCCCCTCCACGAGCTGGTACGATGGGCCGAACGGCTGGACCCGGAGCGGGCCGATCTGGCTGCGGCAGGAGGTCGGCAGCGCTTGATCCGGACGCTGGAGGTAGCGATCCTCACGGGACGATCCCTCTCCTGGTGGCACCGTCACGCACCACCGGCCTGGCCGGCGGTGCGTGTGTCCGTGGTGCTCCTCGAGATGCCCAGGGAGGTGCTGTATCGACGCATCAACGAGCGGGCCCGGGAGATGTTCGATGGGGGGCTGCTGGATGAAGTGAAGGCGCTTCTGGATGGGGGCGCGCAGCCCGAGGATCCCGGGATGACCGGGACCGGGTACCGGGAGGCGGCGGCGGTGCTTTCCGGACGCATGGAGGTCGACGAGGCGGTGGACGCGGTGCAGCGGGCGACCCGGCGGTACGCCAGACGGCAGATCACCTGGTTCCGGCATCAGCTTGCCGAGACCGGGGTCCTGAGGCTCGACGCCACCCTTCCCCTGGACGAGCAGTTGGAGCGGGTGGATCGCTGGGTGCAACTGGAACCGATACGACAGGAGGGCGGGTGAGAATAGGGATCACGTGCTATCCCACCTACGGTGGATCCGGGGTGGTGGCCACCGAACTGGGATTGGAGCTTGCCGAGCGGGGCCACGAGGTCCATTTCGTGTCCTACGCACAGCCCTTCCGCCTCGACCGGTTCCGTGAGCGGGTCTATTTCCACGAAGTGGAGATGGACCCCTACCCCCTCTTCGAGCACCCCCCCTACTCGGTGGCCCTCGCCGCCGCCATCCATGACGTGGCCGTCCACCACGAGTTGGACCTGATCCACGTCCACTACGCCATCCCCCATGCCACTTCTGCATGGATGGCCCGGGAAATGCTCCTGCCGGGCCGGACCCCCAAGGTGGTGACCACCCTCCACGGGACCGACATCACCCTCACGGGGAAGCATCCATCGCTCTACTCCATCACCCGCTTCTCCATCCAGAAGTCAGACGGGATCACCGCCGTCTCCCGGTTTCTCCGGGATGAGACGGAGAAGAGCTTCGGGGTGAACGGCGGGCGAATCCGGGTGATCCCCAACTTCATTGATACGCAGCGGTATCGGAGGGACGGGAAGCCCTGCCATCGGGCCACGCTGGCCCCCGGTGGGGAGAAGATCCTCATGCACATCTCCAACTTCCGTCCGGTGAAGCGGGTAGATGATGTGGTGCGCGTCTTCGCCCGGGTTCGGGACGAGGGCGAGGCCCGTCTCGTCATGGTGGGCGACGGGCCGGAGCGCCCCCGGGCCCAGGCGCTGGCCGACTCGCTGGGGGTGGCCGAGGATGTGATCTTCCTGGGCAAACATACCCCGGTCGAAGAGCTGCTCTCCTGCGCGGATCTCTTCCTATTGCCCTCGGAGTCCGAGTCCTTCGGCCTTGCCGCACTGGAGGCCATGGCGTGCGGGACCCCGGTGGTGGCCACCGCAGTGGGCGGGCTGCCCGAAGTGGTGGAGGATGGCGAGACGGGCTTCCTCCACGCCCTGGGCGATGTGGACGCAATGGCCCGATCGGCCTGTCGGCTGCTGGGGGATGACGGCCTCTGGACCCGGTTCAGTGAGGCCGGTCAGCGCAGCGCCCGGGCTCGGTTCTCCGCCGAGCGGATCGTTTCGGTCTATGAGTCCTTCTACCAGGAGGTCCTGGAGGGGAAGGGGGGAGGGAATTCATGAGCGAAAGCGGAGCCGGGAGGGTCGAGTCACTGGACCAGGAGTCCCTGGGCGCACTGGTGGCCCGGGCCCTCAGCGAAGATGTGGGAGACGGCGACCGCACCACCCTGTGGACCGTGCCCCCCGGCCTTCGCACACGGGCCCGCGTCGTGGCCCGCCAGGGCCTGGTACTGGCGGGAGGTGAGGTGGTGTTCGAGGTCTTGCGTCAGGCGGCCCCCGGAAGTGAGCTCCACCTCCTGGTCCCCGACGGGACCCGGGTCGAGGCCGGCACCGATCTGGTGGTGCTGGAGGGGCCGGCGCGCCAGATCCTCACGGCGGAGCGGGTGCTCCTGAATTTCCTGGGGCGCCTCTCCGGCGTCGCCACCCTCACGCGACGGTTCGTGGACGCGGTGGCCGGCACCGGAGCCGCCATCACCGACACCCGCAAGACCACTCCCGGCCTGCGGGCGCTGGAAAAGGCGGCGGTCCGGGCAGGGGGCGGGGTGAATCACCGGTTCGGCCTCTTCGATATGGTCCTCATCAAGGAGAACCACATCGCCGCCGCCGGAGGGGTTCGCCTGGCCGTGGAGGCCATCCGACGGGAGAATACGGTCGGCCTCCCGGTGGTGGTGGAGGTCACCCGGCCCTCCCAGGTGGAGGCTCTGGAGGGGCTGGGGGTGCCCCGCCTCCTCCTGGACAACATGTCCAGCGACGAGATGCGGCGGATCGTGGAACTGGTGGAGGGGTGGACGGACCCGCGCCCGCTCCTGGAGGCGTCTGGGGACATGACGCTGGACCGGGTGCCCGAGGTGGCTCGCACCGGGGTGAACCTGATCTCGGTGGGTGCCCTCACCCATTCGGCCCCATCGGCGAACCTCTCCCTCCTCCTGGAGGGAACGGACCGATGAAGATCCCCGGCGCCGGCAGGGTAGAGGTCCATGGTCGGATCGCCTCCACCAATCTCCGAGCCCGGGAACTGGTGGCCGGGGGCGCTCAGCCCTTCACGGTGGTGGTGGCCCGCGAGCAGTTCCGCGGCCGGGGCCGGAGTGGCCGGGACTGGTACTCTCCGACCGGAGGGGGCCTCTGGATGTCGGTGGTCCTCCCCGCGCCGGTGGACGGTCCCCACGGGCGGGTCTCCATCCTTCTGGGGATCGCCGCCGCCGAGGCGGTGGAGGCAGTGACCGGAGTGGCGGTGGGGCTCAAGTGGCCCAACGATCTGCTCCTGATTCCGCCCCACGCCGGGGGCGACGCCGGGAAGGTGGCGGGCATCCTCTGCGAGGTGGCCCCGGTGCCCCCGTCGGGCGAGAGGGCGAGCGGGGCCGGCGAGGCCGCGCCCCCCCCCCTCCTGGTGGCCGGCTTCGGGGTGAATCTCCGCGCTTTCCCCCCCGGGACGCGGCCGCCCGGCGCCGTGGGGCTTGAGGAGGTGGCCGGGCACCCGGTGGACCGGGAGGCGCTGGCGACGGCTCTGGTCGCAAGCCTTCGGCGGTGGACCAACCCGCCTGCTGCCGGCGCCCTTCCCCCGGCCGCGCTGTCGGCGTGGACCCGGCGTGACGTGCTCTTCGGGCATCCCGTTGTGACGTCGACGGGGGTCGAGGGAATCGCCCGGGGGGTGGATCCCCACGGTGCCCTTCGGATCCAGGTCCAGGGCGGGGCGATCATGGCCGTGACGTCGGGCAGCGTGCGCCGGCGCGGTGCAGGGTCCCCGGCCCTCTTCCGCGGTACCCATGTCACCGTGGAGTCTAGATCATGAACACCACTGGGTCCGGCTACCGCGGAGGCGAGACCATGAACACCACCGGGTCCGGATCGGGAGGATCGATGCATCTTGTTGTGGATGTTGGGAATACCGAGACAGCGCTGGGACTCTTCCGTCCCGGTACCACGGTCGTCGCGGGCCACTGGAGATACAGCACCACAGTCCCCCGGACCGAGGATGAGCTCTTCCTCCTGTACCGGGCTCTCCTCCGGGAGGGGGGGATGGAACTGGAGGCACTGGGAAGGATCGTGGTGGGGTCGGTGGTCCCGTCCCACACGGACACGCTGGCGCGGGCACTCCATCGGCTCAGTTCGGTGGAGGTGGTCCACGTGGACTCTGTCGCCGGCCTACCCATCTGCCTCGATGTGGAGGAGCCGCTGACGGTGGGGGCGGACCGGATCGTGAACACCCTTGCGGCGGCGCAGCTATTCGGTCGAGATACGGTGGTGGTGGATCTGGGAACGGCCACCACCTATGACTGCATCACCGGGGACGGGGTGTTTCTCGGCGGGGTGATCGCGCCGGGCCTCAAGGCCGGGCAGCTCTGGCTCAAGGGGCACACGGCCAAGCTCCCTGGCGTTGACTTCGCCCCTCCCGACAGGGTCATCGGACGCCGGACCGAGGCGTGTCTTCGGAGCGGCATCTTCCACGGCGCGGTGGCGGCGGTGGATGGGATCGTCGATCTCATCCGAGAGGAATGGGAGCGCCCGGAGGCCCTGGTGGTCTCTACTGGAGGGTGGGCTCCTCTCCTCTCACCCCACTCCCGCACGATCCAGGAGGTCCACCCGCACCTGACGCTGGTGGGTCTGGAATTGGCGGGCCGCTGGTTGACCGGTGAGATGACAGGGAAAGCCGGGGAAAGTGTGGCGAAGTGACCCTGGTTGGAGATACATTCCCCTCTCGCATTGGCATTTCTTCCGTCCTGATCCGCACATGACGCTATCCCCCGTCTTCCGCTCGTCCACCTCGATTCGCCTTCTGGAGGAAGAAGGTATCTGGGAACGCCTACGGCCGGCGCTTCTGGGCCAGCTGAGGGCGGTGCGGACCGTGCAGCGCGACCTATCGGACATCATCGACCCGGCATTCACCTCCGACGCACCGGCAGGACCCGACGAGCTGGATCCCGCTTCCCCGGAGGCACTGCCCTTCCTGCAGGAGTACTTCTTTCTCGTACTCTTCCGCTCCCTCTTCGAATCGTTGGGGGTGGGGCCGGCCCGACTCGAGCGCTACGGCGAGGTGAACTTCTGCGTGAAGGGCACCATCACGGCGGCCGACAACATCTTCGACGAGCAGGGGAAGAGTCTGCTGCCCCTGGAGGTGGGGAGTGGTCAACGCTTCCTCTCCATCCTGCAGCTCATGTGTTTTGAGCGCCTCATACGGCGATCGCTGGACCGGGGGGTTGCGGCTGGTGAACTGTCCGCCGGGCAACGCGACGAGGTGCTGAAGGGGCTCATCGACCTCATGGCGCGGATCGGGCTCCTGGAAGGATCGGAGGAAGGGGGCGTGGACGGGATCCCCACTCCCGAGGAAATGATCGAGGGTGTGCACCGGGTGCGGGGAGGCGCCCTCTTCGCTCTGTCGTTCGTGCCCCCCAGCGTCCTGGAGTCCGGCGAGACGCTGGACCGCATCCAGGCCGCCGAGCCCGCGGTGGCGCGTCTGGGGACGGCCTTCCAGATCGTGGACGACCTCACCGACTTCGAGTTCGATCTGAGTCGAAGGAGTCACAATCTCCTGGTGGCCCAGATCCATCACCACGGAACCGCGGCGGAGCAATCGGCCCTCCAGGAACTCCTGGACGGCGGGGAGGTCCGGCAGGACATGGTGGAGAATGTCTTCCGCACATCGGCTCGGGCCGTCCTGGAACGGGCCTACGAAGAGGCTCGGGGGGCCTTCCAATCGCTGGCGGATCTGGGCTTCTGGTTCCCTGTTGCCCTGTCCGAAGAGGTAGTCCACGCCATTGTAGGCCTGGACGGAGTCCGTCGCATGGAAAAGCTCACCGCCTGAGCGGTGGGTCCAATCCAGGAATGACCTGCCCCTGATTCCGGGTCCATCGGGCGGCAGGCGCATCGTCTCCGGCTCCGTCCAGGGCCCGAGACCGTCTTTGTTCAGCCCCTCCCGTGCATCCCAGAAGGCTCTCCGCAGCTTTTCGACGTCCTCCGCAGCTTTTCGACGTCCTCCATAGCTTTTCGACACCCTCCAGCGCTCTCAAGTGAGGTGCCTGGTGCCGCCCCTCAGCGTTTGTTCTGGGTTGCTGTTGGCGAAGGGCCGACGAGGCGCGCACATACCCAGCGGACTATCCCCTCCGCCCGCGCGAAACTCTCCCCCTTCGCCCGCGCGAAACTCCATCTCCAGGCGTTCATCTTCGAACGGTGACGCTCCATGGGAGCCCGCTACCAACACGATCCCGGAACAAACGCCCAGGGGTGCGGCGGCGGGTAGGTCGGACTGGCTCCTGAACGGTGAAAAACCGAACCGCAAGCTCTTCGTCATGCCCGAGGTTCGAATTTTGCCCGCTCAGCGACCAGTATTCGAACCTCGAGTGGTCCTTCGTCGTCGAGAGTCGAATCTTCACCGCTCAGCGGGCAAAATCCCACCCGCAGCGCCAGTGACGGTGGCGAAAGGCGAATCTTGACCGGTCGGGCTGGTGGGAAGTGACAGCGGGCCGCAACGGCCCGCATCGCAGCGTTCCGTCACACCGTCGTACCGGTCTTGCGCGGGGAGCGGAGAAGACCCCGTCCCGGAGACTCTTTCACGTTAGGGGAAAGACCGCCCTCGTCGCCGGGATGGGACCGCCCTCCTCGCCGGGATAGGAACGGGCTCGTCAATGGGGGACAACGCGCTCACCTCGGCCGGGCGCCACAGGGTGCGGGCGTTGACATGACGCAGCGTCCCACTACATTCCCGAGCATGTTGTTAGCACTCGCCTATCCTGAGTGCTAACAATTTCCCTTCTCACACTCGCAACCCACCGTTCAACACGGAGGAGAGCAGATGTCGACGACGAACACCAAGATCCAGCCCCTGGCCGATCGGGTCGTTGTTCAGGCCCTCGAAGAGGCCGAGCAGACCCGGGGTGGGCTCTACATTCCCGATACAGCCAAAGAAAAGCCCCAGCAGGGGAAGGTCATCGCCGTAGGCCCCGGCAAGCTGTCGGACCAGGGCGAGCGGCTGGCTCCCGATGTCAAGGAGGGCGACACGGTCCTCTACGGGAAGTACTCCGGAACCGAGGTTACGGTGGACGGAGAGGCGTACCTGATCCTCCGGGAGTCCGACATCCTGGCGGTGATCTCCGCCTGACCCGTTGCTGGATGCGCTCCCGGGATCATCCCGGAGAGCGTCACCCTGGACCTAAGACGATCGATCAACACATCGAAGGAGTACGACGATGGCAGCGAAGGATCTTAAATTCGACACCGAGGCTCGGGCAAAGCTCAAGACCGGCGTGGACAAGCTCAGCCGGGCCGTGAAGGTGACCCTGGGGCCCAAGGGCCGCAACGTAGTGCTGGACCGGAAGTTCGGAGCTCCCACCGTGACCAAGGACGGCGTGTCCGTGGCCAAGGAGGTGGAGCTCGAGGATCCCGTGGAGAACATGGGAGCCCAGATGGTGAAGGAGGTCGCCACCAAGACCTCCGACAATGCCGGTGACGGAACCACCACCGCCACCGTGCTGGCTCAGGCCATCTTCTCCGAGGGTCTGAAGAATGTGACCGCCGGCAGCGATCCCATGGCCATCAAGCGTGGAATCGACGCGGCGGTGACGCAGGTGGTTTCCAAGCTCCGTGAGTACTCCATGGAGACCAAGGGCAAGAAGGAGATCGCCCAGGTGGGAACCATCTCGGCCAACTCCGACGCCGAGATCGGAAACCTCATTGCCGATGCCATGGAGAAGGTGGGCAAGGACGGCGTCATCACGGTGGAAGAGGCCAAGGGCCTTGAGACCACCCTGGAGACCGTCGAGGGCATGCAGTTCGACCGCGGCTACCTCTCGCCGTACTTCGTGACGGATCCGGAGCGGATGGAGGCCATCATGGATGATCCCATGATCCTCATCCACGACAAGAAGATCTCCAACATGAAGGACCTTCTTCCCATCCTGGAGAAGGTGGCCCAGATGGGCCGTCCCCTCATGATCGTGGCCGAGGACGTGGAAGGTGAGGCCCTGGCCACCCTGGTGGTCAACAAGCTTCGCGGGACCCTCAAGGTTTGCGCGGTGAAGGCGCCGGGCTTCGGCGATCGCCGCAAGGCCATGCTCCAGGACATCGCCGTCCTCACCGGTGGTCAGGTCATCTCCGAGGAGATGGGCTTCAAGCTGGAGAACGCTGTTCTCTCCGACCTGGGTGAGGCCAAGCGCATCGTGGTGGACAAGGACAACACCACCATCGTGGACGGCTCCGGCGACGACGAGAAGATCAAGGGCCGGGTCGCCGAGATCCGGGCCGCCATCGACAAGTCCACCTCCGACTATGACCGCGAGAAGCTGCAGGAGCGGCTGGCCAAGCTGGCCGGCGGTGTGGCGGTCATCAACGTGGGTGCGGCCACCGAAACGGCCATGAAGGAGAAGAAGGCCCGCGTGGAAGACGCGCTCCACGCCACCCGCGCCGCAGTGGAAGAGGGAATCGTCCCCGGCGGTGGTGTGGCCCTCCTCCGGGCTCAGGCTGCCCTGTCCGACTTCAAGCTGGAGAACCAGGCCGAGCAGATCGGTGTGGAGATCCTGCAGCGGGCCCTGGAAGCCCCCATCCGGCAGATCGCCACCAACGCCGGCGTCGAGGGCTCCATCGTGGTGGCCAAGGTTCGGGAGGCTGACCAGCCCACCTTCGGCTACAACGCGGCCACCGAGGTCTACGAGGATCTGGTGGAGGCCGGTGTCATCGATCCCACCAAGGTGGTGCGGACGGCCCTTGAGAATGCTGCCTCCATCGCCGGGCTGCTGCTCACCACGGAGTGTGTCATCGTGGAGCGGCCCGAGGATGAGGATGACGCCGGCGCTGGCGCCGGTGGTATGGGCGGCATGGGCGGCATGGGCGGGATGTACTGATCCGCTCCGGCTTCGGCCCCGGCTGATCAGCCGGGGCCGAACCGTCGCCTGCCGGGCCCGGCTCCCTCCAGGGAGACCGGGCCCTTGGTGTTTCCGGGAGCCCCGTTGACCCCCTCCACGGTGGGAGGTTAAGGTCGGGGGCTTCGATCTTCCGTCGTTCACTCTACCCGATGTATACCATGGCCACGATCCTCCGGGTCACCCTTCCCGATGACCGGACCCTGGAACTCCCGCCCGGCTCCTCGGGCCACGATGTGGCCCTGGCCATCGGTCCCGGGTTGGCCCGCTCCGCCCTTGCCGCCGAGGTGGACGGCGACCTGGTGGACCTCCACCGTCCTCTGAACGGGGACGTTCGGGTCCGGCTCATCACCGAGCGGGATCCCGAGGCACTGGAGCTTCTCCGGCATTCGGCGGCCCACGTCCTGGCCACGGCGGTACGGAAGCACCGCCCCGATGCCGAGATCGGGTTCGGTCCGCCCATCGAGGAGGGGTTCTACTACGACTTCGGCGTCGAGCAGCCCTTCACCCCGGAGGATCTGGAGGCGTTCGAGGCCACCATGGCGGAGGTCATCGAGGCGGACTACGCCTTCGAGCGCCGGGAGGTGACCAAGGCCGAGGCCCGGGAACTCTTCGCCGACGACCCCCTGAAGTTGGAACGCCTGGAGGAGTTCGACGACCGGGAGACCATCACCGTCTACCGGGACGGGCCCTTCCTGGATCTCTGCCGGGGTCCCCACGTGCCCTCCACCGGACGTCTGGGGCCGTTCAAGCTCCTGTCGGCGGCGGGGGCCTACTGGCGGGGTGACGAGCGCCGGCAGATGCTCCAGCGCATCTACGGCACGGCCTTCTTCTCCAAGAAGGAGCTGCGGACCCACCTGAACCGTCTGGAAGAGGCGAAGAAGCGGGACCATCGCGTGCTGGGCAAGCAGCTCGAACTCTTCACCGTAGATGAACGGGTGGGTCCCGGCCTCATCCTCTGGAGGCCGGCCGGCTCCATTGTCCGCAACGAGATCGAGGAGTATGAGAAGGAGCTGATCCTCCGTCACGGATACGAGATCGTCTACACGCCCCACGTCATGAGCGAACGCATCTTCGAGATCTCAGGGCATTTGGAGAACTTCGCCGAGAACATGTTCGGCGCCATGGAGGTGGAAGGGGCCCGGTATCGGGCCAAACCCATGAACTGCCCGGGCCACATCTGCCTCTACCAGGCGGATCAGCGCTCCTACCGCGAACTGCCCATCCGGTACGCGGAGTACGGGACCGTCTACCGCTACGAGCGCAGCGGCGTCCTCCACGGAATGCTCCGGGTGCGCGGGTTCACGCAGGATGACGCCCACGTCTTCTGCACCCGGGAGCAGGTCCCCGGGGAGATCGAGG
>REEG01000192.1 GCA_007695195.1 Gemmatimonadales bacterium | reverse complement strand
ACACCTGTCGTGGAGCGACTCCGGGCCCACGGCGTCCGGTTGGAGCGAGGCGCGGCGGTGGAAGCCGCTACCGTACAGCGCTTCCACGTCCAGGAGAAGACGGTGGCTGAGCGCGTCTTCCAGGGTCGCAACGAAGTGACCATGCAGGGAGGGTGGGAGGAGGTGGCCACGGGCGACCTGAGCCGTCTGGAAGCGGGCGGAGAGCTGGTGGCCCCCGACGACTGGTGGGTCGTCCCCATGGATCAGCCCCTGGCTCGACTGGCTTTTCTCCTGCTGGAACCCCGGTCCGACGACGGCCTCGCCGCCTGGGGCCTTGTGGACCCCTGGATCGGCGATGCGTTTCCGGTCCTGAGGTTGGTTTCGGATCGCTGACGGGGTTCTCCGCGCGGGACCTCAGCGGTTCCCGGCCATCCGTGCTTCCGCCATGTGGAAGACGCGGCTTGCCAACTGTTCCGGAGGGAAGGGCCGATAGAGGATGTCGAAGCGGTGAGGGGGGAGGTGGCCAACACCACTGGCCGGATCCGCCGTTCCCGGATCTGCCAGCAGGAGAACCGGCGGGCTGCCTGGGTCCCGCAGCCCCAGGTGGATCTGTCCTTCCGCGAGCCGATCGGTTACGACGAGGCGGATGGCGAGTCCCGGGTGGTCCAGGATCCGTCGGGCTTCCAGGACTCCTCGCGCGGGGATCACGTGGAGTCCATGCTCTTCCAGAAAGCCCTTCGTCCGCCGGCCATCTTCCTCATCCTCCTCGATGAGGAGGACAGCCCAGCCGTGTTTGGCCCTGGCCTGAGTCCGCTCAATAGGTTTGCCTCTATCCGAGCAAGGCAGGTCGATCCGGAAGGAACTGCCCTCGCCGGGCACTGAAGTAACGGACACGAATCCGCCGCTCTGGCGGACGATCCCGTACACCGAGGAAAGACCAAGACCCGTTCCCGTAC
Organism: Gemmatimonadales bacterium; assembly: GCA_007695195.1. Taxonomy (GTDB): domain Bacteria; phylum Gemmatimonadota; class Gemmatimonadetes; order Longimicrobiales; family Gaopeijiaceae; genus PWLA01. The sequence continues at coordinate 5,702 of REEG01000192.1, read as the reverse complement.
CCACGGGCTTGGTGGAAAAGAAGGGTTCGAAGATCCGGCTCTGGATCTCTGCCGGGATCCCCACACCGGTGTCGGTCACCGTGATCCTCAGGTAGTGGCCGGGGGGCTGGATGTGCTCGTGGGCTCGGGCCTCGGTCCGGAGTTCGACGACGGAGGTCTCGAATGTGAGTGAACCCCCATCGGGCATGGCATCCCGAGCGTTGAGGGCCAGATTCATCAGTACGCGCTCCAACTGCGTGGGGTCAACCTGGATCCGCGTGTCCCCATGGTTGAATCGGGTGGATACGTTCACCGTGTCCCCCAGCAGGCGGTCCAGGAGTACTCGGGCACCCTCCAGTACCTCACCGGGATCCACCACTGAGGGGGTGAGTACCTGCTTCCGGGCGAAGGCGAGGAGATGCCGCGTGAGGTCTGCAGCCCGGCGGCCGGAGCGATGGATGTCCGCCAGGGATTGGCGGATCCCCTCCGGGTCATTCAGATCCGCAAGGGCCAGTTCCGCGCTCCCGTTGATCACCGTGAGGATATTGTTGAAGTCATGGGCGATACCCCCCGCCAGCTTCCCGATGGATTCCATCTTCTGCGACTGATTCAGTTCCAGTTCCTTCTGAGCCAGGGCCTCCGCGGTTTCCATACGCTCCAACTCCGCCGAGGTGCGGGCGGCGAAGATCCGGAGCATGGAAGATGCGAATTCCGGGATCTCCACCGGGGTCGCCGAAAGAATCCCGATCAGGCCCATGACCTCTCCCCGACTGTCTACCAGTGGAGCCCCGGCGTAGGCATCCGCCGGCCTGTCCGCCACCACCACGCCATCGGGGTAGCGCTCCCGGGCGCCCGAGGCCATGAGAAGCACCTCCCCTCTCACCACGGCTCCGCAGGGCGTGCCCTCCACCGGATATTCCACGGGGTCGTGGCGGCCACTGCGAGTCCAACGGGTCAGGGTCCTGAGACGAATGCCCGGTCCCTCACTTCCAGCCAGGGTCCGGGCGACGAAGGCTTCATCCGCTTCGAAAACTTCCGCCAGATCCCGGGTGACGGCCTGAAGGAAGGCCGTGCCGGTTTCCGTCGAGACGAGGTGGGCCACCCGCTTCAGGAGTTCCACTTCCCCATCCCGCTCGGTGACGTCGGTAATGGCTCCGTGGTAGGAGGCGGATCGCTGCTCGTCGGTTTCGCCGTCTCCGTCGTCATGTTCACCCAGGGATTGGATCACCATGTTCACCCATCGGGGGTTCCCCTCCGGCTGCTGCTCCATGGGAAGGAGCAAGGCCTCCGGTTCGGCGTTGCCCCCCGTCCAACTCAGGGCCTGTCGGATGGCTACCCTCTCGCGAGCTCCGAATCCGATCCAGAAGTCGTCTCGGCTGGGATCAAAGGTGTCCGGATCCACGCCACGGAGCCGGTACATCTCGTCGGTCCAGTAGCCTGTGCCGGTCCGTCCGTCCCATTCGAAGCCTCCCACCTTGGCGACGCGCTGGGTCTGCTCCAGGATGCGGGCCTGACGACTGAAGAGTCGGGCCTGGGTTTCAAGCTCGTTGCGGCTCCTTCTGGCTTCCGATATGTCCATGACCGTGCCCACAAGTCTGCGCGGGCGCGTGGCGGTGGCCGGAAGGACCTGACCCTTCGCTTGGATCCACCGGAGTTCCCCTCCGGGAAGTTCCACCCTGTACTGCATGCTGTACCCGATATCTTCACGGAAGGCCTCCTCGATCCGGGCCTTCATGGCTCTGCGGTCCTCCCGGTGATCTGGCAGGAACTCTTCCCATGGCCCACTCCGCGGCTCGTTGCAGATCCCCATGATCTCCATGGTTTCGGCTGAGCAGTGGGAGATACCGGATTCGAGATCGAGTTCCCAGGTCCCCACTCCCGAGGCGAAAAGGGCCAATCGCAGCCGTTCCTCGCTGATCTGCCGCCCCTGCTCCCCTTCCTTGCGGGCTGAGATGTCGTGGAACGTTCCTGCGGCCAGGGGATTGCCCTCCGTATCTTCCACCAGATGACCCCGAACCTCGAACCAGCGCACGGATTCATCGGGCAGGACGATCCGGAGTTCCGTGCAGGTCAGGTCCTCGTCCCCTCGCAGGAGACGGAAGAGGTTCCGACGGACCTGGGCTCGGTCGTCCGGATGGAGCCGATTGAGAAGGTCCTGCGCATCGGTGGGGAGTTGGTCTCGAGGCCATCCCACGATGGCCGGCGTGTTCCGGGACCAACGGCATTGGCCGTCGGCGGGGGACAACTCCCAGATCCCCATATGCCCCGCCTCCATGGCCAGCCGGAGGTGATCCGGCGAGGGATGAGCCGTCAAGCTTGGAGCGGTCATGGTGCTGAGGATATGGGCGGCAGGAATTCGGTTTCTTTATCCCGGACTGGAGAACGCGCCCGAGAACACTCCCGGGGGTTAACCCCGCATGCGCATGCCTCTACCTCTTGCGCGTGTGCCTCCGCTTATCCGAAGACGCTCACATCACCCCGGGTACTGACCAGCGATGTACTTCCGGAGCGTCATGATCTGGAATTGCTGGTTGTCAATGACCTTCTCCACCAGGTCGCGGATGGAGATGATCCCCACCACCTTCCCCTCGTCATTCACCACGGGGAGGTGCCGGATCTCCTTGTCCGTCATGATGCTCATGCAGGCCTCCACCGACTCTTCGCCACGGACGGTGTAGACGTCGGCTGTCATGACCTCATCGACCCGGGTTTCCCGCGAGTGCCGACCCTTCAGAACGATCTTGTCCCGGTAATCCCGTTCTGTGATGATTCCCCTCAGGCCACCCTCGTCCATGACGAGAAGGGCGCCGATGTTCCGATCGGCCATCTTCTCCACGGCGGCGTATACGCTGTCATCCGGGCGGATGGTGAAGAGGATCGAGCTTTTTCCCGTCAGGATCTCCGAGATCCTCATAGTGTCGACTCCGGCTGCCTTGGGGGGGTGCGCACACTTGGAAGCGGACGACGCCCGCTGGGGTAGTGTAAGGATTCGGAAGAAAGATAAGAAGAATCGTTCCGCCCAGGGAGGGACAAAGTGAGGATGTTGCTGCTTCGGGCCGACGGTTTCCGGTATGGCCTCTGGAAGGGTGAGCTGTTCCGGATTGGAAGATCATTCAAGGAGGAATACATGGCCGTCCTGAAGAAGGTGGGGCCGCTGCTCATGACCATCCCGATCCTGACTGCGGCTTTCGGACTGCAGACATGGGCCGCCGATAGCCTGGCGGCTCAGGAGCCCGGAGATGCCGCTCTGGAGCCCCAGGTAGCTCTGGTGACGGGGTCCACCGGTGGTATGGGGCAGGAAATCGCGTGGCGTCTCCACGAGTTGGGGTACCACGTCATTGTCCACGGTCGGAGCGCCGAGCGAGGCCTCGCTCTGGTGGACGAGATCCTGGAGGCAGGGGGGAGCGCCAGCTTCCACGCGGCGGACTTCACCTCGCTGGAGCAGGTACGCTCGCTGGCCATGACGGTCCTGGCCGGGTACGACCGGCTGGATGTGCTGGTGAACAACGCGGGCATCGGGTCGGCGGAAGAGGGCATGGAGTGGACCAACGACGGCATCGAGCCCGTCTTTCAGGTGAACTATCTGTCCCACTTCCTCCTGACCGATCTTCTTCTGCCGCGTCTCCGGTCCGGCGAGGGCGCCCGCATTGTCAACGTGGCGTCGGCGGCGCAGGCACCCCTCGTGTTCGATGACGAAGAGGAGCTCTGGTGGAAGGAGCCGGAAGAGGAGGAAGGGGAGGATCCGGGAGCCGAGTTGGAGGCGGATCCCACCGTCGTGGAGGAGGAGGCGGATCCCTGGGATATCCCGCAGGAGGAGGTCGCGGACGACGGAGGGGCCCGGATCGGGCTTCCCTACGCTCGGAGCAAGCTGGCCCAGATCCTCCACACCTTCGATCTGGCGGAGGAGCTTCAGGGGACGGGGATTGTGGTCAACGCACTGCACCCGGCCACCTTCATGGACACGTATATGGTGGAGCGCGCGGGGATTGAACCACGGGCGACGGTGGAGGAGGGAGCGGACGCGGTGATGCAACTCCTCACGGAGCCGGTGGAGAGCGGCCAGTACTTCAACCAGATGGAGCCCGCCCGGGCCCATGAGCAGGCCTACGACCGGGAGGCGAGAAGGGAACTGAGGGAGGTGAGTCGTCGGCTCGTCGGCCTTGACCCACAGGAGTGACCCATGGCGCACGATATCGAGGACTTCGAGGCGGAGGTGGTGGAAGCAAGCCGCGAGATTCCGGTTCTGGCCGACTTCTGGGCCGCCTGGTGCGGCCCCTGTCGGGTGCTGGGCCCGGTCCTGGAGCGGATGGCCGAGTCCAGCGAGGGACGGTGGCGTCTGGCCAAGGTGAATACGGAGGAATTTCCCCAGGAGGCCGCTCGCTATGGGGTCCGAGGCATCCCCAACGTGAAGCTCTTCGTGGACGGCGAGCCTGTGGACGAGTTCGTGGGAGCGCTCCCGGAGTCGCAGATCCAGGCGTGGCTGGATCAGGCCCTTCCCTCGGAGGCGGACAGAGCCGGGCGGGCTGCGATACGTGAGCTGGAGAGCCTGGTGTTCTCGGACCCCGTCGCGGCGCTGGAGCAGCTGTCGGAACTGGATCCGCCCGCCGACCTGCAGCAGCGGGTGGTGGATCTTGAGTTCGTGGCCCGGCGGCTCCTCCTCCTGGACGACCCCTCGGGCCTGGGCTCGGGTGACGCGGTGCGCCACTATCTGGGCGGTCTCCGTCGGCTTCGGGATGGGGACCTGGACGGGGGCCTCCAGCAACTCATCGCCTCCATGCGGGACGACCGGAGCCTGGACGACGATGGGGCCAGGAAGACCTGTGTAGCCCTCTTCCGGCTGCTGGGGCAGGAGCACCCTGCGGTGGCCCGGTGCCGCGGCGACTTTGCCGGGGCGCTGTACGTCTGAGTGTGCCCGGACGACCGGAGCCCAGGGGGCTCGGCAAGGGGTGGGCCGGAGGTCCGACGGCATCCCCCTTGACGAGCCCCCTGGGGCCACTTTTGCTGCGGGCTTGATTCGTTACCCTGGTCTACCGTGGAGAATCATGAGCGACCCTGACAGTCCAAGTTTCGAGGGTCCAAGTCGACGGCGAACGTCGTCTTTTCGGACCCTCAGCAATGTCCTGACCCGCCGGGTCATGGGTGAAGTGCTCCGTAGCACTCTTCAGGGAAGCGTTTCCGCTCTCCGTTGATTGCCGCCTCGCCTCCGCCCACCCCCCCGGCGTGAGGAGAGATGGCGTGTGGTTTCCATCTTTCCCCCACATACAGCAGTCCCGCGCCCCAGGCCACCGGCCTGGAGGTGTTGAGGCCCGCGCCCCGGCGCGAGCCCGTGCATTGACGCGAGCCCACGCATCGGTGTGAGCCCGTGGATTGCCGTGATATGGAGCCTGTGGCCCGTTGACGGGTCCGCAGTCGCCTATTGGTCTTTTTGATCGCAAGGAGCAGAGCCTCATGGCCGACGACGACCCTGGAGGTGGTTCGGATCCAAGACCCCTTCCTCCCAATAACCCCTGGCCGGCGCCCGAACGCGTTGGCCACCTCGACCCACTGATGATTCATGTGAGTCGTCCGCTCTTCCTCCAGGCGGGGAGGTGCGGTCCGTCGTCGCGGGCGTTCCCCTGGTCTCCGGGGAGGATCCGCTAGGCATCGGTCCACTCCATCCGTCCGGAGGCCCGGGCGGGCGGCAGGAGACATTCCGATGCTGAAGCACGTAGCTCGTTCCAGGT
>REEG01000278.1 GCA_007695195.1 Gemmatimonadales bacterium | reverse complement strand
ATTGAGCGCGACCTCCGGCCTATATCATCCCGCTTGATGGGGAACCGAATCAGGCGGTTTCTGTGTCGGCGCCGCAAGCCGGAGACGCAGGGCCGGGGAGCGAGCTTGAACTTCGCCAACAGGGCCCCATTGGAGTCCGCAACCAACCGGAATGAGGCCTGGAGATGAGGAGGTGGAAATGACGGGGTTTGGACTGGGACTGGGGACCCGCTATCCACGAAGGCTTCTGGAGCGCCCCCACTGGTTCGCCCTGCGGGCCCGGGCGCGGCACGAGAAGAAGTTGGTGCGACAGCTCGAAAGAGGCGGGATTCGGGTATTCGGCGCCCTCGCCCGGGTCGAGCGGAGTTGGTCGGATCGGACCAAGGGGGTGGAGATGCCCCTCTTTCCCGGCTATGTCTTCGTCCACACCACACTCCGGGATCCAGCCTCCGTTCTCCGGTGGCCGGGGGCGGTGGATTTCGTTCGAAGCCGGGGCGTGCCCCACCCGGTGCGCGCCGACGAGATGGAGGCCGTCATGACTCTGGCCCAGGGGGTCACGGCCGAGGGAAAGCTTCCCACCGAGGAGGATTACCTGACGCCGGGAACTGCCGTGGTTGTGACGGAGGGACCATTCTCGGGTCTCACAGGGGTGCTCCACGAGCACCGCGGCCGTCGCCGGGTGGTTGTGAAGCTGGATAGCCTTCGGCAGGCCAGGGGGGTCTCCGTGCCGGCGGCACAGGTGAGGCGGGCGCAACCCCTCCCCCGGACCGGATGAGGCAGGGCGGTTCAGGTGGAATCATCGCCACCTTGGCAGCCTCCTAACGGAGCGGCACGTCGCGCCACCTCCGGACCGGAATCCGCCATCCCACCGCAGCTCCGCCGAGGGCGCCGACCGCAGTGGCCGTCAGCCGCAGCCCGACTTGGGGGTCACCCAACTCATCCGTGGTGTGCTCGTCGTAGTAGACCCCGAGTACAAGACCGGCCAGGGTTCCGATGGCCAGGCCTCGCAGCGTGGCCCTCCCCGTCCCTTCCACGAACTGGACCCTGGTGAGTTCGTCGTGCCTGAGAACCAGCGGCGCCGTCTCCCCGTCACGGGTGTTCAGCACCCATTCTTCGTCGGTCAGGTCAATCAACGTGCCTCGTACCCGTCTGTGCAGGAGGGACGGCGAATGGAGTTCCACCTCGACCCCGGACGAGGGGAGGTATGCTGGATCCACCGATTCGCTGCCTGCCGTTCCCGCCGGTTCGCCGGCTTCCCGCGCTGTGCCCCACACCCCGCCTCCCAGGCGTGCCCGGAGACCGAGCCGGAGACCCCATTCCCGCTCCAGCTCCGGCCCCGCGGCGACGACGCCGGACCCCACCACCTCCAACGACGATCTTCCCCGGTCATGGTCGCCGGGGCCGGGGGGGGGGGCCCCCCCCACCCCCACCCCCCGGCGCATCCCCGGCCACCGATCCATGAGCAGGTTGGCGTCTTCCCTGCGCTCTTCGAAGGCCCACCCCCGGAGGCGATACGCGGCGCCCACAGGCCAGAACCAGAGGTCCAGTCGATGTCTGGAGCCGTACCCCCCGAGGGACTCACCCAGGGGAATCCCGTCCACCTGGTAGGGCCAGGCGATGCGCCCGTGCCGATACCAAGTTGCCTGCTCCCGTCCGCTCTCCGAGAGCCCTCCCCCGGTCTCCCGGGAGACCTTCTCACAGAACCAGCACCATCGCCCCCGTTCCCCAATACCCAGATACTCGTAGCGCAGCATCCACAGGCCGGCTCCATTCACTCCTGCGGTCCTGAAGCCCGCGTGCACCCCCGAATCAAGGTAGGGCGGCGCGTCTTCCTGGGAGAGCACCACGTAGGGAGAGAAGGGGCGCCCGAAGGGCTCGAAGCGCACTTCGAAGAAGATCTCGGCTTTCTGGTCATCCCAGTCATGGGGATCATTCTCGATGAGGAAGATGGCCCGGAAGGCTCGATCCAGGCTCACCGGAGCCCCCCCCAGCGAATCCACCGCGGCACTCCGTCCCGCATGGATCGCCCGGGAGGCACCGATCCGAAAGCGGGGATGGGGTCGACTCTGCGCCGAGAAGAGGCCGAGCCAACCCTGCTCCACATTCCCGACGCCCCCGAAGGGCCCGAGGGCGATCTGCCCCTCCCCCGGTCCGAAGAGCCAGTCGACCCCCGGAACCGAGATGGGACGATTCGTGGAGAGAAAGAGAAGATCCAGGGGGACCTGCCCCCCGTACTGGACACTTTCGGAGGCCGGCGTCGCGGTACGGATGGCCTCTCGGACCGTCGACACCGTGATGCCATTCAGGGGAAGCGAGGCTCCCGCAGCGCGGACTCCGTCGAATCGGGTATGACCTCCCCACGAGCCTTCACCCCACAAGGACACCCGGTCCATGGCTGTGGCCTCGAGGCGCAGGCTCCCATATCCACCGGCGCCCGGATCGGGGAAGGCGTCACCGTCCCTGAGGCCCCCTTCGACCCAACCGCCTCGACCTTCCAATCCCATCCGATCACTCCACGCCTCAAGTACGGGAGCCAGGGACGGGCGCCGCTCCACACCGAATTCGAACTGCCGGGCCCGGAGGCTCTCGCTCACCAGCACCCCTCGGGGCTGAGGACGCACCGACCCCATCCACGCCGACGCGCCCCCCAGGAGATCCACGGCCTGGAGAAAGTCGTAGGACCAGTGCTGCGGGGAGAGCAGGGGCCCGGTGGAGCCTGCTTTCGGGTGGGTTGGGTGCTGGGCAAGACCGACAGCCGGTGCCAGGAGCCCCAGCGAGATCACCAACGAGACGACGCGAAGACACGTAGACATGGTTAGGAGCCTACCTCTCGTCCCATGGCCATGCAACTGCTCGTTCCGGGGCCCCGCGATGCTCGGTCCTGCGGTGCCTGTCCCGATCGTCCACTGCCTACGGGAATGGGTTTCGCCCTCCGGTCCGATCCAGTATCCATCGTTCCCATGAACCGTCCTCGCGTCGTCTTCCTGACCCGTGACTCCCTGTATTCCAGGGACTTCCTCTCCACCTTCCTGGAAGCGCACCCCTCGGAGATGGAGCTGGTGGGGATCATCCTGTCGAGTCGCGCCGGGGGGCGTGGGGGCTCTCTGGTCACCGATGCCTGGCGCTGGAGCAGGACCGTAGGTGTCAGGTATTCGGCCTACATGGCGTGGGTGGCCCTTGTGGCTCCCCTCCTGCTCAGGGCCGCTCCATCCCCCGCAACCTTGGCCCGGTCCGCCGGTATCCCCCTCCTCCGGGCCGCCGACGTGAATGCGCCCGGGACACACCTCTGGCTCAGGGAGCGGTCTCCGGATGTGATGGTGTCGGCCCACTTCAACCAGTGGGTGGCGCCGGAGACCCTTGATCTCGCCAGGGTGGTCTGTCTCAACATCCATCCCGGTCCGTTACCGGCGTACCGTGGGGTGGACCCAGTGCACTTCGCCCTCCGGGCCGGGGAGGACGAGTTGGGCGTGACCCTGCACGTCATGGCCGAGGAAATCGATGGAGGAGATATCGTGGCCCAACGTCGCCGGTCGGTCCTCCCCGGGGGGCGTATTCCCAACAATCGCCGGCTCTACCGGGAGGGAGGGGAGATGGCCGCCGGCGTGCTGGCTTCTCTCGACACCGCTCTCCTCCGGCGTCGTCCGCAGCCCCAAGAGGGCCGCAGCTACTTCGGGTGGGACCGGATCCGGCCTCGAGGATGACGACCGGTCTCGGCGAGTCGCGTCTTCAGGGCCTCCGGGTCCTCTACGCCGTCAGCGCCATGGGACTGGGACACGTCCAACGCTCGATCCCGCTGATCCGGCACCTGCTGCATCAAGGAGCCGTGGTACAGGTGGTGAGCCATGGGGGCGCGCTCCAGGCGCTCAAGGTCGAGCTTGAGGGGGAGGGAAGGCAGCGTTCACCCCGTCCACGGGTCACCTTCCGGTCGCTCCCCGACTACCCGCCCCTGCAGCGTGGGAGGGGCGTTGCCCATTACATCCTGTACCTCAGGGATCTGCTGGAGATCTGGCGCACGGTGAGGAGGGAGGAGGCCTTCCTCCGTTCGATTCAGGTGGAGGATCCGGTGGACCTGGTGGTGGCCGACGGCCGGTTCGGCTTCGTCCATCCCGAAATCCCCTGCCTCCTGGTGAGCCATCAGATCCGCGTCCTTCTCCCTCGCCTGTTCCGGCCTGTCCAGTTCATCTCGGACGCTGTGCAACTCCGTCTCCTTCGCCGGTACCGAAGCGTAGCGGTTCCGGACTTTCCCGAGGCGGAACACGCGCTGGCCGGCTCCCTGGCCCACAATGCTCTGGCCCGCAAGCTCCCGGTGACGTACATCGGACCCCTCTCCACGCTGGATGGCCCCTGTGGGGATGGCCCCAAGGGCGAGTCGGGGAAGACACAAGACACCACCGAAGAGTCCGAGGCCCGGATGGACCATGGAGAGGACGAGCCCCCGGATTCGGACGTGCTTGTCGTCATGGGTGGCTTCATCGAGAGAGAGCGGCGCCGCTTCGTCACCGACATGATGAGGGTGCTCCGGACGAGGCCCGAGGTCAGGGCGACGCTCATGCTCGGCGGCGGCCGCTGGGAACCCGCCTCACCCAAAGGGGATTCCAACACCCGCATGGAGCCCCTGGTGTTGGGCCCTGAACGGCGGCGCCTCTTCTCCGGGGCGCGGCTCTGGGTGGGCAGGACCGGTTACACCACCGTCATGGATCTCCGGGCGGCCGGAGCTTCCGGGATCCTGGTGCCCACCCGCGGTATGACGGAACAGGAGTATCTGGCGCGGCATCTGGGTCACTGGGGTCACGCGCCCCCGGACGAGACGGTGGATCCGTTGGCACGGGAGATCCTCGAAGCCCTGCCCGGCGCCGTCTACGTCGATGCCCACCAATGGTCCGGTCCACTCCGCGACTGGACCACGGTGAGATCTCTCGGCGTATTCCAGCAACTATTGGAACGGCTGTTATGGACCGATTCTCCTTGATGTGTGGATATTGCCCGTATTGCCACCGGATCTTTGACGACCGACGCTGGGAGGTCCCCGAAACCGGGGCGCCATGATCCTTCCGATCAGGGCGGCGCGATCCTCCCCGGAGTGATAGGTTAGGCGTCGCACTGATCCGGTGTCACCGAATGATGCTCTTTCCCGCCCTTGGTCCACCCTCTCCCAAGCCCAAATGCTTGAACCCGTAGCCATCGTCGGCCTTGGGTGCCGCCTCCCCGGATCCGCCACGGACCCGGCGAAGCTCTGGCACCTCCTTCTGAACGGCGAGGATGCCGTGACGGAGGTGGGAACGGACCGGTTCAACGTGCGGGAGTTCCGCCACCCCCGCCGTGATGAGCCCGGGCACAGCTACACGTTCGCTGCGGGAGCGCTGAACGATATCTGGCGGTTCGATGCCGACTTCTTCGGGATCTCGCCCCGGGAAGCCGAGCAGATGGATCCGCAGCAACGACTCCTCCTTGAGCTCACGTACGAGGCTCTGGAGAGCGGCGGGTTCCCCACCCGCTGCCTCTCGGGAGAGCCGGTGGCCGTGTACCTGGGCACCTCGTCGGCGGACTATGGGGTGCTCCGGAGCTACGACCCGCAGGGGCTGGACCCCTACTTCATGACCGGAAACACCCTGAGTGTGGCGGCCAACCGGATCTCGCACGCCTTCAACTGGCGAGGACCGAGTCTGGCGGTGGACACCGCCTGTTCCTCGTCCCTGGTGGCCTTCCACGAGGCCCACCGGCTAGTGGCTCTCGGGGAGGTCCCCATGGCCGTGGCGGCGGGTGTGAACATACTCCTCAGTCCGATCCCCTTCGTGGGATTCTCCCGTGCCTCCATGTTGGCGCCGGATGGTCGCTGTCGGCCCTTTGATGCCGGGGGTAAGGGGTACGTCCGGGCCGAGGGCGGTGTTGTGATCCTCCTGAAGCTCCTGCGCCGGGCCCTTCGCGACGGTGATCGGGTGCTGGGAGTGGTCCGCGGGGTGGGGGTGAACTCGGATGGGACTACGCAGGGGATCGCCCTGCCCAACGGGGAGGCGCAGCGGGCCCTTCTCACGCGCACCTATGAGGGAGCGGGGGTCGACCCGGCGGAGCTGGGCTATCTGGAAGCCCACGGTACCGGGACGCCGGTGGGCGACCCCATCGAGGCGCGTGCCATCGCCGAGGCCCTCGCCCTGAACCGTCCGGCGACGAGCCCCCTGCTCATGGGCTCCGTCAAGTCCAATCTGGGGCATCTGGAGCCTGCGTCTGGGCTTGTGGGCATGACCAAGGCCCTCCTCATCCTGCGGCATGGTGTCATCCCCCCATCCATCCACTTCCGAGAGCCGAATCCGGCCATCGATTTTCGTCGTTGGGGGCTTGAGGTTGTGCGTCACACCCGGCCCCTCCCGGTTTTGGGGGAAGCACCCCTCGTCGGGGTGAATTCGTTTGGCTTCGGCGGCGTGAACGCCCATGTGCTCCTGCAGGGGCTGCCCACCTCTCTCCCGGCGTCCAGCCCTTCCCGAAGGGTTCGGGCCCGGGGCGCCCTGGATGCCCCCTCGGCAGCCGATGGGCTCCCTCCTCTCTTGGTCTCTGCTCGGAGCGACGCTGCCCTCCGCCGGCAAGTTGCCGCCATGGCCGAGCACTTGGAAGTGGTGGGTCCCGACGGGTACGGGGATGTGGCTTGGACCGCGGCCTTCCGCCGGGACTGGCACCCGCACCGGGTGCTCGTTCGCGGCGCCCGTTCGGTGGACGAGGTGGCGGCCCGTCTCCGGGAGTTCGCCTTGGCCGATCCTTCAGCGGAGGATGTGGATGCCGGGGTAGACCAGACCACGGCGGAGCCGCACTCTCCGGAGCGGGACCGACCGGCACCGACCGTCTACCCTTCCAC
>REEG01000263.1 GCA_007695195.1 Gemmatimonadales bacterium | reverse complement strand
CAATCCGGCCGCAGCCCGGGCCCTTGACACGTACGCACCCCATCCACAAGTTCAGAGTTCAAAATAGAAGACCGTGGTGATTTGCCGCCGCTTGCCGCCACGTAAAACAATGTGCTAAAGAGCTGAGCCCGGCGGTTGAACCGTCCGGGCTTTTTCGTTCTGCGGCGCGAACCTGAATCGAGAGACGTCCCTGTGAATTCCGCCACCGGTTCCTTCATGATGTGCATGGGAATGCGGCACATGGCCATGGCCATGTGTCGGTGCTCCTGCATGTGTGCAGGGGCCGGCGGAGCTCGGAGCCCGGGAGGTCGTTCCCGACCCTGAGCTGATTGGACGTCCACTCGACGTCTCCCGCCCGGCCCCTCATCTCCGAGGGGCCGGGTTTTTTTGTTTCCAGGAGGGGGCAACCCCCCGCCACAGAATGGAGCTACCCATGACCGACCGCACTCCCGCCTCCCGCCGAGCCGACCACACTGCTCCCGCTGACCACACCGCTCCCGGCGATCAGGCGCCCGGTGAGTTCCCCGGCTGGTCTCCGGCCACCCTGGCCGTACATGCGGGGCAGGAGACACCCGATCCCGCCACCGGCGCCCGGGCCGTGCCCATCTACGCCACCACCTCCTACGTCTTCGATTCCCCTGAACACGCGGCGTCCCTCTTCGGCCTCCGGGAATTCGGAAACATCTACACCCGGATCATGAACCCCACCACCGATGTGTTCGAGAAGCGCGTCGCAAAGCTGGAAGGGGGTGTGGCGGCGGTGGCCACCGCCAGCGGTCAGGCGGCCCAGACCCTCACCATCCTGAACCTGGCCCAGGCCGGCGATTCCATCGTGGCCTCCACAGCCCTCTACGGCGGCACCGTGGCCCTCTTCCGCCACACCCTGGCCCGCCTGGGGATCACCACCCGGTTCGCGTCTCCCGACCCGGCGGCGGTAGAGGCCGCCATCGACGAGACGACCCGGGCCGTGTACGTGGAGACAGTCGGGAACCCATCCCTGGATGTTCCGGATCTGGACGCTCTGGCCGAGGTGGCCCACCGTCACGGCCTCCCCCTGGTGGTGGACAACACCTTCGCCACCCCCATCCTCACCCGCCCCATCGACCACGGCGCCGACCTGGTGATCCACTCGGCCACCAAGTGGATCGGGGGTCATGGCACGGCCATCGGGGGAGTGGTGGTGGACTCGGGGCGCTTCGACTGGGGCTCGGAACCCCGCTTCCGGTCCTTCTTCCAGGATCCGGAGCCGGCGTATCACGGACTCCGCTTCGCCGAGACCTTCGGGGAGTTGGCGTGGGCGGTCCGGCTGCGGACCGTGCTGCTCCGCGACGTGGGGCCGGCGCTGTCTCCCTTCAACGCCTTCCTCCTCCTGCAGGGGCTTGAGACCCTGCACCTGCGGGTCCGGGCCCACGCCGACAACGCACTCCGGCTGGCGCGCTTCCTGGAGGGCCATCCCCAGGTGGAGCGGGTCCTCTACCCCGGCCTTCCTTCCCATCCGGCCCACACGGTGGCGAAGCGGATCCTGCGGGGTGGGTTCGGCGGTGTGCTGACCTTCGAGGTGAAGGGTGGTGAGCAGGGAGCCCGGAGGTTCATTGAAGGCCTCGAGCTCTTCTCCCTCCTGGCCAATGTGGGTGACGCCAAGAGCCTGGTGATCCATCCCTGGAGCACCACCCACGAGCAGCTCACCGAGGCGGACCGGCGGGCGGCGGGGGTCACGCCGGCAGGCATCCGGCTCTCGGTGGGGATCGAGGACCCGGACGACCTGATCCGGGATCTGGACCGGGCGCTGGCAAAGGTGGAGGAGGTGGCACACCATGCCGCGTGACCGGTTGGTCCTCAAATTCGGCGGGGCGGCGCTGCGGTCGCCGGGGCGAGTGGCGCGAGCGGCAGATCGGATCCGTCGTCTACAGGACGCCGGGGTCCAGGTGGTGGCTGTGGTGAGCGCCCCGGGCCGGAGCACCGATCGGCTGCTGCACCGGGTCCGGCAGGTGGAAGGGGTTCGGGGCGCGGACGTCGGCGCCACGGCCCTGCGACGACGGGAGCAGGATCGCCTCCTGGCCACGGGAGAGATTCAGGCGTCTGCCCTGCTGGCCCTGGCCCTCCTGGAACGAGGGGTCCGGGGACGGGGCCTCTCGGGACCCGAGGCCGGTCTGTACCTCCACCAGGGTCGGCTGGAGGTGGACCCCGAGGCGTTGGACCAGCTCCTGGCTTCAGGGTGGGTTCCTGTGGTGGCGGGGTTCCAGGCTCGAGGTCCGGGGGGCGAGCTCCGAACCCTGGAGCGTGGTGGCTCGGACCTCACTGCGGTGGTTCTGGCCGAAGGGCTGGGGGCTCAGGAATGCTGCCTGGTGAAGGATGTGAGCGGGGTCTTCCCCCGTGATCCGGGACAGGACGCACGCCGTTCCCGCCCCACCCACCCATTTCCCAGGCTGTCCGCCCAGAAGCTCCTGGAGCTGGCACAGGGCGGGGCCCGGGTCGTCCAGGTTGCGGCGGCGAAGCGGGCCCTCCAGGGAGGGGTACGGCTCCGGGTGCATCACTTCCGGTCTCCCGCGCTGGACCCCGGTGGCACCGTGGTGACGGCCCCACCCCACCGCGGCATCCCAGCTCGCCGGGAGGTGTCATGAACCGGCGTCCCTTCCCTCCCTGGCACCTTCAGGGCGCCCCGCCCCGGGATGACGGGTCCAACGTCCTCCTCTTCTTCCACTCCCTCACGGGAGAGCCGGACCCGTCCACCTGGTGGCCCGGGCTGGTGGGCCCCGGCAAGCTCCTGGATACCGACCGGTGGTGCCTGGTGACACCAGATCTGGTGCCGGACCCGGTGGGGGCAGCGCCCCTCACCACCCGGACCATGGCCCGGGTGGCCGGGTCGGTCCTGGACCGGCTGGGGATCGGGGCCGTCCGCATGGCGGTAGGGGGGTCGGTAGGGGGGATGGTGGCGCTGGAGTGGGCCGCCATCTACCCCCACCGGACCCGGGATGTGGTGGTCTTCGCCGCACCGGCCGTCCACCCGGCCCAGGCCATGGGGTGGAACCATATCCAGCGGGAGGCGATCCGGGCCGCGGGGCCGGAGCGGGGGTTCGCCCTGGCGCGGATGACGGCCATGCTCACCTACCGCACCCCTGACGAACTGGAGGGGCGGTTCGGCCAGGAGCGCCGGGACGACGGGCTCCCCCAGGTGGCCTCGTGGCTCGAGCACCACGGGCGCAAGCTGGTGGCCCGGTATCCCATGGAGCGCTACCTCCACCTTCTGGACGCCATGGATGGCCACCATGTGGGCGGCGGCCGGGGTGGGGTGGGGGCGGCCCTCGGCGCCTTCCAGGGACGCCTCCTGGGCGTGGGGATCCAGGGAGACCTCCTCTACCCGCCGGAGACGGTCCGGAGCTGGTGCCGAAAGGCCGGACCCGGGGCCGCCTATCACGAGATCGAGTCGGTCCACGGCCATGATGCTTTCCTGCTGGAGGAAGGCGCGGTGGCGGAGCTCCTGGGAGATGTCCTGGCGTCCCGCCCCCGGGTTCTCCGGGTCGGCTGAGCCCACCCAGGGGGACGGCGGCGCTAGCCATCGGCACCGGTGGCCGTCCACGGTCCGGGGGTAGCGCCGGACGCCACCCCCAAAATGAAGGGAGACTGTTACCGGATCGTGGGTTCCGCGACGCCGAAGTGTGCACCTGACGGGAGAAGATTGCGTTCACTCCCCGGGGTCAGCCTTCCAGACCCCCGTGTGAAGCACTCTCAGGTACACACGAGGCAGCATGAACACGAACTCCGTGCGCACCGTCCGTTCCGGACGCGCGCCAGCGTCGCAGGTGCGACGTCTGCTGGGCACTTCCCTTCTCTCGCTCCTCCTGCTGGCACCCCTCGGCGGTGTGGCCCAGGAGGCCACCGGGTCCATCACCGGCCGGGTACTGGCGCCGGATCAGCGCCCCCTCGCCGGCGCCGCCGTCCAGATTGAAGCGCTGGGCCTGGGCCGCATGGCCGGCACCAACGGCGACTTCGCCTTCCGCGAGGTCCCTGTGGGAACCCATACGCTGAGCATTTCCCTCATCGGCTACGCAACCGAAGAGGTGGAGGTCTCGGTGGCGGCGGGTGAGACCGCCTTCGCCCAGGTCACCCTCCGGACGCGCGCCGTGGAGCTGGCCGGCGTCACCGTCTCGGCGGCGCTGGAAGGGCAGGCCCGGGCGCTCCTGGATCAGCGGCTCTCCGACAACATCGTGTCGGTCATCTCCGCCGACGGGATCGGGCGCTTCCCGGACCTGAACATGGCCGACGCCATGAATCGCCTCTCCGGCGTTTCGCTGGTCCGCTTCCGCGGAGAGGGGGTGGCCCTGAACATCCGGGGCGCCCCGCCGGAGTTCTCGGCGGTGGCCATCAACGGCGTGAACATCCCCACCGCCAACGACGGCCGGGCCACCAACCTGAACGCCTTCACCACCGATGTGGTGGAATCGGTGGAGGTCTCCAAGGCCCTCACCCCCGACATGGACGCCTCGTCCATCGGCGGCCGGGTCGACATCCGCACTCGCGGCGCCCTCACCGCCGGGGAGCGACGCATCCAGTTCACCCCCGCCGGGGGGTACAGCGCCCTGGGCGAGGTGGGCAACTACAACGGCTCGTTCAGCTACGGCGACGTCTTCGGACGGGATCGGAACGTGGGCCTCCTCCTCTCGGCCTCCCGCTCCCGCATCGGCCGGGAGTTGGACAATGTGGAGAACTCGTGGCGCTTCAACGACGAGGTGAACGACTTCCGGCCCACCCAGAGCAACACCAAGGCGTACAACATCGTCCGGACCCGGGCCTCCTACTCGGCCCGCCTCGACTACCTTCCAAGTGATCGGTCGAGCCTCTTCGCCAGCGCCACCCACTCCTTCCTGGACAATGAAGAAGAGCGGCACAACGTGCGGCTGCGGTTGGGCGACGGCTCGACCTACGCTCCGGGTTCCAATTCCCTCTCCGGGACGGCCCAGGGCTTCCGGACGCGCTGGGACTACCACGATCGTCGGACACAGACTCAGACCCAGGTCGTCTCCGGGGGCGGGAACTACCAGTTCGGCTTCGGACAGTTGGACTTCACCGGCGCCTTCTCCCGGGCTCGCTCGGAGATTCCCAGGGGGCGGATCTACGCGGACTATCGCACGCCCAGTTCGTTCGGAACCACCATGCGCTATGACTACTCGGACCCGGACTTCCCCCGGTTCACCCCGATCGATCCGGCCACCGGTCAAGTCATCAACAACGGCTCCATCGCACCGAACCCCGCCGACTTCACCTTCTACGAGTTCAACAGCCGGGAGAACCTGGTGCGGGACGACCAGATCACCTTTGCCTCGAACCTCACCATCCCCACCTCGCTGGGCACCTTCCCCACCTCGTTCCGGTTGGGGGTGAAGGCGGACCTGGCGGAGCGCGACCGGGAGTACCGGATCTTCCGGACCCGGAACGAGCCCAATGCGCCTTCGTTGAGCAATCTCCTGGGCAGCCGGCCCCTCAACAACTTCGGCCTCTTCGACTTCGGGAACCGCTTCGACAATTCCCGGGTCCAGGCGGCCGCCGGCCAGGCGCAGAACATGGAGCTGGTCCCCGGCTCCAGCTTCCCCAACGACTACATCCTCAGCGAGGACATCTACGCCGCCTACGCCATGCAGACCACCGATATCGGTCGGCTCCGCCTGGTGGGCGGCCTGCGGATGGAGCATGCCCGCTCCGGCGCCGAAGGGTACGTGACCCGGGACGGCTGGCGCACCTGGGAAGAGGCCACCACCTCCCGGGTGAACACCCACCTATTCCCCAGCCTCCACGCCAACTTCCGCTACACGCCGGATCTGGTGCTCCGGGCGGCGGTCACCACCGGGATCATCCGGCCCCGCATGTCCCACATGCGGCCCAGCGGCTCCATCAACGAGGAGGCCAGCACGCCCACCTTCTCGGGCTCCAACCCGCAGATCCGTCCCACCCGCTCCACCGGCTTCGACCTCATGGCGGAGTACTACGTACCGTTGGGGGTGTTCTCGGCCGGTGTCTTCCACAAACGGCTCACCGATGTGGTGTTCGGCATCACCCGCGACGGGACCGCCGAGGATGAGTTCCTGGGCCAGAGCCTGGACGGCTACCGCATCTCCCGGGCCGAGAACGCCGATGACGGCCGCATCACCGGCTTCGAGGTGAACCTGGACCGACCGCTGGACTTCCTTCCGGGCGTCCTTCGTCACACCGGGATCATCACCAACTACACCCAGACCCGGTCGTCGGCCACCAACCCCCAGACCGGGGAGACGGTGACGCTGGCGAGCCAGGCCAAGCACTCGGCCAATGTGGCGGGCTACTTCGACCGGGGTCCGTTCAACGCCCGGCTCTCGTTCAACTACCAGAGCGAGTACCTGAGATCGTTGAACAACGACCCGCGGCTGCACCTCTACATCGACGGGCGCGGGATCCTGGATTTTGCCATGAACTACGACATCCGCCCCGGCGTGGGCCTCTTCCTCGAGGCCACCAACCTCACCGACAGCATGCAGCGCCGCTTCCGGGGTGAGGTGAGCCGGGTGGACGAGCTGGAGCAGTTCGGGCGGGCCTTCACGCTGGGGATGCGGATGGTGTACTGAGGCTCAGGGCCCCAGCAGGAAACGAGGCCGGTCCGGCCCCCTCCCGGGGTCGGACCGGCTTTCGTTGTCTGCCGGGGGCGACGGATCAGCGCCGATGGACGGAGCCGGGACCGGTGGACCGGGCGGGCCGCCGGTGGACCGGGTCAACTCCCGTAGAACTGCCCGTGGAAGCCCATGGGAAGGGCGTGGGGCACGGTGGCCCGGGCCTCTTCCTCCAGGGTGGCCGCATCCAGGACCAGGAGGAAGGAGGTGGAGGCCTTTGCGTCCAGGACCACCGAGAGGAGGACGCCGTCGTCTTCCGCCCGCTCCTCCCCGGCG
>REEG01000187.1 GCA_007695195.1 Gemmatimonadales bacterium | reverse complement strand
ACGTGGCTCCAGGCGATTCGCAGGACCGATCCGCCTGGGTTGGACTCTGGAGGCGGGTCGACGCGGCGGCTTCCCGTTCCACCCCTTCGTCTTCCACAACGCCGGGGGAAGGCGGGGAACCGGAGGCCGAGGCGGGCGAGGGTGGACCGGGTCTGCGGGGCCTGGAGGGGACCATCGTGGATCGACTGGTGAGGCGGGTTCCCGAGGATGATCTCCTCTTCGTTTCCAGCTCCATGCCGGTGCGGGATCTGGACACCTTCGGACTCCATCGCCCCCTCCCCCTCACCGTGTTGGGGAATCGGGGAGCCAGCGGGATCGACGGGATCCCGTCCACGGCCGCCGGCGCCTCGTTCGGCTCGGGGCGGCGGGTGGTGGCGGTGCTGGGAGATCTGGCGTTCCTCCACGACGCCGGCGGCCTCCTGGGGCTCGGCGCCGCCGGGGAGCGGGTTCTCCTGGTGGTGATCCACAACGACGGAGGGGGTATCTTCCACCTGCTGCCCATCCGGGAGTACGAACCGGCCTTCACCCCCTTCTTCGCCACCCCTCACGGGCGGGGCATGGAGGGGCTCGCGCACTTCCACGGGTTGGAATTCCGGAGTCTGGAGTTTCGGAGTGGGGTGGCTCGGAGCGGCGGTGGCGGTGCTCCGGTCCCCGAGCTGGACGAAGCCCTCCAGTGGCTTCTCGGCCGGCCCGGGAGCGGGATCCTGGAGATCCGGACCGACCGGGAGGAGAATCGCCGACTGCGCGGGGAAATCCTCACTGCCGCGGGTCGGAATGCGCTGAAGGCGGTGGAGTCTGGCAATGCGGGCCGGGGTCTGCCTGGACCGGACGAGGGGTAGGGATCGAACGAGGGATAGGGATCGAACGAGAGAAGGAAACCGAACGAGAGATCATGACCGACACGAGGAACGAGACCATGGCTGATGCCGGAGCGCAGGATCCGCAGGGCGGCGTACCCGAGTCCCCGGAGTGGGAAGAGGTGAAGAGCTACCAGGACATCACCTACCACAAGAGCCACGGCGTGGCCCGCATCGCCATCAACCGGCCCGAGGTGCGGAACGCCTTCCGGCCCGAGACGCTCCTGGAGTTGCAGGAAGCGTTCAAGGATGCCGGTGAGGATACGACCATCGGGGTGGTCCTCCTCACCGGGAACGGTCCGGCCAAGGACGGCAAGTACGCCTTCTGCTCCGGCGGAGACCAGCGGGTCCGGGGCGACGCCGGGTACGTGGGAGGCGACGGCCTTCCGCGCCTCAACGTGCTGGAGCTGCAGCGCTACATCCGGAGCATGCCCAAGCCGGTCATCGCCCTGGTGGCCGGATACGCCATCGGGGGAGGACACGTCCTCCACGTCATCTGCGACCTCACCATCGCCGCCGACAACGCCGTTTTCGGCCAGACCGGTCCGAAGGTGGGGAGCTTCGACGGAGGCTTCGGAGCCTCATACCTGGCCAGCATCGTGGGGCAGAAGAAGGCCCGGGAGATCTGGTTCCTCTGCCGTCAGTACAGCGCCGCCGAAGCCGAAGCCATGGGGCTGGTGAACAAGGTAGTACCGGTGGACGAGCTGGAGGCCGAGGGGTGGCGGTGGGCCCAGGAGATCCTGGACAAGAGCCCCCTCTCCATCCGTCTCCTGAAGAGTGCGTTCAATGCGGCGGTGGACGGCCAGGCCGGACTCCAGGAGCTGGCGGGGAACGCGACGCTTCTCTTCTACATGACCGAACAGGCCAAGGACGCCAAGAACGCCTTCCTGAACAAGGAGAAGCCCGACTTCCGGAAGTACCCCTGGCTACCCTGGTAGGCCGGCGGCCCGGCGTTTGGCTCCTGGCCATCCGGCCCCGGACCCTCCCGGCGGCGGTGGCCCCGGTGGTGGTGGGAACGGCGCTGGCCGGTGCGCACGGGGTGGCGCGTCCACTCCCGGCCTTTGCGGCGTTGATGGGGGCCCTCCTGATCCAGGTGGCCACCAATCTGGCCAACGACTACTTCGACTTCGTTCGGGGCGCGGACAACGAGGAGCGGTTGGGGCCGGTGCGAGTCACCCAGGCCGGCCTCCTCTCGCCCCAGGCCGTTCGGGCGGGAACGGCGGTCACCCTGGCCGCCGCCTTCCTGGTGGGGATCTATCTGGTGGCGGTGGGGGGGTGGCCCATCGTGGTCATCGGGTTGGCCGCCCTCCTCTGCGCCGTCATCTATACTGGAGGGCCCTTCCCCCTGGCCTACCACGGGCTGGGCGACGTTTTCGTCTTCGCCTTCTTCGGGCCGGTGGCGGTGGGGGGTACCTACTGGGTCCAGGCAGGGGTGTGGAGTTGGGAGTTCGTCACCGCCGGCGCTGCCATGGGGTTCCTCATCACGGCGATCCTGGTGGTGAACAACCTCCGGGACCGGGAGGGAGACGCCCGGGTGGGGAAGCGCACCCTGGCGGTTCGCCTGGGGGTGCGGGGGACCCGGGGCCAGTATGTGGGCCTTCTCGTGGCGTCCGCCGTCGTGGCACCGCTGGGTATCCTCCTCCACGATTGGTCGGCCTGGACCCTCCTGTCGCTGGTGGCCTTCCGCTTCGCCCTCCCCCCCCTGGAGCGGGTCATGACCTTCGCCGATCCCCGTGAACTGAATCCGGCCCTGGGCGAGACGGCCCGGCTCGTGACCTGGTATGCGGGGCTTCTGGCCGTGGGGCTGGTCCTGGGAGGAGGGGTGCCGTGGACGCGCTGAGGGAGGCGGCTCGTCGGGACCCTCTGGGACCCGCTGTGGAGGGGCCGTCCGCCGCATCCGGGCATGCCGTGGCGTGGAGTTGGGCCGACCTGGACCGGGCTGCGGATATGGCCGCACTCCGTCTCGGGGAAGCCGGCATCGGTGCCGGAGACGCCGTGGGCGCGGTGTTGCCCCCCTCTCCGGAAATGCTGGCTCTCCTCTTCGCCCTGCCCCGGGCCGGCGCGCTCCTTGTTCCCCTGGACGCCCGGTCCCTGGTGGACGAACTGAGGCGGAGGCTCGAGGGCGCGGGGCGGATCAGACTGGTCCTTGCCCCGGCCGGACGCATCGCCGAGTTGCGGAGAGCCCTCCCCCATCAGGGAGTGGTAGAGGTGGAAGAGGTGGTCCATCTGCCCGGTCCCGAAGACGCGGTGGGCCCCGTGAGCTATGAGCACCTTCCGGTGGACCCGACCCTTCGGCGGGTGATCCCGGATCTGGAGCCCGATACTCCGGTGGCGGTGATCCTCACCTCCGGAAGCACGGGGCGCCCCCGACCGGTGGTCCTGACCCATGGGAATCTGGCGGCGTCGGCCCGAGGCATCGCCCAGCGTCTGGGGCTCGACCCCATGGACCGCTGGCTCTCTTCCCTCTCCCCTGCCCATGTGGGCGGGTTGGCCCTTCTCCACCGCGCCGTTTCGGTGGGAAGTGTGGTGGTGACCCGGGAGCGGTTCCGGACGGAGGAGTTCCTGGACCTGGCACGGCGCGGCGAGATCACCCACGCCTCACTGGTTCCGGTCATGCTTCAGGCCCTCCTGGAGGCCTCGTCGGGGGAAGGGGCTCCCCGGAGCCTCCGGTGCCTCCTACTCGGGGGAGCCCGCACTCCCCTCCCCCTCCTGGATGAAGCTCTCCGGCGGCGCTGGCCGGTGGCTTTGACCTACGGCCTCACCGAGGCCTCGTCCCAGGTGGCCACGGCCACACCCGCCGAGGTTCGGGCCCATCCCGGGTGCGTGGGTCGGCCCATCCCGGGGGTGCGGATCCGAATCGCCACCCACCCCGGCGCAGAGGTGCGCCCGGGGCCGGAGGGCGCCCCGGAGTCGCAGGTGCGCCCAGGGCCGGAGGTGCGCCTGGGCTTGGTGGGAGCGGCCGGATCCAGGGACTCGACGGGAGAAATCCTGGTCCGGGGAGGAACCGTGACCCCCCTCGCCCCGTCCCACGGACCCGGGGAGCGGGGAACGGTCTGGATGGATCGGGAGGGATGGCTCCACACCGGCGATCTGGGGCGCCTGGACGACGAGGGGGGGCTCTGGGTCGTGGGGCGCGCCTCGGAACGGATCATCTCCGGCGGCGTGACGGTGGAGCCGGCAGAGGTGGAGGAGGTGCTCCTGGAACACCCGGCGGTTGCCGAGGCCGTGGTTGTGGGGCTTCCCGACAAGACCTGGGGAGAGCGGATCGTCGCCGTGGTGGCCCCCGGGCCCGAGGGGGCCTGGCCGGACCCGGAGCGCCTCCGCTCCTTCGCGGGAGATCGGCTGGACCCGGGGCGACGCCCTCGGGAGGTCATGGTGGTGAAGGCGCTCCCCCGGAATCCCAATGGAAAGGTGGACCTCTTCGTAGTTCGAAATCTCTTCGCTGACCAACCTCGGTGAACTCGCCGGGATTTCGGTGTACCAGTAGATTCCCAGGACCTTCCCGACTGCCCCTCAATGCCTCAGTGCCCATGACCGAATCCCTCATCGCTCCGGCCGTTTCCCATCCGGAAGAGCTCTCCGACAGCGTGCGTTCCGACGCCCCATCTTCCTCCCAGACCCCCGCTCCCCCCGCCTGGACTCCGGCGGATGCCCGGGAGCTCTACAACATCGAAGGGTGGGGAGTTGGATACTTCCGGATCAATGAACGAGGGCGGGTGACGGTCCACCCCACCAAGGATCCCGATGTGGGCTTCGATCTCTTCGAGATGTCGCTGGATCTGGAGGCGCAGGGTCTGGGGCTTCCGCTCCTTCTCCGCTTCCCCGACATCCTCCGGACCCGCATCGAGATGCTCACGGAGAAGTTCGGCATTGCCATCGAAGAGGCCGAATACGAGGGTCGGTACACGCCGGTATATCCCATCAAGGTGAACCAGCAGCGACATGTGCTGGAAGAGCTGGTGGCGTATGGAGAGGATCACGGCGTGGGACTGGAGGTGGGGAGCAAGCCCGAGCTCCAGGCGGTCCTGGCCCTCAACGACCGGACCGATCACCTCATCGTGTGCAACGGCTACAAGGATGAGGCCTACATCAGTCTGGCGCTCATGGGGCAGAAGCTGGGCCACGAGGTCATCATTGTTGTGGAGAAGCCGTCGGAGGTGGACGTGGTCCTCCGGGTGGCGGACCGCATGGGGGTGGAGCCCTCCATCGGCGTCCGCATCAAGCTCTCGTCGCCAGGGGCGGGGCGCTGGTCCGAGACGGCGGGAGACAAGAGCAAGTTCGGACTGGGGTCCTTCGAGCTCATGCGGGTCATCGGGCGCCTTCGTGAGGCGGGGCGGGAAGATATCCTGCGTATGGTCCACTTCCACCTGGGTTCCCAGATCCCCGATGTGCGGAACGTGAAGCACGCCATGACCGAGGTGGCCCGCTTCTACGTGGAGTTCCGGCGGCTGGGGCTGGATGTGGAGTACGTGGATGTGGGCGGCGGATTGGGGGTGGATTACGACGGGTCCCGCTCCACCGGTCCCGCCAGCGTGAACTACAGCATCCAGGAGTACGCCAACGACATCGTCTATGCTCTGGCGGACGCCTGTCGGGAAGCGGAGCTCCCCATGCCCCACATCATCTCCGAGTCGGGGCGGGCCCTCACGGCGCATCACGCCATCCTCCTGGTGCGGGTCATCGACCTGGAAACGCAGGCGGTGGAGGTGCCCTCGGAGATCCCGGAGGAGGCCCACACCCTGGTCCATGACCTCTTCGAGGCCTACCACGGAATCGACCAGCGCTCTCTCCGGGAGGTCTTCCACGACGCCTCGTACGCGCGGTCCCAGATGCGGTCCCACTTCAACAGCGGAGTGCTGAGCCTGCCGGAGCGCGCCATGTGCGAGGCGCTCTTCCTCGGCATCATGAACCGGGTGTTGGAGCTGGCACAGGCCGACCCCGAAGAGTGGGACGACATCATCCCCGAGGCCGAGTCCATCCTGACGGACCGGTATTTCTGCAACTTCTCCCTCTTCCAGTCCCTCCCCGACTCCTGGGCCATCGACCAGCTCTTTCCCATCATGCCTGTCCACCGCCTGGACGAGGAGCCCCTCCGAAGGGGCACACTCCAGGACGTGACCTGCGATTCGGACGGGAAGATCGATCGCTTCGTAGGATGGCGGGAGCCCAAGAAGAGCCTGGAACTCCACCCCTTCCGCCACGGGGAGGACTATATCCTGGGGATCTTCCTCACCGGAGCCTATCAGGAGATCCTGGGCGACCTCCACAACCTCTTCGGCGACACCAACGCAGTCCACATCTATGTGAACGACGAGGGTGGGTACGAGGTGGGAGGCGTGGTTCACGGCGACACCGTGACCCAGGTACTGGATTATGTCCGGTTCGACAGCCATGCCCTCATTACCAACTTCCGCCGGAAGATCCGGAAGGCCGACGGGTTGACGCGCGAAGAAGCCAACTCCTTCATCGCCGACTACATCGCGGGCCTGGCGGGATACACGTATCTGGAGAGCCGGTAGGACTTGACTCGGGGCCTGGCGGATGCCGGGCGGGGGGTGCCGGGCGGAGGATGCCGGGCGGGGGGTACCGGGAGAGCCAGAGCGGAAGAAACCCGGTGGGTAGGGGTGCCGGATTGAGAGGGGCGCTAGGGCGCATTGCCCCCGCTTCAGCTGGAAAAGCGGGGAGAATGGCGATGTCGAGATCTGTCGACTGGGTGACGTCGTGATTTGTGCCCCTCAGGGTTCAAAGTGGCGACCTCACCATCTTGGAAGGTCACGAGATCGTAGTCTTCTCCGGTGGATGGCTCGGTGGAGAGCTGGATCCGGCGGAGATGGTGTCAAAATTAGAATCGGATTCTAATTTCGCACTTTTGGGGGACTACTCCTGACGAGCAGGGCGACTTGGGCTGGTCCGGGGAGGACGCCGGTCGTCAAAGTGCCCCGGAGAGCGCCGACTCTGTTCGCCGGAAGTCCAGTGATGCCGGCAGCCCCCATTGATGCCCGCAGCCCCCACCGGTGCCCTCAGGATCCTGCGGTGCTGGATGGCGCCACCCTGGGTCCCTGCCCCTGCCGTATGTGATG
>REEG01000166.1 GCA_007695195.1 Gemmatimonadales bacterium | reverse complement strand
TTATGATGATGAATACACGAACCAAGAGGAGCCTTCGGGCCTCGGCCTACCTGGGGGCCACCGCACTGGTGGTGCTCGGGACAACGGGGTGTGACGACTTCCTCGACGTCAGAAACCCCAATGTGATCGACGCTGCGGACATCGATCCGGTGCAGGATGGGAATCTCTTTGCCCGCTCCGCTTTCCAGACGCTGGCCTCGGCCTACGGAAATGTGATCGTCTACTCGGCCTGGTTCTCAAACGAGGCTTGGGTAGGCGACACCTTCCCCACCCGGAACGAGTATGGACGCCGGGCCGTGGATTTCACCAACGGCACCCACAACGGTGACGTGTGGTTTCCCCTGGCGCGCTCGGTGGCCCAGGGAGAGCAGGTGCTGGACATCCTCACGGGCGAGCCGGATCAGGAGCTGAATCTGGCCCGGGGAGCCTTCACCTCCGGATTCGGCCTTGTGCTCATGGCCGAGACCTTCTGTGAGGGAACCATGTGGCAGTCCGGCAATCAGCCCGGGCCGCTCATGAATACCGAGCAGCTCCTCGAGACCGCGGTGAATCGGTTCGAGCGGACCATCTCCGAGGCTAACGCTGCCGGAGGAGGAGAGGCCGCCAACCTCGCCACGGCCGCTCGGGTCGGGCAGGGGCGCGCCCTTCTGCAGTTGGGGCGCACGGCGGAAGCCATCCAGGCCGTGCAGGGTGTGGCCGATGACTTCGTCTTCAACGTGCCCTTCGTGGATGACCCGGGCAGCCGGGGACGCCTTGGCAACGGGGTATTCCTTTTCTCCGCCGGTGGCTCTCGGGAGTCGCTGGTGGTGCCGCCCCACTACCGGGAGATCGGTCAGGACCTGACCGACGATGACGGAGAGATCACCGGTGACCCCCGGATCCAGTTCTTCGATTCGGGACGGGATGCTCAGGACAACACCCTCCGCCTCTGGTCGCAGCTCAAGTTCGACAACTGGGCGGCGTCCATCGATCTGGCGTCGGGTCTCGAGGCCCGCTACATCGAGGTGGAAGCTCGGAACGATCCGGCGGAGATGCTGGCGTTCATCAACGAGCGTCGCGAGGTGGGTGGCCACGGCCCCTACGAGGGCAACGACCTTCTGGGTGAGCTCATGGCGCAGCGTTCCATCGACTTCTGGCTCACCGCCCGTCGCATGGGTGACTGGCGTCGTAACCCCGGGGCCGTCCCCAACATCCGGCCGCCCGGACCGTACTACAAGGAAGAGCTCCCGGACGTGCAGGACCAGACGTGCTGGCCGATCCCGTTCAACGAGCGGCAGCACAACCCGAACCTGCCCCGGCCGTAAGCAGGGGGATTCTCGGTTGAGAGTTCGACCGATCTGACCGAGTAGACAGGTTCACAGGAAGGGAAGGGGGCGGGTCGGGATTGGATTCCCGGCCCGCCCCTTTTTTTCGCGCTCCCCCCAGGTTCATTCAAGAACCGATCCGGATGCTCCCCCCTCCCGGCCCTCTGGTCCCCGCCGGGCCTCCTGGCCCCCGGGCCCTCCGCCGGTATGGCGCCGCCCTCCCACAGGGCCCGCTGTGAGCCCCCTCAGCGTTCGTTCTTGGAGGATGTTGGCGGGGGCGCCCACACCCCGGGAAGGACGCTGCCAAAGAGACCCTTCACCAACAGCATCCCAGAACAAACGCCCAGGGGTGCAATCCCAGGAGTACACGTCCCGGGGGGCGATTCGAGGTGCGCGTGGACGAGGCTGGGACCGAGGATGGGCACGAAGATCAGACTGGGGGCGGGGATGGGGCCCACCAGTTGCTGAGCGGACAAAAAGCGGATCTCACGCCCTCCGTCATGGCCGAGGGTCGAATTGTACCCGCTCAGCGAACAGTATTCGACTTTCGAGAGGCCTACCGTCGTCGAGTGTCGAATCTTCACCGCTCAGCGGGCACAATCTCAACCGCGGCATCTTCGCAGGTACCGAGAGGCGAATCTTGACCGGTCGGACAGGCACGAAGGTGGAACCGGGGCCCGCCGAACCGGGTGGTGCGGCCGCTCTTTCCTGCGCCGAGCGTTGCAAGCCCTCAGGCTTCGATCCCCTCTTCCTCGACGCGGCCGAACTGGATTCCCTCACGGGTGAGGGCGTCGGAGACACGGTCGGCGTGGTCGGCGGGAGTCCGCAGCGAGAGCCCGCATTTGGCGTCCACGTGGGCCGGGGCCGGCGCCACTTCCACCGGAAGTCCGGCTTCCTGGGTCACTTCCTCTGCCCACATGGC
Source organism: Gemmatimonadales bacterium (assembly GCA_007695195.1). Lineage (GTDB taxonomy): Bacteria > Gemmatimonadota > Gemmatimonadetes > Longimicrobiales > Gaopeijiaceae > PWLA01. The sequence continues at coordinate 28,042 of REEG01000166.1, read as the reverse complement.
CTGGTGGGTGGTTTCGAAGGTGAAGATCACGATGGGCATGGGGCGATACGACTCCTCTTAGCCAATACGAAGCAGGGGTTACCAGGGCCAGGGCGACCGGCCGCGGCCAGATTCGTCACACTCTTCGGTGGGTTCGGTGCCCGGGATGAAGAACTCGGTGTAGGCCCGTTCCCGGGGGCACCACGGCGAGGCCAGGAGCCCGGTGAGGGAGTCCACTTCGCGCTGGATGAGCCCCTCGGTGCTCCACGGTTCGGGGATTGGGAGGATGGGGGTGTATCCGGCGTCCCCGTTGTCGGCCATGGTGTTCTGCCCCGGGCCGTCGCCCACGTAGACCTGCCTCATGAAGTCGCCCCACACCGGTGCCGCGTCCACACCGCCGGTGGCCCGGGGGTAGATCTGTCGGGGACGATCCATCCCGAACCAGACGGCGGCCTGCAGCGTCGGGGTGAAGCCCACGAACCAGACGTCGGTGAAGTTGTTGGTGGTGCCGGTCTTCCCCGCCGCCGGGATCTCCAGGGGGAGATCGGCGCCGTGAGGGGCCCGGATGGCGTTGTAGGCGGTTCCCCGATTCACCACATCCTCCATGACGCTCACCATGACACGGGTGGTGAGGGAGTCCAGGACCTGCGTGCGCTCGGGCTGGGGCTCCCAGAGGATCTCGCCGTCGGCGCTCTCCACCCGGAGGATGGGGAAGGGGCGGACGCGGGTGCCCATGTTGGCGAAGGCCGAGTAGGCCTCGGCCATCTCCAGCGGGAGGACATCGGCCGATCCCAGCGCCATGGAAGGCACCCGCGGGATCAGGGAGTTGATCCCGAAGCGGCGGGCCTGCTGCGCCACCGTCTCGAGGCCCACCTCTTCATCGGCCAGCTTGATGGCCACCGTGTTGATGGACCGGCGGTAGGCCTCCCGCAGCGTCATGTCCCCCTCGAACTCGCCGGAGAAGTTCCGGGGTCGCCATTCGGTCCCATCCACCTCGCGACGCACCACCGGGGAGTCGGTGATGATGTGGGAGGCCGGGATCCCGCTGGCGAAGGCCGAGGCGTACACAAAGGTCTTGAAGGCCGAGCCGGGCTGACGCCGGGCCTGCACGGCGCGGTTGAAGCGGGACTGCTCGAAATCCCTTCCTCCCACCAGGGCACGGACGGCGCCGGTCTGAGGATCCAGGGCGATGAACATTCCCTGCAGATAGGGGCTGTCCCCTTCCAGCGCCTGCCGTTGATCGGCGAACTCCTCGTAGCGGGGGTGGCGGAAGCCCGGGCGTCCTTCGATCCGCTCGAAGCCTCGCTCCATGGCGGCTTCGGCTGCTCGCTGCATCTCCACATCAAGACTTGTGTAGACGTTGAGGCCTCCGGTGTTCACCTGCCCCCGGAACCGCTCCTGGAGGATGAGTCGGACCCACTCGGTGAAGTAGGCGCCGAGTCCGTCGGCCACCTCGGCCCGCTCGGTGGGGAGGGGGTGATCCTGCCACGCCCGCATCTCGTCCGTGGAGAGAAAGCCTTCCCGGCCCATCCGATCCAGGACCAGGTTCCGGCGGCGCATGGCGGCGTCGGGGTTCCGGAAGGGCGAGTAGAAGTTGGGGCGGTTGGCGATGGCGGCCAGGAGGGCGGCCTCCGCCGGATTCATCTCGGTGGCGTCCTTGCCGAAGTAGTTGCGGGCCGCCGTCTGGATCCCCCACCATCCATGCGCCAGGTTGATCTGGTTCATGTAGGCTTCCAGGATCTGATCCTTGGAGTACGCCCGCTCCAGCTCCAGCGCCACCTGCAGCTCCTTCAGCTTCCGTTCCACCCGCTTCTCGAAGCCGATGGTCTCGAACATGTTCCGAGCGAGCTGCTGGGTGATGGTGCTCCCGCCGCCGCCCTGCAGCGACCCGGTGGTGACGACGCCCAGAGCCGCTCGTGTGGTGCCCCGCAGGTCGATCCCCCGGTGCTGGTCGAAGCGGCGGTCCTCGATGGCGATGAAGGCCTGGGGGACGTGATCCGGGAGGGCCTGGATGGACACCGGCGTCCGCCGCTCCACCCCCAGCTCCCCGATGAGCCGTCCGTCGTGACTGAAGATCTTGGAGGTCTGCTGCGGCTCCCACGTATGGATCTGGGCGATGGACGGGCAATCCACGCACAGATTCCGCCAGGCGCCCCAACCGAAACCCAGTCCCCCGGCCGCCACGAAGAGGAGGGGGATCCAGACCCAGGGGATCCGACCGATGCGGCCGGCCGACTGAATCGCTCGCCCCAGGAATCCGGACACCTCAGCCAACTTCCCGCCGATGTTTCCACCCTTTCCGGCGGTGGATCTGGATGAACCTTTCGGACTTGGTGACATCTGCCTGAACCCTGGACCCCTGGGGTGAACGGACACGCATCCTCTCAAGTACACGACAGTCGAGGGGGCGGGTCCCTGACGCTAACCACGGTTGGGACTACCCGAAGGTGACACTACCCGACAAGGTAATGCCTGCGACCGCGCCATGTGAGTTCAGGGTTGGTGGCTGGGCTCGGCGGCGCTGGGACTCCGGTGGTTGGGTGCGGCGGCGCTGTGACTTAGAATGAAGAAGATTATGCGAAGGCCCGCACATCTTTTCGCCGGGAGGCCGGGAATGACGCCATGGATGTGGACGACGGATCTGGCCGGAAGGGCGGCGGCCCTCCCGATGACCATCCTCAGGACCCTCCCCGCGGCCTTTCTCGTGGCCCTCCTCCTCCATGCCCCGGTCTCGGCCCAGCAGACCGGATCGGTGGAGGGCGTGGTCACCACCGCCGAGACCGGACGCCCCCTGGCGGGAGCCCAGATCACGGTGGAAGGAACCACCACCGGCGTCCTCAGCGGACCCGACGGAGCCTTCACCCTGGGGGCCGTATCGGCGGGTATCCAGACGCTGGAGATCCGCTTCATCGGCTTCGCCACCGTCCGGCAGGAGGTGGAGGTGGTGCCGGGAGACGTGGTGGGGATCACCGTGCGCCTGGAGCGCCAGGCCATCGGCCTCGAGGGGATCGTGCTCACCGCCGCCGGCGCCGAAGTGCGACGCAGGGAGCTGGGGAATGTGGTGGGCAACATCCTCCCGGAGGAGTCGGATCTGGTGGCCATCACCAGCTTTTCCGAACTCCTCCAGGGGCGCTCCGCCGGGGTGGTGGTGAGTTCGCCCGGGGGGACGGTGGGAACCGGGGCCCGCATCCGCATCCGGGGCTCGGCCAGCGTCTCCCTGTCCAACGAGCCCCTCGTCATCATCGACGGGGTTCGCGCCGACAACAGCGCCCAGTCCAGCAGCATCGGTGTGGGCGGGCAGTCTTTCTCCCGCTTCGAGGATCTGAATCCCCGGGACATCGAGAACATCGAGATCCTGAAAGGGCCGGCGGCCACCGCCATGTACGGAACGGCGGCGGCGGCCGGAGCCATCCAGATCACCACGCGGGGAGGGCGGGTGAGTGATCCTCGGTGGAATGTCTTCGTGGAACGGGGGCTGTCCGAGGATTTCCACGACTACCCCGACAACGTCACCGGCCTCTCCACCGCCGGCCAGCCCGGGTGCCGCATCGACCTGCAGGCGGCGGGGGTGTGCGAGTTGGAATCGCTCCGGACCTTCAACCCCATCCAGGCCAGCGGGCTTCTCCGCACCGGGGACCGGCAACGGTTCGGACTGAGCGTGACCGGCGGGTCCGAGCAGTTCACCTACTTCATGTCCGGCGAGCTTCAGGATGAGGAGGGGGCCCTTCCCAACAACGATCTGTGGCGAATGAGCCTCCGCGGAAACTTCGATCACCGATTCTCGGACCGTCTGGCCGTGAGCGTCCGCACCGGATTCACCCGGAGCACGGCGCGACTGCCGCAGAACGACAACAACACCCTGGGGATGATCTCCGGCGCCCTCCTGGGCGCGAGCCAGGACGGGCCGACCCGGGGGTGGCTGGTGGGCGGGCCGGACGCCCTGGTCCGGTACGAGACGGAGCAGGAGGTGGACCGGGTGGTGGTAGGGGCCGAGGGGAGCTGGGAGGCGACGGAGTGGCTCAGCTTCCGTGGGAGCGTGGGGCTGGACGACGTGGAGCGCCACGACAACTCCTTCGTTCCGCCCCGGACCATCTTCTTCGCCACCCTCCCCATCGGGGAACGGGTCTCCAACAAGATCGATGTGGAGACGTACACCGCCCGCTTCTCGGGACGCACCAGCTACCGGCTCTCCCCCTCCGTGCAGGGGAACACGGCGGTGGGTGGCGAGGCGAACCGGCAGCGGTTCCACGGGACGTACGCCTCCGCCACCGGTCTCCTGGACGGCACGCGCTCGCTCGGTGCCGCCACCGAAGACTTCACGGTGAGTGAGGCGTTCAGCGACGTGCGCACCCTGGCCGGGTGGATCGAACAGCGCATCGCCTGGCGGGACCGGGTCTACCTCAACGCCGCGTTCCGGGCCGATGACGACAACTCCTTCGGAGACCAGTTCGATCTGGTCTGGTATCCGTCGCTGAGCCTCTCGTGGGTGGTGAATGAAGAGGCCTGGTTCCCCGACTCCCCCACCTTCAACAGCTTTCGACTGCGGGGCGCGGTGGGACGAGCCGGACTCCGCCCGGGTTTTCGGGACGCGCTCTTCTTCCTGACGCCCCAGACGGTGAATGTGGACGGGACGAACCAGCCCGGCTTCTCCATCGGCGGCGCCGGAAATCCCGACCTCCGTCCGGAGATCGTGACGGAGGTGGAGGGGGGCTTCGACGCCGGCCTCCTGGAAGACCGGGTGATCCTGGAGGCCACCTACTTCCACAAGCGGTCCCGGGACGCGCTGGTCTCCCGACGCCTGGCCCCGTCTCTAGGCGCCACCACCACCCGCTTCGAGAATCTGGCGGAGGTGGTGAACCAGGGGATGGAGTTCGGCGTCACCACCATTCTCCTGAACCGCCCCGGGCTCCGGGTGGAGACGGGGGTGTCCGGCTCCTTCACCGACAACGAGCTCATCAACCTCGGGGACGTGGAGCCCATTGTCTTCGGTCTCGGCGGCGACAGCCAGCGGCACCAGGAGGGCTACCCCCTGGGCGGCTACTGGGGACGGGTCGTTCAGGAGGTGAACATTCCCAGCCAGGGGCCGGTGCGACCGGGCGATGTGGTGCTGAGCGACCAGGCCCGGTTCATCGGCTCGGCGCTTCCCACCCGGGAGTTCTCCCTCAACCTGAATGTGCGGCTCCTGGACCGGATTGCGGTGCGGGCCCTCGTGGACCACCAGGGTGGGCACTACCTCTTCAATACCACTCGCCAGTTCCGGTGCCTGTCGTTCCAGAACTGCCGGGAGATCCACGACCCCACGGCCGACCCCATGCTCCAGGCTCAGGCGCTGGCCGGACTCTACCAGGGGGCCGCCGGCGTCTTCGTGGAGCCCGCCGATTTCACCCGCCTCCGGGAGGTGGCCATCACCTTCACGGCCCCTCCGGGGTTGGCCAGCCGGGTGGGCGCCGACGGCCTGCGGCTGACGCTGGCCGGGCGGAATCTGGCCACATGGACGGACTACACCGGACTCGACCCGGAGCTGAACTTCGCCGGGCAGGCGAACTTCGCTACCGCCGACTTCCTGACCCAGCCCCCGCTGCGGCACTTCACCGCCCGGGTGAGCGTGGACTTCTGATGGACGCGAACCGCGAGGGGCTACGGATGAGTTCGAGGTCGGAGGGCCAGGAGGGATGGCGGCGGCTGGGCGGGCTTACTCGACAGCTAGGCGGGCTTACTCGGCGACCGGGCGGACTGGGTGCACTGGGCGCACTGGGTGCACTTGCTGGGCGATTGGGCGCGTCTGCTCCGCGTCGGGGCGCCACCAGTCCGCGTCGGGGCGCCAAGAGGCTTGCGCTGGTGGCCCTCATCCTCGCGCCGACCGGGTGTGACTTCGACCGGATCCTGCAGGTAGACGATCCCGATACCGCCCAGTTCGAAGACATCGACGATCCCGCCAACCTGCCGGTGTTCCGGGCCCATGCCGTAGGCGAGACTCAGGTGGCGTACGCCGGACGGGGGGCCGCTCAGGACAACTCGTTCATCCTCCTGAGCGGCCTCCTGAGCGATGAATACGAGGCGTCCGGGACCTTCCTGACCCGGGTGGAGGTGGACCGGCGGAGCATCCAGGCCACCAACGCCACCGTCCAGACCACCTACCGGCTCATGCACCGGGCCCGGCTGGCGGCGATCCGGGCTGATCGGGCCTACCAGCGGCACGCCCCCGCCGCCGCCGGGCAGGCCGAGGCGCAGGCGCTGGTGGGACTCATGATGAACGCCTTCGGCGAGATGTTCTGCTCGGGACAGCCCTTCAGCGAACTCACCTCCGACGGCGAATTCATCTACGGCGCCCCCCTCACCACCGGGCAGGTGTTCGCCGAGGCGCTCCAGTGGTACGGAGCGGCCCGGGCCACGGCGGCGGCCGCCGGCGCCCAGCGCATGGAGCATCTGGCCTCGGTGGGGTTGGCCCGGGCGCACCTGAACCGGGGCGAGTTCCAGGAAGCGGCGGCGGTGGCGGCCACGGTGCCCACCGACTTCGAGTACGCCATCCTCCACGACGGGGCCACGGCTCGGCAGTGGAACGGGACCTGGAACTTCGTGAACAGTGTGAAGCGGTGGCGGATCCCCGACGCTGCCGGCGGGAACGGGCTGCCCTACCGTTCCCTGGGGACCGAGGTCACCGCCGCCGGTGAACTGGTGCGCGCCGGAGACTCCCGGGTGGTCTGGTTCGAGGACGGGCGCGCCTTCGACGCCCAGGTGACCCAGTTCAGCCAGCTCCGCTTCCCGGACCGGGAGGCTCCCACACCGGTGGCCACAGGGGTGGAGGCCCGCCTCATCGAGGCCGAGGCGGCGCTCCGGCGAGGCGACCAGGAGGCCTTCCTCCGGATCCACAACGACCTGAGGCTCCGGATGGACGGCCTGGAGCCCTTCACCAGGGAAGATCTGGCGACCCTGACCTCCGAGGCCCGGGTCGACCTCCACTTCCAGGAGCGGGCGCTCTGGCTCTGGCAGACCGGCCACCGCCTCGGCGACCTCCGGCGCCTGATCCGCCAGTACGACCGGGCGCCGGATCAGGTCTTCCCCAGCCAGGTGTACCACAAGGGCGGCGCATTCGGGCCGGACGTGAACTTTCCCGTCCCGGTGGATGAGGAGAACAACCCGAGCTTTCAGGGCTGCTTCGATCGGGGAGCCTGAGGCCCCGGGGGGGGGCTCCTGACGGGTCGGGGGTAGGGAGGGGGAAAGGGAACACACGGGTCCCGAACCGGGTCGCAGGAGGTCCGATTCGGGCATCAAGAGGCTATCTCAGGGAGAGTCGTTCATGTCAGGAGCAGGAGAGTCCTTCCGTAGCGTGCCCGAGGGTGTGCTGGAAACCGTCACCCCGGTGGGCGCCACTGCGGAGCCGGCGCTGCCCCTCTCGCCCCGGAAGGTGGAGAAGCCCTGGGGCCACGAGATCATCTGGGCCCACACCGATCGGTACGTGGGCAAGATCCTCTTCGTCCGAGCCGGGGAAGCCATGTCGCTCCAGTTCCACGAGGTGAAGGATGAGACGCTCCACCTCCTGGACGGCGAGATCCGCCTCGAGGTGGGACGGGCGCCCCGTGCGCTGGAGTCGTGTGATCTGAAGGCGGGCGAGAGCATCCACATCCGTCCCGGCCTTCTCCATCAGATCACGGCGTTGACGGACTGCCGGATCCTTGAGGCGTCCACGCCGGAGCTGGACGACGTGGTCCGGATCCGCGACCGCTACGGTCGAGCCGAGTCCTGAGAGCCCCCCATGGAGCCCGGTCTGAGCCCACGGAAACGGGACACCTTGCGGAGGCGACCCCTGCGGGGTGGGGGGAAGGGGGGGGCGCCGTGACCCCGTCCCGCACCCTCGTCCAGAGCGCCATCGGCGGCGAATATCCGGTGGTGGTGGGACCGTCCGCCCTCACCCAACTCCCGGACCTCCTGAGAGATCGCGCCCCTGCCCACGCCTACGCCCTGGTGGCCGACGACCGGGTCATGGAGCTCCACGGCGACACGGTGGCCGAGGCCGTTGGACGCCTCGGTCGCCCCGTGCACCGGCTGAGCTTCCCCCACGGCGAAGAGAACAAGAATCGGGGGGAGTGGATCCGCCTCACCGACGCCCTCCTGGAGCGGGGGGTCGGGCGGGATGGGTGCGTGGTGGCGCTGGGGGGAGGGGTGACCGGAGACCTGGCCGGCTTCGTGGCCGCCTCGTACATGCGGGGCATCCCGGTGGTGCAGCTTCCCACCTCCATCGTGGCCATGGTGGACTCGTCGGTGGGTGGCAAGACCGGGGTCGACGTCCCCCTGGGGAAGAATCTGGTGGGCGCCTTCCACCCTCCCCGTTTCGTCCTGGCCGACACCGAGCTCGCCGGAACCCTCCCCCGGGCCGAGCGCAGCCAGGGGCTGGCCGAGGCGGTGAAGCACGGCGCCATCGTGGATGCGCCGTACCTGGAGCGCATCGTGGCCGAGGCCGACGCCCTTCTGGCCGGCGCCGACCCCGCCACCACCCGGATGGTCTCCCGTTCGGTGGAGATCAAGGCCGACGTGGTGAGCCGCGACGAGACGGAAGGGGGGCTCCGGCAGATCCTGAACTTCGGCCATACGCTGGGCCACGCCCTGGAGGCGGCGTCCGGGTACCGCCTCCCCCACGGCAGCGCCGTGGCGGTGGGGATGATCCTGGAAGCCCGCCTGGGCGAGCGGCTGGGTGTGACCGAGCCGGGTACGGCGGTGCGCCTCCAGGAGGCAGTGGCGGCGGTGGAGCTGCCCACCGAGCCCCCTGCAGGCCTTTCCCGGGCCCGGGTCATGGAACTCCTGGCCCGGGACAAGAAGGCCCGGGCGGGAAGCGTCCGGTTCGTCCTCCTGGAGCGGCTGGGCCGGGTCTTCTCCGGGAAGGGGGACGGCCCCCCGACCTGGAGCCGGAGCGTGCCGGAAGACGCCCTCGTCTCCGTACTGGACGGGGTTTGACGGGTTCCGGGGTGCCTTCTATAGTTTCGCGGTCGGCGTCGGTGTCCACGGCCCGCCACTCTCCCTTCCGATCGGACTCTTCCGGAGGTGCCATGGCGCTCCTCGAGCGCACGCCGGATCTCCCGTTGGCCCAGATCCTCGAGCATTGGGCCGGCGAGACGCCTTCCTCGCCCTTCCTCCACTTCCGGGGGGAGTCGTTCAGCTACCGGCGGGTGAACCGGGAGTCCCGGGCGCTGGCCGCCGCCCTCTCCACCATGGGGATCGAGCCCGGAGACCGGGTGGCGGTGATTCTGCCCGGCTGTCCCGAGTTCGTGGTCAGCCTCTTCGCCTGCGCCCGCCTGGGGGTGGTGATCGTCCCCATCAACCCCAAGCTCCCGGAGATCGAGCTTCGCTACATGCTCCGGCATTCGGAGGCCGTGTGCGCGGTGACGGTGGAGAACCTCCACGGGGTGGACTATCTGCAGCTATTCGAGGATCTCCTCCCGCGCCTCCCCGAACTCCAGTATCTGGTGACGGTGGGCGACGAGGATCTCTGGTACGACGACCGCATCTATCAGTTCGAGGATCTGGTCTCGTCCGGCCTGGACCGGTCCATCGAGGGAGAGGTGGCCGAGGACCCGGACGAACTCTTCGCCATCGTCTACACCTCCGGGACGACGGGAAAGCCCAAGGGCGTCGAGCTCACGCGGCGAAACCTCCTGTACACGGCCGGGGGCACCGCCCGGGCGCTGGCCATGGGGCCCTCCGACCGGGTCATCGGGATCACGGCTCTCTTCCACCCCTTCGGTCTGGGGCCCGGCGTTCTGGGCACGGCGCTGGCCGGAGCCTCGCTGGTACTCCAGGAGGAGGTGGAGCCGGCCGGCACCCTGGATCTCATCGAAGCCCATGGTGTGACGGTGCACCACGGCGTTCCCATGCTCTTCGCCGGAGAGCTCCGGGAGCAGGAGCGGCGCTCCCGTGACCTCTCGTCCCTTCGCGTCGGATTCATGGCCGGGTCCCCCTTCGGCGAGCGGCTCTTCGACGCCGTGGAAGCGGCACTCTGCCCCAGGCTGGTGGGTGGATACTCTCTCACGGAGACCTCGTCCACCCTGGCCATGACGCGACCGGATGACCCGTTGGAGAAGCGCCGTTTCACCGTGGGGCGGCCGCTGGAGGGGACGGAGGTCAAGGTAGTGGGTCCCGAAGGTGAAGTGCTTCCGGTGGAGAGCCTGGGAGAGATCCTGGTGCGGGGGGACGGGGTGATGAAGGGGTACTACCGGCAGCCCCGGGCCACCGAGGTCACACAGGACCCCGAAGGGTACTTCCGAACCGGCGATCTGGGCATTGTGGACGAGGACGGATTCATCCATTTGGTGGGACGCCGACAGGACGTTATCATTCGTGGCGGTTCAAACGTGCATCCCCGGGAAGTGGAAGATCGGCTGCTAGCTCATCCGGCCGTTCTGGAGGCGGTGGTTGTAGGCGTCCAGGACGATCTTCTTGGAGAAGCCGTGTGTGCCGTGCTCGTTCCAATGGAAGGGGCCATCGTGACCGAAGAGGAAATCCAGGATTGGTGTAGCCAGACGCTGGCCGCCTACAAAACCCCGGACTCCATCCGGTTCGTCGATGCGCTCCCTTCGACCGGGACGGGAAAGATTCGACGGGTGGAGATTGCTCGACTCCTCAAGCAGGAGAGCCGCTCTCCCGGAACCTGAACACCGGGCGGCTTCCCCATCCCGCCCCCGGAACCTGCGCTGTCTCCGAGATGGTCTCGGATGCGGAGCTCCGGGCGGGGGAGGGGAGGTCACGCGGTGATTCCGCGATCACTATATAGACAGGCTGAATATCAACCGTATGAGTACCCCGTTTTCCAGGGCTCCCCACATGGAGGGAGCCTCCGCGCCGTACCTTCCCCCACACGCCCCCAATGCCGCGCTCCTGGTCGATTTCGACAATGTGACCATGGGGATGCGCAGTGACCTTTCCAAGGAGCTCAAGTCGCTCCTGAATTCCGATATCATCAAGGGGAAGGTCACCGTCCAGCGGGCCTATGCCGACTGGCGCCGATACCCTCAGTACATTGTTCCCCTCTCCGAGGCGTCCATCGATCTCATCTTCGCCCCCGCCTACGGCAGCTCGAAGAAGAACGCCACCGACATCCGGATGGCCATCGACGGGATGGAGCTGGTCTTCACCCGCCCCGAGATCGGGACCTACATCCTCCTCACCGGGGACTCGGACTTCTCGTCCCTGGTCCTGAAGCTGAAGGAGTACGGCAAGTACGTCATCGGAGTCGGGATCCAGGAGTCGTCCTCGGATATCCTGGTCCAGAACTGCGATGAGTACTACTCGTATACCTCCCTCTCCGGCCTCCGGAAGACCAGCGACGGCTCCGCGGCCGTGGCTCAGGATCCCTGGGTCCTGGTGGAGAAGGCGGTGGAGCAGATGGCGCGGCGCAACGACGTGATGCGCTCGGACCGCCTCAAGCAGGTCATGCTGGAGATCGACCCGGGCTTCGAGGAGAAGAGCTTCGGGTTCAGCAAGTTCTCCCGCTTTCTGACCGAAGCGGCCCAGAAGGGGCTCGTGGAGATCCGGAAGATGGAGAACGGCCAGTATGAGGTGAACAAGGCCGGGGGCGCGTCGCCGTCCCGGACTTCGTCCCGGTCCGATCGGTCGGATCGCGGGCGGGGTGGCAGGAACGACGGCCGCAGGTCCGACGGCCGGTCCCGGGATCGGGATGAGCGCAAGCCCGCTGCCTCCGAGGCCTCCTCTGCACCCCAGCCACTTGAGACCCCCACAGCCGCTGCGCCGGAGGTGGCTCCGGCCCCCGCCGAAGCGGAGGTGAGCGACGCCAAGCAGGCCGCCTACGACCTCCTTCAGCAGGCCATCCGGGATCTCCTGGAAGACCATGAGGGGAGTACGGTCCGGGACTCCGACGTGAAGCGGCGGATGCTGGCCATCAAATCGGGATTCGACGAGGCCGAGTTGGGCTTCAGCAAGTTCTCCCTCTTTGTGAAACAGGGCGTGGACGACGGCGTGGTCACCCTGGAGAAGGGTGAGAACGGTCAGTTCCAGGTCGGGTTGCCCAAGGGAGCGGCGAAGGCGAAGCCCCGGACCCCTGATCAGACGGCGTCGCGGACCGAACCTTCCCGGCCCACCGACGCGGTGGCCGAGACCAAGGGTCGCCAGCCCACGCCGGACGCCGAGGCTTCGCCCGCCGGCGAGGCGCCCGCCGCCACGCCGCGAAAGGATGCGGCGCCGGATCGGCCAACCCGAGGCCAGGACACGCGGGAATCCGCCGCTGAGGAGGCCCGCCGTCTCCGGCCGAGGCAGAGTCGCCGCCGGGGAGCCAAGGATGGCCCGCCGCCCCTCCTCGAAGGGCAGGTGGTGAGTACGCCGTCTGCACCTGCGGAGAAGCGGACCCAGTCCAGGGCCGAGCCGAAGCCTGCCCAGGAGAAGGCCGCACCCAAGGCCAAGCCTGCGGAGAAGAAGGCCGAGCCCAAGGCCAAGTCCAAGCCCGCCCAGAAGAAGGCCGAGCCCAAGGCCAAGTCCAAGCCCGCCGAGAAGAAGGCCGAACCCAAGGCCAAGGCAAAGCCCGCCGGGAAGAAGGCCGAACCCGAGGCGAAGACTGCCGCCAGGACGGCTGAACCCAAGGCCAAGGCCAAGGCCAAGGCCAAGGCCAAGCCCGCAAAGAAGTCCGGGGCCAAGAAGCCGGCCCCTGGATCGGAAGGCGCCGGAGCACCGGGGGTCATCGACCCGGCCCGTCTCCACCTGCCCACGGATCCCACCAGCATCATCAAGTACCTGAGCAACTCCTATCCCGGCGTCGGCCAGAAGACCGCCGAGTCGCTGGTGGAGGTGCTTGGGGCAGACACCTTCCGGGTCCTGCAGAGCAACCCGGACAGGGTTGGGCAGATCCTCACCGCCAACCGCGCCGGGAAGGTTCTGGACGGGTGGAAGGAGGACTTCGCCCGGCGGAAGTCCCGGTTGGAGGCCGAGGGTGGCGCCGGCTCCGGCGGACGCTGACCCCGTCGCCCCTCTCCATGGTTGCTGGACCCGCCGCCGTGGTGGCTCGGGACCTGCTTGGTTGGAGGCTCGTGTCGCTCATTGACGGGGTGCGGACCTCCGGGCGCATCGTGGAGACCGAGGCGTATGTCGGGGCCCACGATCCCGCCTGTCACGGCGCTGTAGGCCCGACCCCGCGGAACCGGACCATGTTCGGGCCGCCGGGTCGGGCCTATGTGTATTTCATCTACGGAATGCACTGGTGCTTCAACGTGGTAACCGGTGACGAGGGAGATCCGGAGGCCGTGCTGATTCGCGCCCTGGAGCCGCTGGAAGGTGGCGATGCCATGCGCCGCCGGCGGGGGCGCCCGCAGGATCCCGCCAATGGCCCCGCCCGCCTCTGCCAGGCCCTGGGCATCGATGGGACCATGGACGGGCACACCATCGACCGACCTCCGTTGTATCTCGAGCCCCCGGACGGGCCGGTATCTCCCGACCAGGTGGCGGTGTCGGGCCGCATCGGGATCCGGAAGGCCCGGGACTGGCCGCTCCGGTTCTTTCTGGCCCACTCTCCCCACGTGTCTTCCGGCCCTCACGTTGCGGCCTCTACCGAGACTTCCTGGCGTCCATGAACGATCCCACCTGGGTCTCCGTACTTCCTCCGGTCCTGGCCATTGTCCTGGCCATCTGGACCCGGCAGGTCTACCTCTCCCTGGGTGCCGGGATCTGGCTCGGGTGGACCATCATGGCCGACTGGAATCCCTTCGCCGGGCTCGGTCGGTCCATCGAGGAGACGGTGGCGGTGCTGGCCAGCGCCGGGAACGCCAATGTCATCCTCTTCACCCTGGTCATCGGAGCCCTCATCGCCACGGTGGAGAGTTCCGGCGGGGTCCGGGGGTTCATCCGGTACCTGGAGACCCGGGAGTGGGTGAACAACGGAAAGCGTTCCCAGTTCCTGGCCTGGATCATCGGCGTCATCATCTTCATCGAGAGCAACATCACGGTGCTGGTGTCGGGGGCCGTGTCCCGTCCCCTCTTCGACCGCTACCGCGTATCCCGGGAGAAGCTGGCGTACATCATCGACTCCACCTCGGCGTCCATCTGCATCCTGATCCCCCTGAACGCCTGGGGGGCCTACAATCTGGGACTTCTGGATTCCCTGGGTGTGGAGGATCCGCTGGGGGTGCTCCTGGGGACCATCCCCCTGAACTTCTACGCCCTGGGCGCCGCGCTCCTGGCGCTGGCGGTGGTGATCTGGAAGATCGACATCGGACCCATGAAGAAGGCGGAGCTCCGGACCCAGGGCGGGGTGAAGGAGTGGCCCGAGTCCCAGCCCATGATCGACGAGGAGATCCTCTCTCCCAAGCCCAATGACCGTATCCCGCCCCGAGCGGTGAACATGGTGGTTCCCATCACCACCATGGTGGTGATGATGCCGGTGGGGCTCTGGATCACCGGAGGGGGAGATCTCCGGGCCGGGTCCGGCTCCACCTCGGTCCTCTGGGCGGTGTTGGCGGCGTTGGCCATGGCGTGGGGCCTCCTCCTGGCCCAGAAGGCCAACACGGTGGATGAGCTGACCCGGACCGCGCTGAAGGGAGCCGGTGGACTGGTTCCCCTGGCCCTCATCCTTCTCCTGGCCCTGGCCCTGGGGAATGTGGCCAACGCCCTGGGGACAGGGGCCTGGGTGGCCCAGGTGACCACGGGGGTCTTCCCCCTCTTCATCCTTCTCCCTCTCCTCTTCCTGGTATCGGCGGGGATCGCCTTCTCCACGGGAACGAGTTGGGGGACCTTCGCCATCATGCTCCCCATCGCCGTTCCGGTGGGGATGACGCTGGGGCTTCCCCTGGCGCCCTTCGTTGCGGCGGTGCTGTCGGGGGGGATCTTCGGCGATCATTCCTCGCCCATCTCCGACACCACCATCATCTCGTCCATGGCGGCGGCCACCGATCACATCGATCACGTCCGGACCCAGCTCCCCTACGCCATGCTGGCCGCCGGAGTCGCCACCGTGGCCTTCGGCGTGGTGGGCGCGACCCTGGGCTGATTGAACCGAGGAAGCGCTGCGGATCGCCGCCGCGAACCCGGGGTAGGGGCCGTGCCGACCTGATAGAACAACCTGACCTCTTGAACCTGAACGCACGGAGTGCACGCGTGAACATCATCGTCTGCATCAAGCGGGTGCCCGACACCGAGACCCGGATCCGGGTCGGTGACGACGGCACCTCCATCGATCCCAACGGCGTGAAGTACGTCCTGAGTCCCTACGACGAGTTCGCCGTGGAGGCGGCGCTCCGCCTGAAGGAGGCCCGGGGCGAGGGAGAGGTGACGGTGATCACCCTGGGCGACGACGCCTCCCAGGAAACCCTGCGCACCGCGCTGGCCATGGGGGCGGACCGCGCCGTCCTCCTCCAGGGAGAGGTGACGGCAGACGGTCTCGCTACGGCCAAGGGGCTGGCGGCGGAGATCCGGGAGTCGGATCCGCCCCTGGTGCTCCTGGGCGTGAAGGCCGCCGATGACGATGGGCAGCAGGTGGGCCCCATGCTGGCCACCCTCCTGGGGCGCCCGTGCGCCACCGCCGTGTCCAGCTTCGAGGTGACCGACGCCGGCGTGGTCTGCCGCAGCGAGGTGGAGGGGGGCACCCGGGTTCTGGAGCTTCCCCTTCCCGCCGTGGTCACCATCACCAAGGGTGAGTACGAACCCCGCTACGCCTCCCTCAAGGGGATCATGGCGGCGAAGCGGAAGCCGCTGGAGAAGAAGGAGGCGGAGATGGGTCCGGCCCGCCTCCAGGTGAAGGCCATGGAACTGCCCAAGGAGCGGGTGGCGGGGCGGATTGTGGGCGAGGGCCCCGATGCCGTCCCCGAACTGGTCCGACTCCTCAGGGAAGAGGCCAACGTCCTCTGATCCCGGTACCACAACCGTCACCAAGAACCCAAGCGAACACGAGGGACAGCATGAAGATTCTGGCGATTGCAGAGCAGCGGGACGGCCTCCTCCGGGGCGTTTCGCGAGAAGTCGTGTCGGCGGCGGCCGGGGTGGCCATCGGGCACGAGGGCGAGGTGGATGTGCTCCTGGTGGGTGGAGAGGGGATCGAGGCGCAGGCCGCCGAGTTGAACGGCTCCGGGGCGGCCCGGGTGCTGGTGGCGGCCCACGGCGCACTGGCCGACTACCATCCGGACGGCTACGCCCGGATCCTGAAGGGGGTGGTGGAGGCCGGCGGATACAACGCCGTCTTCCTTCCCGCCACCAGCCAGGGGAAGGATCTGGCCCCGCGGCTGGCGGCCCTTCTGGACGTACCCCTGGCCCAGGACATCACAGGGATCGCGGTGGTCAATGGGGCGCTGGAGCTTTTGCGCCCCGTCTACGCCGGAAAGGCCTTCACCCGGATCTCCGTGGATGCCACGCCGGTCCTGGCCACCCTGCGCCCCAACGTCTTCCAGCCCCAGGACTGGCAGGCCGAGGTGGATGTGGAATCGGTGGAGATCACCGAGGATCCGTCGTCGTGGCCGACCCGGATCGTCTCCTTCGAGGCCACGGGCGGGGACATTCCCGATGTGGCCGAGGCCGGCGTGGTGGTGGCCGGTGGGCGGGGGCTCAAGGATCCGGAGAACTGGAATGTGCTGGAAGATCTCCGGAGCGCCCTGGGGAATTCGGCAGGGCTCGGCGCCTCCCGGGCCGTGGTGGACGCCGGTTGGCGGCCCCATGGGGAGCAGGTGGGGCAGACCGGGAAGACGGTGGCGCCCAAGCTGTACTTTGCCGTGGGGATCTCGGGGGCCATCCAGCACCTGGCGGGGATGCGCACCGCCGGCACCATCGTGGCGGTGAACCGGGACGCCGACGCCCCCATCTTCAAGGTGGCGGACTACGGCATCGTGGGGGATCTCTTCGAGGTGGTACCGCGGCTGACCCAGGAGATCCGAACCCTCAAGGGAGAGGGCTGATCGCCCGCCCGGCCCGGCAGGGTCAGGGCCTTCCTCCCAGATAGAGAGCCGGGTCCACCGGCCGCCCCTGCACCCAGACTTCGAAGTGCAGGTGGGGGCCGGTGACCCGCCCGGTGGCGCCGCTCAGGGCGATGACCTGCCCCCCCGACACCTGCTCCCCCGTGCGCACGCGGAGTTCCGACAGGTGGGCGTAGGCGGAGAGCGATCCGCCCCGGTGCTCGAGCCAGATCACCTTGCCGTACCCCCGCATCTCCCCGGCGAAGCGAACCCGACCTCCGCGCATGGCGCGGATGGGGGTGCCGGTGGGGACGGCGATGTCGATGCCCCGGTGCACCGCCGGCGTCCAGCCGCTCCACCGGATGCCGAAGGGGGAGCTCACCGGCCCCTCCACCGGCCACCGGGGCAGGGCGCACCCCACCGATCCCACCAGAAGGACCAACCCGATGAGGACGGTCAGGGCCGCCGGCAGGGGGGGGCGGACCATGATGGAGGTCTCAGAAGCGGAAGGATGCCCCCACCACCAGGGCGCCCACCCCGGGCCACTCCTGCTCGGGGACGGATCCGTACTGCTCCTCGAACTGGAAGAAGGCCCGGGGCGTTCCGGCCTTCCAGATATGGAGGAGAGCGTCGACGCGGAAGGTCAGGTTGTCGGTGGGAAGCCAGCGGGTGCCGGCACCCATCACACCCAGAAAGGTCGGTCCCAGGGTGAACCTCTCCTCCGAGACCAACTCGTCTTCCAGGGAGCTTCGGGGTGTCAGGTCGCCGGCCACACCGCCGCCAAGAAGGACGAAGGGGGCCAGCCGATGCCAGGTGCGGGCACCGGTGAGGGTGAACCGGAGGCGTCCGTCGATGCCCCCCACCAGGGAGTTGGAGGTCCCCAGGAACTCGGGGAGCTGCTCATCCGGGTCCACGGTGGGGTCGTAGACGTTCCGGTCCGTGGGAAGGAAGAAGGCGGTGCCTTCCAGGGCGAAGGGTCCCGAAAGCTCGATGCCGTAGCGGGCACCCACCATGACCCCCCCTCCGGGAGCCAGGTCCAACTGGCCCCGGTTCTCTCCGGCGATACCCACAAAGATGCCTGCGGAGTGCCGGGTGTCGATGAACTCGTAGGGGGACGTGATCTGCTGACCGGCGGCAGGTGTAGCCAGGAGTCCCAGGAGGAGGAGGACGGGAACCACCGGGGCGATGCCCGGGGTGGATCGGGGATGACGGACCTTGGATCGGAGCATGGACGGCGCCGGAAGGCGGAGATTCGAGTGGACGGGGTGTCCGGAGACACCAGGTGACCGTGAAATCGATGGACCGGCGGAAGCTACCGGCAGCGTGATCCGGGAATCAAGTGAGACACCTCCGGCGCGACTTCGTTTCGGCCTTCCGTGAATCCTTCGTCCGGGGCTATACGTAGTAGGAGAGAAGACGAAGTGCGGGGCGTCGGCGCCGCCGGCTACCCTCCGGCGGTGTGCCCGCCGACTCATCGCCCAACCCGAACCTTCACGCCGGAGCCCGGATTCCCATGTACTGCTGGTCGTGTGGGGCCGAGCGCCGCAGCGGGCAGGGCGATTGCAGCCGATGTGGGGCTGGACCCGTCCCCCTGGATCTGGGCCTGGATCTCCCCTCCGGGACCGGAGGAGGCCGGCCGGCCGTGCCGCCGGGTGGGAGCGACGGTCCCTGGCACGAGCGGGAGTGGCACCACTGGAGCGAGCGCTCCCGGGTGCGGGTCTGCGGCGGGTGCGGGTACCGGGGTGAAGGGATCGGGTATTTCCGCCGAACCGCCCACGTCGTTCTGCTGGTGGGGGCCGGGATCCTCACCTACGGGGTGGGTGCCCTGGTCTACTGGCTCATCAAGCGCGGCGATGAGGTCTGCCCGCGCTGCGGGATCTCCTGGCGGCGCAGCCGGTCGCTGGGTGCCGAGCTTCCCCCCGCCGGCGGCTCCTCGAGGGGTGCTGGCGGCGGCTCCCATGGGTGGCTGCCCTCGGGCGCGGCGCGGCACCGTGGCCCAGGTCGAGTGAGCGGAGGCCGCCGCGAGACCGCGCTCCCCTCGGCCGGAGGGTTTCGGGGGGTGATGGGTGTGCTCCTGGCCCTCATGGCCCTCCTCCTGCTGGGGGTCGGGATCTCCACCGCGGAGGGGATGGCGGTGGTCCTTTCCCTGGTGTCCGGTGCCGCCGGCGCCGTCTCCTTCGGGTCCAGCGTGAAGGCGCGCCAGGGCCGCCGGGCGGCGGTTCTCCGTCGCGCCCAGGCCCAGGTGCTGGAGTTGGCCCGTGAGCAGGGGGGAGTGCTCACCGCTACCGAGGTGGCTTCGCGCCTCGATCTCTCCCTGGAGGGCGCGGAGCGGATCCTCCTGTCGCTGGACGACGGGTTCCGGATTCGCTCGGAGGTGACCAAGGAGGGGCTTCTGGTCTTCGAGTTCCCCGAGATCCTCTGGCGCCGCCGCGGCGGTGCGCTGGAGCGGGATCCCGAGGGTCCGGGAGGTCCGGACCACCTTGGAGACCGCATTGGAGGTTCAGGGCGTCTTGGAGGTTCGGGGCAGGATTCGTAGCTTCCCACACATGCGACGGATCAAGGATGGTCAAGGCTCGGACTGGGATGTGGTGGTGGGGAGGGCGTCATGGGGCGTCTTCGTCCTCCTCTTCGTTCCCGCCGGCGAGCCGGCGAGCCGGGAGGCGCGCCAATGGATGCTTCAAGCCGAGGCCGCCGATGAGGCGGAGCGAGCCCTGGCCGGTATGAGCGATGATGCGTTGCTGGAGCGACTTCGGGAGGCCGGACCCCGCGACGGATAGGGGGTGGGCCCGTGAACCACAGGAAGACGGGAGGAGGCATGGGGATGGAGGTGGTGCGCGAGTTCCGGGATCTGGAGGGACGTCGGTGGCGGGCGGGCTTCACATATGGTGAGAGTCTGGATTACCAGGGTCGCTACCATCTGACCTTCGAGTCCGGCGAAGACGACGCAACCGCGGAGCTGCGGGACGTTCGCTGGAACAGCGAGCATACGGCCCGCCTTCGCCTGGAGAGCTTCTCCGATGTGGAGCTTCGTCGCCGACTCCGCTCCGCCCTGGGGCGGTCGGTGGGAGTACCGGGATCCTGAGCGACGCCGCAAACCGCACCTCGGCGGTTTCCGGGGACCCCCTGGACTCGGCCGGTGCCCCACCCCTGGACCCTCTCGAACTCCGCCGCCGTGAATTCCCCTCGCTGGGCCCGGCGGTACACTTGGACGCCGCGTCCTGGGGTCCCTTTCCGGTCCGGACCCGGCGGGCCGTGGAAGCGGTGGCCCGACGACGGGAGCAAGGGGGGACCCTGGCGCCCGATTTCTTCACCCGGGCTCTGGGCGGCGCCCGTTCCGGTGCCGCACGCCTTCTGGGCTGCCCCGTGGAGGAGGTGGCGCTGGCTCCCAACACCACCTGGGGGATCCAGGTGGCGGCGACGCTGGTGGGCGCCGGCCCGCCCGGGCGCATCCTCTACCACCACGGCGAGTTCCCCACCTGCGTCCTCCCCTGGAGAGTTCTGGTGGAGCGGGGGTTCACCCTGGAAGAGGTGCCTTCGGACCGGCTGGGACGACCGCAGCCGGACCTCCTCCTGGAGCGGATCCACTCGGCGCCCGACCTCCGGGCGGTGACCCTGTCGCTGGTGCAGTTCGCCACCGGGGTGGTGGCCGACGTGGAGGCGGTGGTGGAGGCGTGCCGGACCCGGGGCGTATTCCTGGCGCTGGACGCCATCCAGGGGATGGGCATCCTCCCCCTTCCCCCGGCGGCGCTGGAGGCTGACGTCATCGCCTCCGGCGCCCAGAAGTGGCTCCTGTCGCCCTGGGGATCGGGCTTCCTCCGCCTCCACCCCCGTCACCTCCCGGGCGGGACACCGCTTCCTCCGGTGGTGAGCTGGTTCGGGTTCGAGAGCGCGCTGGATTTCACCACCCTGCTGGACTACGACCCTGTTCCTCTTCCCGACGGACGGCTCTTCGAACCGGCGACGCTGGGGATCCAGGACTTCGCCGGGATGGGAGCGTCGGTGGAGTTACTCCTGGAAGTGGGGGTGGAGCGGATCCGGCGCCACGTCCTGGCCGTGCAGGAACCGCTGGTCCAGTGGATCCGGGAGCGAGGAGATCAGGTGGAGCCCGTCACGCCCCTGGACCGGGACGAGGAGCGGGCCGGGATTGTGGCGTTCCGGACCCCCAGGACCGAGGCGGTGGCGGCGGCCATGGCCGAGGCGGGGATCACCCTGTCGGTCCGCGAGGGGCTCGTGCGCTTCTCACCCCACCTCTATACCACCGTCGACGAGATGGAGCGGGCCGTGAAGGTCCTGGACGGCTGTCACTGATGGGAGCCAGTGAGGGGCCCGGCTCCCTCGCCGAGGATGCACCCTCGCCGGCGGACTGCCTACTCACCGTCCCAGGTGTTCAGCACCGCCCTCACCGTCCGTCGGAGCCCCTGGGCGAAGGGGGTCTCGGGCCTCCAGCCCAGCTCCCGCTCCACCTGTGACGGGTCCACGGCGTAGCGGAAGTCGTGCCCGGGCCGGTCGCGCACGAACCGGACGAGGCGTCGGTGGGGCGCACCTTCCGGGCGCACCTCGTCCATGATTTGGCACACGGCCTCCACCACCTCCAGATTCCGCCGCTCGTCCCGTGCGCCCACCAGGTAGTCGGCCCCGGTGCGCCCTCCCCGCACGATGTCCAGGAGGGCCCGGCAGTGATCCTCCACGTAGATCCAGTCCCGGACGTTGGTGCCGTCGCCGTAGAGGGGGATGGGGCGGCCGTGGAGACAGGCGTCGATGACGGTGGGAATGAACTTCTCCCGGTGCTGGTCGGGACCGAAGTTGTTGGAGCAACTCGAGATGACCACGGGGAGGCCGTAGGTGCGGTGGTAGGCCCGCACCAGATGGTCCGAGGCCGCCTTGGAGGCGGCATACGGGGAGTTGGGCGCGTAGGGGCTCGCCTCGGTGAAGGGAGGATCCCCTGGAGCCAGCTCCCCCCGGACTTCGTCGGTTGAGACGTGGTGGAATCGAACGTCCTTCCTCCCGACCCACTCTTCACGGCACGCCTCGAGGAGCGTGAATGTGCCGGTGATATTGGTGCGAACGAAGGCCTCGGGGCCGGCGATGGATCGATCCACATGGGACTCGGCGGCCAGGTGCATCACCGTGTCCACCCCCTCGCCCTCGGCCAGGAGGGTCCGCACCAACTCCCCGTCGCAGATGTCGCCCTGGACGTGGGCGAGGCGGGGCGTATCCAGCAGGTGGGCCAGATCGTCCAGGCGGCCCAGGTCTCCGGCGTAGGTCAGGAGGTCCAGGTTGACGATCCGAGCCTCAGGCAGGGACCGGATCAGGTCCCTGATGAGGTGGGAGCCGATGAAGCCGGCGCCCCCGGTGACGAGGATGCGTCGGGGCCGGTGGCGCTCCGGGAGGGCAGGGGGGGCGGCCGGGGATCGAGACGGGTGCCGGGCGCTCTGCACGTCAGCGACGGCCCTCTCGCCTCACGGACGATCCTGGTCGCTGCCGTCGGCGTGGACGGTGGGAGCGCCGGGAGTCGTCGAGCCGTGGGCTCCGGGGGTTGTGGCACCGGGAAGGCTGCCCGGCCCCAGGGGACGGCTGAAGGAGGCCAGTTGGATCCCGATCCGATCTTCCACCCGCTTGGCCGCCCCCGTGGAGGGGACATTGTTGGCCATGATGCTGAAGTAGACCGGCTCGCCCGCCCGCGACGTCACCCGTCCGGAAAGGGCCGAGACCCGGTTGATGGTGCCGGTCTTGGCTCGGAGGTTCCCTGCGGCCTCGGAACGGTACATCCGGCGTAGACCCTGCCGATCACCGGCCTCGGGGAGCGAGCCCCAGAAGATGGCCCCGTGGGAGTCGGCGTCCATATGGGCCAGGACCTGCACGAACCCCAGGGGGCGGGCGCGGTTGAAGCGGGAGAGCCCCGAACCGTCCTCGATATTCAGTCCGTCGGCGTCCATTCCCACGACCTCGGTGAGGTAGTCGGTGAGGGCGCCGGCACCTGCTTCGAAGGAGGCCGTGCCCCGGGTCACCCGGCCCAGGGTGAAGAGGAGTGCGTCGGCGTAGAGGTTGTGGCTACGCTGATTGACCACCGCCAGGAGGTCGGGCAGGGCGGGGGACTGGTGGACGGCGACGGTCCAGAGCGGCTGGTCCCGGAGGGCGGGAGCCAGCACCGACGCCTGGGAGAGGGCCGACCGGGTCGGGTCGCTGACCCCCACCGGTCGCCCCCGCACGGTGATCCCTTCCTCCTGCAGTACCCTCAGGAGGACGGAGGCGGCGAAGGTGGGAGGATCGGATACGGTGAGGCGGCGCCACACGTCGCCCTGGCCGGGACGGATCTCGCCCTGGATTCCGATGGGCTCGTCGGGGTCATCCCGCACGATGAGGAGGGGGCGACGAGCCGCCCCCGACACCGTGAGTCCCTGGTTGTCCAGCGGGAGAACGGCACCTGACGGATGGGTCCGAACCTCGGGGCGGGCTCCGGGGCCCGCAGCCCGGATCTGCAGCGTCACCACATTTTCATTCCACGAGAGCCCGGAGATGGGCGCGGCGTACCACTCGTTCAGGCTGTGGGCGTTCCACGACGGGTGGCGCGTGGGGCCGGAGAAGAAGGAGCCATCTCCCACCACATCTCCGGTGATGGTGTGCACACCCTGTTCCCGGAGCGCTCGGGCGAACTCCCGAAAGGGCGCCTCGGCCGAATCCAGGAGGCGCGAAGCCATGGAGGGATCGCCGGTCCCGTAGAGGATGAGATCCCCCTGGAGAACCCCGGCGTCCACCCGTCCCCGGGCAAGGAGGTAGGTGGGGAAGCGGAACTCCGGCCCCAGCTCGTGGAGTGCGGCGGCCGAGGTGAAGAGCTTCTGGTTGGAGGCCGGTGCCAGGGCAGCTTCGGCGTTCCGGGCGAAGAGCACATCGCCGTCCACCGCCGAGACGGCCAGCACGCCCCACTCGCCTGTGCGGCCCGCTCCAGTGCCCAGCACCCCCAGGAGTTCGTCGTGAAGCAGCGCGACACTGGCGGAGGGTGCCGCCCCCGACTCGGCGATGGGGCGAATCCCGATGGGTCCATGGGACCCAACACCGGGAGTGCCCGACATGGCTGCGGCGGCAGGCTCATCCCCTGCGGCCTCTTCCAGCAGAGGGGCCGATACGGGGAGAAGGGCTCCGCTGAGACCCAACGCCACCACGAGGGGAAGGATCCGCCGCCCCCGTCGCCTCCGCCGGGAGGGGCGGGCGTCGAAGGAGAGTGGCGGATCGTACGTCGTCATGGGCGCACCAAGATGGAAGCAGGCAACACGTATGCCTCCGGGCAGCGATACCCGGCGACTCCTTAAGTTTCGACGCGAACCCCGAATCCGCTACCCCCTCCTGGAAATGTCCTGCTCAGGGGCGGCTCCGGGGTCGGCGAGGGAGCCCGGTCCATCAGGGATGGCTGCGGGGCCGGGGAGACAGCCCCTCCAATGGATCCTGACCGGGGAGCGGGACGATGACCCCCGGGTTCAATGTCCCCGCCGGGTCCAGCGTCTCCTTCACCTCCCGGAAGGCGCCGGCGAGACGAGGCCCCCAGATCCTCTCCAGGAAGGGAGCCCGGAGGCGACCATCGCCATGCTCCCCGGCCAGTGTACCACCCAGGTCGGCAACGAGATCCGCCACCGCTTCCAGAGCCTGGCGCACTCGGCTGTGCCAGTCCGGGGCTTCCACATCCACCAGGGGGTTCACATGGATGTTGCCGTCCCCTGCGTGCCCGAACACCACGGCGTCGAAGCGGGCTGCCTCAAGGATCCGGTCCAGCTCGACCAGGAATCGGCCCAGCGCCGGGACGGGAACCACGCAATCCTCGATGAACTGGGTCGAGAGCAGCCCCTGCCGGGCCTGGCGGGCGATGATGGGGCTGGCGGCCTTCCTCAGCCGCCAGAGCTCGTCGGACTCGGCCTGGGACCGGGCACGGAGGCCCGGACCGCCATACCGTTGTCCCAGGGCCTGGCAGCGGTCCAGGGCGGCGGCCACCTCCGGCGCCGTCCCCTCCACCTCCACCAGGAGGAGGGCGTAGGCGTCCCGGGCCAGTGGGGCCGCGGGACCACTGTGCCGGAGGCCGGTGATTTCCAAAAAGCGCCGACCCAGCATCTCGCAGGCCACGGCGCCCGCGCCCTCGAGCTCCAGCACCAGAGCCACCAGGTCGTCCGGTCCCCGAGCCGGGAGGAGGAGGACCCCACGGGTCTCCGGGATGGGGGCCGTGCGGAAGCGCACCTCTGTGATGAGGGCCAGCGTGCCCTCACTTCCCACGAGGAGTTGGAGCGCGTCGGGCTGACCCCGGGACCCATTGGAGAGAAAGCGGTCCAGGGCGTACCCGGATGAATTCTTCCGGACCCGGGGCCAGCCGGGGAGTCGACCCTCCGGATCTCTCTCCGCCGCCAGCGCCGACAGGGTGGGGTGGTTCGCCAGCCGTCCCATGGCTTCGGCGAGGGGGCCGGAGGAGGTCCCTTCCCGGGTCAGATGAACGTCGTTGCCTCGGGCGTCCACGCCACGCACCGCCTCAACCCACCCATGGGTCGCACCGTGACCGAAGGTGCCGGCTCCGGCCGAGTCGTTGGCCACCAGGCCGCCGACCCTGCACCACGCCGCCGAGGCCGGAAGGAAGGGGAGGCGTCGCCCCAGGGTGGAGCGGGCCGCCCTGTCCACCGCATCGGCCACGGCGCCGGCCCCGGCCACGACGGTTTCCGAGGCGGTATCCACCTCGATCCCGGAGAGACCGTCGGCAACCGAGAGGACCACGTAAGGTCCCAGGTTGCCGCCGGGCATCCCGGTGCCTCCTCCTCTGGGGATGATGGACAGACCATGCTCGGCCGCCCATGCCACCGCCTCCGCCACGTGGGCGGGACCGGCGGCGTCCAGGTAGACTTGGGGGTGGGCCCGAAATGGACCGGAAACCAGAGACGCCCGACGGGCGGCCTCATCCCCCGTCCAGGCGCGCCCCTGGAAGGAGGGAGGAAAGGGCGGGAGCGAACTCAGTGGTGAACCTTGGGCTCTCCGGAAGCCACCGGCTTCGATTCGCATTCGGTGCAGTACCCGGTGAATTCCAACCGGTAGCCCGTCACATGAAATCCTTCGGTGCGTTCCTCGAGCTCCGAGATCTCTTCCGAGGGGAGGTGTCCGGAGATGTCGAAGATGCGCGAGCAGGAGAGGCAGCGCGCATGATGATGCGGGTCGGTGCGTCCGTCATAGCGGGCGGAGCCGTCGCCGTACGTGAGCTTGACGGCCAGCCCACATCCCACCAGCGTTTCAAGCGACTTGTATACCGTGGCCAGGGAGATGACCGGAACCTCCGGCCGAACCGCCAGGAATACCTCGTCAGCGGTGGGATGCTTGTCCGTGGTGGCCAGGAAGCGGTAGACCGCAGCCCGCTGCTCAGTGAAGCGCTGACCACTGTCTTCCAGCGCTTCTCTCAGAATGTCGTCGTGGGACCGGTGGACGTGGGCCATGGCGGTTTCACGCAGGATGACGGCGGGAAGAAACTCGAATCCTTCATGCCAAATCTAAGCCGAGGGCGGAAAAAGTGTCAACCAGACTTCTGTTCTGAAACGAGGGGGGGCCATGAGCGAGGGAACCGATGGACCGGGCGCGATCCTGACCCTCGAGCCCTTCATTGAAGGGGTGCGGGATGGGGCGGAGGGATCCGGGTGGCGCCTGTCGGGATTGCAGAAGACCACGAGCCACGAGTTCGAAGGGAGATGGGCGGGAGAGTCCACGCGTTCGGCCTACCTCTTCTTCCACCGAGCGGATCTTCCCGATGAGATTTCGGTGGAAGCCTTCCTGGACGAGACGAGTCGGGGGCTCCGAGGGAACCTGTCGCTGGTGGTGGAAGGACCGGAACTCGGCGAACTGCCATCGTTTCCCGAACTCCTGCGTCACCTTTCCACCGCGGTGCGAGCCAGCCTTCCGGAGGGCTATCGGACGCCCATCACCCTGCGCGCCGGGCTTGACGACGCAGAAAGCCCATCCGGCAGCGCTGAGGTGCAGCTTCGGGTCAAGCTACGGTTTCCCCGAACGGCCATGGAGGCGGGACGCTCCGCCGTCTCGGCGTTGACCTCGGCTACCGTGGCGGCCTTCGAGACCCTCCTCGCCCGCTCCGAGCTTCACGCCTTCCTCTCCGATGGGGGCGGGGGGGGCGATGGGAGGTGAGGGGGTCGATGGGGGCGAGGGGGGGTGAGGGCTGTGGGGCGCGCGCAGGGTTTCGCCCGCATATGAACGAAAGGCTTCACGCAGCCGGTCTGCCGCGCCCCGCCGCCGACGGCTCCGCCCGCCCCACCCCTCGCCCCCCTGGAAGCTTGCCCATGGGGGGCAAGGTCCTCTACTCTCTCTTCGCCACGGATTTTCCCGGTATTCAACAGCGGAACGGAGCTGCCCTCCATGACACCTCCCGAGATCCCCCTCGACGACCTCCTGCAGGAAGACCGTCGGTTCCCTCCCCCGGACACCTTCCGGAAAGGAGCCCACGTGTCCAATGACGCCATCTACGCAGAGGCCGAACAGGATCCCGAGGCCTACTGGGCCCGGTGGGCTGAAGAGTTGGACTGGTTCGAGCCCTGGGAGCAGGTCCTGGAGTGGAATCCTCCCAACGCCCGCTGGTTCACCGGCGGAAAGCTGAATGTGGCCTACAACTGTCTCGACCGTCATCTGGACGGTCCTCGGCGGAACAAGGCGGCGCTGATCTGGGAGGGTGAACCCGGGGATGTGCGCACCTACACCTACTGGGATCTCCACCGGGAGGTCTCGCAGGTGGCCAACGGCCTGAGGGAGTTGGGGGTGCAGAAGGGGGACCGGGTGGCCATCTACCTTCCCATGATCCCCGAGGCGGCCATCAGCATGCTGGCCTGCGCCCGGATCGGAGCCATCCATTCGGTGGTGTTCGGAGGCTTCTCTCCCAACTCCCTGGCGGACCGGATCAACGATGCCCAGGCCAAGATCCTCATCACCGCCGACGGCGGTTACCGGCGCGGGAATGTGATTCCCCTCAAGCGGAACGCCGACGAGGCCCTGAGCCGCACGCCCAGCATCGAGCATGTGGTGGTGGTGGCCCGGGGCTGGAACATTGCCCGCACCACGCAGACGTCGCTCAAGCCGGGTCGGGACCTGTGGTACCATGACCTGATCCGCGGTGTCCCCACCCGGTGTCCCGCCGAGCCCATGGACGCCGAGGACCATCTCTTCGTCCTGTACACCTC
>REEG01000086.1 GCA_007695195.1 Gemmatimonadales bacterium | reverse complement strand
ACAGCTCTTCGATGCCCTGTACGACGAGCTCCACCGCCTGGCCCAGCGGGTCCGGAAACAGCGGGCCGGCGAAACCATGAACACCACGGCGCTGGTGCACGAGGCGTATATCAAGGTCGTCTCTTCGGAGGGGTTCGATCCGCGCAGCCGCCTCCATTTCTTTCGCACGGCGGCCCGGGCCATGCGCCAGATCCTGGTGGGAGCTGCCCGGAGGAAGATGGCAGGGAAGCGGGGGGGCGACCTCTTCCCCGTCACCTTCAACGAGGAGCTGTATTCCGGACCGGTGCCCGCGGAGAAGCTAATCTCCATCGATCGGGCCATGGACCGTCTCGCCGCAGTTGACCCCCGGGCCGCCCAGGTGGTGGAGTGTCGCTTCTTTGCCGGTCTCACCGTCGAGGAGACGGCGTCGGCCCTCGACGTCGCCCCCCGCACCGTGAAGCGGGACTGGCGCATCGCTCGGGCACTCCTCACCGCGGAACTCACGGCGGCGGAAGGATGAGCGCCAGGGGCGACGGGCCAGGGCTCGATCCCAGTCCTGGATCCGGACGCCCCGAGGCACCGCCGGACCCTGTAGAGGCCGAGCGCTGGCTCCGCGTTCGTGCCCTTTTCGAGGAGGCGGTGGAGCGTGACCCGGAGGAGTGGCCGGAGCTGCTGGCCGCCACCCAGGAAGGGGACCGGGAGCTCCTGGCGCGGCTCCTTCGCGCGGACCGGGCGTCCGAGCCCCTCCTGGACCATGCTCCGGACCGGCTGGCAGCCGATCTCTTCTCCGCCGACGAGCCGCTCCCCCAGCGGGTCGGGCCCTACCGGGTGCTCCGCCTGCTGGGTCGGGGCGGAATGGGTCAGGTCCTTCTGGCCCGCCGTGAGGACGGCTCCGACGAACAGGACGTAGCCATCAAGCTCATTCGGCGCGGCATGGACAGCGAGGACGTGCTGCGCCGGTTCCGGTCCGAGAGACAGATCCTCGCCCGCCTCACCCACCCCAACATCGCCCGGCTCCTGGACGGCGGCATCGCGACGGATGGACGCCCCTACTTCGTGATGGAGTGTGTGCACGGGTCGCCGATCACGACGCACTGCGAAACCCACGGCCTGGCGCTCGAGTCCCGACTGCGGCTCTTCGCTGACGCGTGTTCCGCGGTGGAGCATGCCCACGAGCGCGGCTTCGTGCACCGGGACCTGAAGCCACGCAACATCGTCGTTGACGACGGGGACGCCCTGCCGGAAGGCACCGTCAAGCTCCTGGACTTCGGCATTGCCAAGGTGCTCGAGCCCGATGGGCTGGATCTGACCCTGGCTCGCACCCACACCGGTTCCCGTCTGATGACGCCGGAGTACGCCAGTCCGGAGCAGATGAGGAGCGGACCCCTCGGGCCGGCCAGCGATGTGTACAGCCTGGGCGTCGTCCTCCACGAGCTTCTGACCGGCCAGAGGCCCCATGATCTGGGTGGCCTCTCCCTCTCCGAGGTGGAGCGGGTCGTCTGCGAGACACCCATTCCCAGGCCCGGGAAGGGGGGAAGGCGACTCCCTTCCGCCCTTCAGGCCATCGTGCTCATGGCCCTTCGGACGGAGCCCCATCGCAGGTATGGATCGGCCGGGGAGCTCGGGGACGACATCCGGCGCTTCCTGGCAGGCCAGCCCGTTCGGGCCCGGGGCGACTCGCTCCCGTACCGCGCTCATACCTTCGTTCGTCGGCACACGGTCGCCCTCGCCATCTTCGTGGCCGTGATCGGCCTCTCGGTGGGGGTGGGAGGGTTCCTTCTGGACCGGAGTGGGGGGGCATCGTCCATGGTCGCTGCCGTCCTCGAAGATCCGCTGACCATCGCCGTGCTGCCCTTCGACTACTTCGGACCGGAGGGCCAGGAGTACTTTGCCGATGGGCTCACGGATGTGGTGAATGCGCATCTCGCCGGCTTTCCCGGCCTCAGGGTGGTCTCCTCCGGACCATCCGTGAGCCGGGAGGGTCCGGAGCGGTCCACCCTGGATGTCGGCTCCGAGCTGGGTGTCGAATACCTTCTGACCGGGAGTGTGGGCTTCGAGAGCCCCACCGATCCCTCCGGGCGCGTCGTCGTGGAGCCTCGGCTCATACGGATCGAGAATGACAGCGTGGTGTGGAGCCAGACCTTCGACCACACCATGATCCAGTTCTTTGGGTTGCAGTCCGTCATCGCCCAGGCAGTGGCCGGCGCGCTGAGCGTCGACGTGAGCCGCATGGAGAGGGCGTCCGGAGGGGCCGCAGTCCCCTCGAATCTCGAAGCCTACCGCTTCTATCTGCGCGGTAACGATCTTATCCGCCTCAATGAGAACGAGGAGCGCCTCCGACTGGCCGAGGCGTCCTATCTCGTCGCCCTGGCCCGTGACAGCACCTTCGGCGAAGCGTGGGCGAGGCTTTCAGTCGTGCACACCCAGCTCTGGTTCCACCGCTTCGACACTTCCCACGAGAGGCTGGACCGAGCCGGTGAGGCCGCCGAGCGTGCCTTGCAGAGCCACCCCGACCTGCCGGAAACCTACTACGCGCTGGGCCTCTTCCATTACCAAGGACGAGGCGACCTGCTCCAGGGGCGGCGCTATTTCGAGCAGGCGCTCGAGCTGCAGCCGAACCACGTGCGAGCGCTCTTCGGACTGGCAACCCTCCTTCGGCGCCAGGGTCGGATGGAGGAGGCGCTGGTGAGGTTCAGGGAATTGACCGTGCTCGATCCGTCGGATGTGAACCACGTCTTCTCGGCTGCGTTCACCGAGCAGCTCCTCAGGAACTACCCGGCGGCCGACCCGATGTATGCGACGGTCCTGCAGCGTGCCCCGGATCTGCCCATGCTCCATTTGATCCGGGCCCACCTGAGCCTCAGCCGGACAGGATCCGTGACCCGTGCCCGAAGCGTCCTCGCAGAGGGGACGGGACCCGGGGTGGACAACGACCAGACACGGTATTTCGAGGCGCGGCTGGATCTCATGGCAGGCCGCTACCTGGAGGTGCTCTGGACCGCGGATTCCTGGGCGACGGAGGTCCTGGACGCCCAGATCTTCTACGTGCCCGTGGCGTGGCTACGCGCCGCGGCCTACCGGGGACTTGGCGACGCGGCAATGGCCCGTGAGCAGGAGGAGATTGCGCTCCGCCTTCTGGAGGCTCGTGTGAGGGATGCCCCGGAGGATGCTCGCGCCCACGGGACCCTGGGGCGTGTCTATGCCGCCCTGGGCCGACCCGACGAGGCCGTCCGGGCCGCCCAGCGAGGAAAGGAGCTCCTTCCCCTGAGTCGGGACGCCGTGCTGGCCCCGTTCCGCATGGAAGATCTCGCCGCCGTCTACGTCCTCAACGGCCAGCACGAGGAGGCCATGGCCGAACTCGAGTCGATCCTGGCCGTCCCCGGGTTGTTGTCACCGGGACACCTCCGGGCGGATCCACTCTGGGCGCCGCTCCGGACCCATCCCCGGTTCCCTGTGGAAGGGTAGTCGCTGGGGGGGGCGCATCCACGGATGGCCCCCATTTGACCCGTTTTGCGTAAGGGGGAGGTGCCAGGGCTCCACGCCCTCCTCCTTCCTGACCCGCCGATTCCCCCAGGAGTCCTGTATGGGTACGCGAAACCACCTTGCCCCACTCTCGATTGTGCTGGTCCTGTTGGTGTCTTCCGCCTGCGGTTCGGACGGAGACCGGAACGCCTACCGGGATGACACCGTCACCATCCTGAGCCTGGCGGACATCTCCAAGCCCATGCCCTTCCTGTCGGAGACTGTGCTGGACGGAGGCGTGGTGGGCCAGATGTACATGTCGATCCTGGGGGGGGTCTGGGAGGACGGACGACTCCACGCCCGCACCGCGGACCAGGACGCCCTGGTCCTGGCGAAGGCCTACGAGTTCTTCGGCCCCGACTCCACCTCCCTCCGGTATCACCTGCGGGGGGACGTGCGCTGGTCCGACGGGGTTCCGCTTACCGCCCACGACGCGGTCTGGACCCTCGAGACACGGGCCGATCCCCGGGTGGCCTCGCCCCGGAGGAACTACAGCCAGTTCATCGAGCAGGTGGAGGCAGAGGACGACTCCACCCTTGTGGTCCACTTCTCCCGCCGGTACCCGGAGATGCTGGCCCACTCCGCGACGGAGGTGGCGCCCCGGCACGTCTTCGAGGAGAGCGATCCCGCCAACCTCCGGAGCCACCCCACCCTCACCCGCCCCGAGGGGGGAAACCTGGTGGTGAGCGGTCCCTACATGATCGGGGAGTGGCGCCGGGGGCAGCGGGTGACGCTGGTTCCGAATCCCGAGTTCCAACCCCAGCCCAACATCCCCCGGGTGGTCTTCCAGGTCATCCCCGAGGAGACCACCCGCCTCATCGAGTTCCAGACGGGGAACGCGGACGTTCTGCAGCTCCCCTACGACAAGCTGGAGCTGGTTCAACAGAGCGTCCCGGACATGCGGATCGAGGTGCGCCGGGGCCGACTCTTCGAATACATCGCCTACAACCCGCTGGCCCACCCCGCCCTGGCGGATCCCCAGGTGCGCCGGGCCCTGGGGCTGGCCATCGACCGGGAGGGGATGATCCGGGCGCTGAGCATGGATGGCTTTGCGGAGCCGGCGGGCTTTGACTTCTCCCCCATCCAGACCCTCCACCACGACCCGGTGGCCCAGGCCCCCCTCCCCTTCGACCCTGACGAGGCCGCCCGAATCCTGGATGATCGGGGATGGCTTCCCGGGCCCGATGGGATCCGGATCAAGGAGGGAAGGCCCCTGCGCCTGGTCCTCTCCACCAACGCCGGGAACCAGCGTCGGGCCGACATCGGTCAGATCGTCCACCAGGCATGGAGCCGCATCGGGGTGGACGCCCAGCTTCAGACCCGGGAGAGCAACACCTTCTTCGATGCGCTGAACCGGAAGGAGTTCGACGCGGCCATCGCCGGGTGGTCCATCGCCCTTTTCGTGGACATGACGAGCCTCTGGGAGGGGGAATCCCTGTTCAACTTCACCTCCTTCGACGACCCGGAGGTGAGCCGGATCATGCAGGAGGCGCTGACCCAGCCCACCGCAGAGGCGGCCGCCGTCTACTGGCGAGAGGCAGCGGCCCGGATCGTGGAAGAGCAGCCCTACAGTTGGCTCTTCTTCATGGACGCGCCGGTGGGTGTGCGGAACCGGATCCAGGGCACCCTCATCGATACCCTGGGGGAACTCCAGAACCTCCATGAGTGGCGGATCGTCCCCGCCGGCGGGGGAAGCGAAAGCGCAGGAGGGGGGGCGGACGCAGTGCAGGGTGGGGGCTGACCCGGGGTGTTCCGCTTCCTGGCGCGCCGCCTGCTGGGTGCCATCCCCCTCATCCTGGGTGTCCTCACCCTCATCTTCTTCGTCATGCACCTGGCGCCAGGGGATCCCACCAGCCGGTACTTTGATCCTACCATCAGTCCCGAGATCATGGAGCAGATGCGCCAGAATCTCGGGTTGGATGAGCCGGTGCCCATCCAGTACCTGAAGTGGATGGGGGCCTTCCTCACCGGGGACTTCGGGTACTCCTTCTCGTACATGCGCCCCATCTCGGAGATCCTCCCCGAGGTGATGTGGAACACCCTCCAGCTCACCCTCATGTCGCTGGTGGTGATCTTCGGACTGGGGATGCTCATCGGTATCTTCCAGGCGGTACGCCAGTATTCGGTGGGGGACAACGTCCTCACCGTGGTGGCCCTCTTCTTCTACTCCATGCCGGGCTTCTGGCTGGCGCTCATGCTGATCCTGGTCTTCTCCCTGAAGGCCAGCCAGTGGGGGTGGCCCGTCCAGTTCCCCTCCTCCCAGATGACCAGCGGCGGGTATGAGTTCATGTCCGCCCCGGAGCAATTCCGGGACCGGGTTATGCACCTCATCCTCCCCTCCATCGCCCTGGGGATCGGATCGGCGGCCGGGGTCGCCCGCTTCATGCGGGGCTCCCTTCTGGAGGTGATCCGGCAGGACTACATCCGCACGGCCCGGGCCAAGGGGCTGGAGGAGCGGGTGGTGATCTTCAAGCACGCCCTCCGGAACGCGCTCCTCCCCATCATCACCATCCTGGGGCTGACCCTTCCCTTCCTCTTCAGCGGGGCGGTCCTCATCGAGGTGATCTTCGCCTGGCCGGGGATGGGCCGCCTCATCGTGGATGCCGTCTTCCAGCGGGACTACCCCCTCATCATGGCCTCCAGCTTCCTCATCGCGGTGCTGGTGATCCTGGGGAATCTCCTGGCGGACGTCCTCTACGCCATCGCCGACCCCCGGATCCGGAGCGGGTGAGATGAGAGGAGCCGAGACGATGGAGCTGGCGGGGGCGATCACCCCACCGCCCACCGGCGCACCCCCAGGTCCGGAACCGGGGACGACCGCTCGACCCGCCACACTTCCGGATCTGCTCCTTTCGGCC
The DNA here is from genome assembly GCA_007695195.1 of Gemmatimonadales bacterium. Taxonomy (GTDB): domain Bacteria; phylum Gemmatimonadota; class Gemmatimonadetes; order Longimicrobiales; family Gaopeijiaceae; genus PWLA01. Next base: position 724 of record REEG01000086.1, on the reverse strand, counting down.
TGCCTCCCGGGGTCTGCCCACATGATGCGGGGCGCATGGATGGTGGGGGGAGGACTTGTCCTGTCCTGGGGGCTGCTGGTCGCCCTCACGGTGGTGCGGTGGGAGCGGATTGCTGGGATGCTCTCCGCCCGACCGCCGGCCCTGGACGAGGGGTTCGCCCTGGGGGGGCTGGCGATCCTCCTGGCCGGGATCTGGGGGGGCGCACTCTACGACCTGGGGGTGCGGTCCCGACGCCCACCCCCGGTGCGGGGGGACTCGCAATGGGCGTTGGCGGTCCGCCAGCTCCGGCGGAACCGGATGGCCATGGCCGGGCTCGGGGTCATCGTGGCCCTCTACCTTCTGGCGCTCCTGACGCCCCTCCTCGCCCCCTTCGATCCGGTAGCCCAGGGTGACATCGTAGCCACCCGCTTCCTGGCGCCGTCAGGCACCCATCCCATGGGAACGGACCGCTTCGGGAGGGACATCTTCTCCCGGGTCCTCTACGGAGCCCGGATCTCCCTTTCCATCGGGTTCATCGCCATGGGGATCGCGGTCACCCTGGGCACCCTGCTGGGGGCCCTCGCGGGGTACCTGGGTGGGCTGGTGGACGGGGCGCTCATGCGCTTCACCGACATGATGCTTTCCTTCCCCCGCCTCATCCTCCTCATCGTCATCATCGCCATGTTCGACGCCTCCATCTTCCTGGTGGTGGCGGTGCTGGGGCTCACCGGGTGGATGGGGGTGG
>REEG01000262.1 GCA_007695195.1 Gemmatimonadales bacterium | reverse complement strand
GGGGATGAGGCCTTCGCCCGGGGCGACTTCTCCGAGGCGCTGGCGGAGTACCGCCTGGTCATGCGCCAGGGGCGCGACGATGTGGAGATCCTGGTGCGCACGGCCCACGCCTTCGCTCAGGTGGGGCGCATCGACGACGCCGTGGAACTCTACCGGGAGGCGGTGCGCCGCGACGCCAACGTGGCCGACATCGCCGCCTCGGACCTCCTCCGCGTCGCCCGCCGCGCCACCGAGGGTCGCCGCGACGCCATCCTGGCGGCGGCGGCGGTGCAGGCGGCGGTGGAGCTCCAGCCCGGCGTCAACCTGGCCGGCCTCTCCCGCCCCCTGGCGGAGCACTTCGCCCGGAACGGCCAGTACGGCCAGGCACTCCCCTACTTCCAGCGCGCCCTGGGTGAGGTGGGCCACGATCCCAACCTGATCCTGGATCTGGCCCGGGTCCACGAGGAGCTGGGCGACTGCGAACTGGCCCTGGCCCTCCTGGACCAGGTCTCCGGTGAGGTCCCCATCGTCCGGCGCTCCGAGGTGGACTGGCGCATGGGCCACTGCTCCTTCGAGCTGGGAAGCGAGCTCCTGGCCGCCAACCGACTGGACGAAGCCCTCGAGCTGTTCGAGGTTACGGTGGGTGTGGGTGAGCCCCGCAACCGAGTGGCCCAGGCCTGGTTCGAGATGGGCGAGATCCTGGCGAGCCGGGGCCGCTGCCAGGAGGCGGTGGACGCCTTCCAGCGCGCCCAGCGCGACGAGCTCGGCGGCGCCCTCCTCACCCAGCGGGCCCGGGAGAGGATCGACGACATCCGCTTCCGCCGGAACCCCAACGACCCCTGCTGACCACGCCATGACTGTCCCCCTGCTGGACCTGACCCCGCAGTACGACGCCATCCGCTCCGAGGTGGACGAGGCCATCCGCCGGGTCGTGGACTCCCAGTACTTCATCCTGGGCCCCGAGGTGGAGGCGCTGGAGCGGGAGATGGCCGAGTACCTGGGCGTCCCCCACGCCGTGGGGTGCGCTTCGGGCACCGACGCCCTCCTCCTCCCCCTCATGGCGCTGGACCCCCGCCCCGGCGATGAGGTCATCATCCCGGCTTTCACCTTCTTCGCCACCGCCGGCGCGGTGTGGAATGCCGGGTTCACCCCGGTCTTCTGCGACATCGACCCGGTGACCTTCAACGTCACCGCCGAGACGCTGGAGGCGGTGTGGAGCCCCCGCACCCGGGCGGTGATCCCCGTCCACCTCTTCGGGCAGATGGCCCCCATGCCCGAGATCAACGCCCTGGCCCGCGAGCGCGGCGCCATCGTCATCGAGGACGCGGCCCAGGCCATCGGCGCCCGGCAGGCGGTGGTCCCCCCCCCGGAGCACGACAACGGGAACAGTTGGATCATGGCCGGCGCCGCCGGCGACGCCGGGTCCTTCTCCTTCTTCCCCACCAAGAACCTGGGCGGGTTCGGCGACGGCGGCCTGGTCTCTACCACCGACGACGTCATGGCCGACCGGGTGGGCAAGCTCCGGGTCCACGGCGGCCGCCAGATGTATCACCACGAGATGGTGGGCACCAACTCCCGCCTCGACGCGCTGCAGGCGGCCATCCTCCGGGTGAAGCTGAGGCACCTCCCGGAGTGGACGGCAGCCCGGGGCAAGAACGCCTGCGCCTATCACGGCTCCTTACGGGATGTAGCCGAGATCGTCCTCCCCGATGCCCTCCCGGGCAACGTGCACGTGTACAACCAGTACACCATCCGCGCCCAGCGCCGCGACGAGCTCCGGGCGCACCTCTCGGGGAAGGGAATCGGCTCCGGGGTGTACTATCCGGTGCCGCTCCACCTCCAGGAGTGCTTCCGGGAGCTGGGGGGGAAGGAAGGGCAGCTCCCCGAGACCGAGCGCGCCTGCCGGGAGGTGCTGTCCCTCCCCATCTTCCCCGAACTGGGCGAGGAGCGGCAGGCCCGGGTCATCGAGGAGATCTGCGCCTTCTACGGACGGGGCTGAGCGCCGCTTGCGCCGCTCCGGGACTTTGGCGACCCTTCGAGGCTGTACCGGGTCCACAACGGAATTCCGCTCACGCACGGGACGATCCCGCCGCCTCAGGGCGCGGGGATCCAGGGAGACGACGGGGATGAGGCAACGGCGGTCCGCCGCACAGACGCTCGCGGCCATGGCGCTGGGGATGGTGCTCCTGGTGGGGTCCCTCACCGGGTGCCGCGCCACCTCCCCCTGGGCCGGGCTCGACGCCGAGGGCATCTTCGACAAGGGCCTCAGCGCGTTCCAGGAAGAGGACTGGGGCGACGCGGTGGAGGCCTTCGAGATCTTCACCTCCCGCTTCCCCGGCGACGCCCGCATCGCCGACGCCCGTATGTACCTGGCCCGGAGCTACTTCCGGCGCGGGGAGTTCATCTCGTCGGCGGCGGAGTTCGAGCGCTTCCTGCAGCTCCATCCCTCCCACGGGCTGGCGCCTGAGGCCTCTCTGGGCATCTGTCGGAGCTATGTGGAGCTCTCGCCCCATCCGCAGCGCGACCAGCGCTACACCGAGCGGGCCCGGGATGCATGCCGCCAGACCCGGAACGAGTTCCAGGGGATGAATGTGGCCGACGAGGCCGAGGCCCACCGGGTGGAGATGGTGGATCGCCTCGCCGAGCGCACCTTCCAGGAGGGGCGCTTCTACCAGCGCCGCAACGCCTTCGACTCGGCCATCCTCATCTTCCAGGATCTGGTGGACTTCTACCCGGAGACGGAGTGGGCGCCCATGGGGTTCCTGGGGTTGTACGAGTCGTACCGGTCCATCGGATGGGCTGAGGAGGCCGAACAGGTGCGCGACCGACTCCTCTTCCTCCACCCCGAGTCCGAGGCGGCCCGGGAGGTGCGACAACGTCAGGCGGAGCAGGATGACGGCGTCTGACGTCGCCGACGGCGCGCTGCGGGTGGGGGTGCTGGGCGGCACCTTCGACCCGCCCCATCTGGGGCACCTGGCGGTGGCCCAGGACATCCTGGAGGCGCTGGCGCTGGACCGGATCATCTTCGTCCCCGCCGCCCGCCCGCCCCACAAGTCCGAGGAAGGCCTCACGCCGGCGTCGCTGCGGGCCCGGATGATCCGAGCCGCCGTGGACGAGGACTCCCGCTTCGAGGTGTCGGACCTGGAGCTTCGCCGGGAGGGTCCGTCCTACATGGTGGACACGCTGGAGGCGCTTCACGACCACGAGCCCGAGGCCCGGTTCTTCCTGATCCTGGGCGCGGATCAGTGGACGGCGTTCGCATCGTGGCACAAGCCCCGGCGCATCGCCCGGTTGGCCCGCATCGTGGTCATGACCCGCAACGGCGAGTCGCCCCGAAGTGTGGACCCGGGCTTCACCGATGGTCCGCCCCCTGAGATTGTGGAGGTGCCGGTGACCCGACTCGACATCTCCTCGACCCAGCTCCGGACGCGCCTGGCCGAGGGCCGTTCCATTCGCTACCTGGTTCCCGCCGAGGTCCATCGGATCATCGAAGCGGGCAAGCTGTACTCCTGAGAGCCATGAAGAACTTTCTGAAGAAGCTGTTCGGTGACCGCCACGACCGCGAGGTGAAGAAGCTCGATCCCCTCGTGGACGAGATCAACGAGATCTATGAGGGGCTGCAGGAGCTCTCCGAAGAGGAGCTCAAGGGGAAGACCCAGGAGTTCCGGGACTACCTGAAGGAGCGCACCACCCCCATCGAGGACGAGATCGTCGAGGTCCGGAAGACCCGGGCGCAGGAGGTGGACGCCGGAGAGCGTGAGCGCCTGAGCGCCCGCCTCGCCGACCTGGAAGACGAGCTCTACCAGGAGGTTGCAGACACCCTGGACGAGCTCCTCCCCGAGGCCTTCGCCGTGGTGAAGGAGGCCTGTCGCCGGCTGGTGGGCACCACCGTGCGGGTCAGCGGCCAGGACCTGCTCTGGGAGATGATCCCCTACGACGTGCAGCTCGTGGGGGCCATTGCGCTGCACCGGGGCTCCGCCGCCGAGATGCGCACCGGGGAGGGGAAGACGCTGGTGGCCACCATGCCCCTCTACCTGAACGCCCTGGCGGGGCGCGGCGCCCACCTGGTCACGGTGAACACCTACCTGGCCCGCCGGGACGCCGAGTGGATGAGCCACGTCTACAACTACCTGGGGCTCCAGGTGGGCGTCATCGACCTCTATCAGCCCGGGACCGAGGAGCGGCGGAACGCCTACGGCGCCGACATCACCTACGGCACCAACAACGAGTTCGGCTTCGACTACCTCCGGGACAACATGGTCCACACCCTGGAGCGCCGGGTGCAGCGGGGCCACTTCTACGCCATCATCGACGAGGTGGACTCCATCCTCATCGATGAAGCCCGGACCCCCCTCATCATCAGCGGGCCCGTCTCCCGGGACACGCAGACCTCGTACAAGAAGTACAACCCCCTGGTGGGCTCCCTCTACAAGAAGCAGCTCACCGCGGCCACCGAGCTCATCGCCGAGGCCGAGGCCCTTCTCAATACCGAGGACGAGGACGACAGTTGGCAGGCGGCCCACAAGCTCCTGGCCGTGAAGCGAGGGACGCCCAAGAACCGGCGCCTCCTCAAGATGTTCGCCGACGACCCGTCGCTGCAGAAGCTGGTGCAGAAGGTCGAGGCGGACCTCATGCGCCAGAAGCGCCTCCACGAGCTCGACGAGTTCCTCTTCTTCGCCATGGACGAGAAGGGGCACAACGTGCACCTCTCGGACCGGGGCATCGACGAACTCTCCCCCGACGACCCCGACGCCTTCCTCATCCCCGACCTCTCCGAGGCCATGGGCGAGATCGAGGAAGACGAAAGCCTCTCCGAGACCGAGAAGAAGGAAGAGGTGGAGCGGCTCGAGGCCGAGTACGCCCACAAGAGCGAGCGGATGCACGTCATCCACCAGCTCCTGAAGGCGTACGCCCTCTTCCAGCGCGACGAGCAGTACATCATCGGCGACGACGGCGCCGTGGTCATCGTGGACGAGTTCACCGGTCGTCAGATGGCGGGCCGGCGCTGGAGCGACGGGCTCCACCAGGCCGTGGAGGCCAAGGAGGGCGTCGAGGTGAAGGGCGAGACCCAGACCCTCGCCACCGTCACCATCCAGAACTACTTCCGCATGTACCGGAAGCTGGCGGGGATGACCGGAACCGCCGAGACGGAAGAGAACGAGTTCCACCAGATCTACAACCTGAACGTCCTGGTCATCCCCACCAACCGCCCCGTGGTCCGGGACGACCGCAACGACCTCATCTTCAAGACCAAGCGGGAGAAGTACAACGCCCTCATGGATGAGGTGGAGCGCCTCCACAAGATGGAGCTTCCGGTGCTCCTGGGGACCACCAATGTGGACGTGTCCGAGACCCTCTCGCGCATGCTCAAGCGCCGAGGGATCCGCCACGAGGTGCTGAACGCCAAGCAGCACGCCCGGGAGGCCGACATCGTCGCCGCCGCCGGGCGTCCCGGTGCCGTCACCATCGCCACCAACATGGCCGGGCGCGGCACCGACATCAAACTGGGCGAAGGGGTGCTGGAAGACCGCACCGTGGGGTGGGCCAAGGCCAAGGGGCTGGACCTGGAAGAGCTCTCCGCCGTGGATCCGGGGCTCTGGGCCGACCTCAGCACCAAGGGCGACGACTTCCTCATCGAGCCGGGCGGGCTCCACATCCTGGGCTCCGAGCGCCACGAGTCGCGGCGCATCGACCGGCAGCTCCGGGGACGCGCCGGCCGGCAGGGGGATCCCGGCGCCACCCAGTTCTTCCTGTCGCTGGAAGACGACCTCATGCGCCTCTTCGGCTCCGAGCGCATCGCCAACGCCATGGAGAAGTGGGGCGCCGAGGACGGCGAGGTCATCACCCACGGGCTCGTGACCAAGTCCATCGAGCGGGCCCAGAAGCGGGTGGAGGGGAACAACTTCGAGGCCCGGAAGAAGCTGCTGGACTACGACGACGTCATGAACCAGCAGCGGGAGGTCATCTACGACCTCCGCCTCTTCGCCCTGGAAGGCGGCGAGGAGCTGAAGGGCGAGATCTGGGAGATGGTGCAGACCGCCACCCGCGAGCTCATCGAGGAGTTCACCCCCGAGGACGTCCACTTCGACCTCTGGGAGCTCCACCTCCTGCGCCGGCGCCTCCTCATGGATCTCTTCGTCCTGGTGGACGAACTCCCCGAATCGGAGGACGACCCCTCGGACTTCGTGGACCGGGAAGAGGTGCTGGACGCCGTCATGCCCGCTGCCCGGGCCCAGTTCGAGCGGAAGGTGGAGAGCTTCGGCGAGCACGCCGAGAAGCTCGAGAGCTGGCTCATGCTCTCGGTCATCGACGACAAGTGGAAGGACCATCTGTACGACCTGGACTCCCTCAAGTCGTCCATCGCCTTCCGGGGCTGGGGGCAGAAGGATCCCCTCATCGAGTACAAGCGCGAGGCCTACGACATGTTCGTGGACCTCATGAAGGACATCCGGAAGACGGTGACGAGCCTCTTCTTCCGGGCCCAGATCGGGCATCCGGATCAGCGCCGGGTGGCGGCTCAGACCCAGCAGCGGCTCTCCTACTCGGGCCCCACCGACGGAGGCGACACCGGTGCCGGCGCCGCCGCCATGCGGCAGTCCGCCGGGCGGGTGGGCCGGGGTGGATCGCGCCTCGATCCGGTGGGCGTAGCGTCGTCGGCCCGGGCGCCGGTCCCGGACAGCGGCCCCGATCCGTCGCAGCTCCAGACCAATCGGGGCCAGACCGAGGCGGCGCCGAAGGAGCCGGTGACGGTGGAGGCCGAGCCGGGCCGCAACGACCCTTGCTCGTGCGGCAGCGGGAAGAAGTACAAGAAGTGCTGCGGGCGCGTGGCCTGACGACGGCATTCCGTCGGCCCCTGCCTTGTCGCAGTCCGGTTTTCGCTCTTCCTCAATCGATTCAACCTGGTCGGCCCATGCGCTTCGCCGCGCTCCTCGCCGCCGTCCTCCTTCTGGGCGGCGGCGTTCCTGCGTCTTCGTCCCATCTGGCCCTGTCCACCGGGTCGCCGCCGGAGGATCCCGGATCGGCTGCGGCCGGCCTCCGGGCTTCGTCCCACGACCCTGATCCCCCCTTCCTCCTGATCCACATCGACGGGGTCTCGGCGGACCTCTTCGAAG
>REEG01000161.1 GCA_007695195.1 Gemmatimonadales bacterium | reverse complement strand
CCTTCCAGCGGCAACTGGCGGCGGTGCTCCCGGCCACCTCGGGCATCCGCCGGTGCGGGTCGGCGGCGCTGGACCTGTGTATGCTGGCGCAGGGATCGCTGGACGCCTTCTGGGAGCTGGAGTTGAGCCCCTGGGACATCGCCGGCGGCCTCGCCATCCTCCATGAAGCGGGTGGAACCTCGTCGCGCCTGGACGGTGCGGCGCTGGATCCGCTGGTGCGGGGAAGCGTCCTGGCCGCCAATTCGCCGGAGTTGCTGGAGGCGCTGGGCGACCTGCTGCGCGATGGCGGTGACTGAACGATGCGGTCCTGACAGGGTCGCGCCAACGACGTCGCCCCGCCGACCTCCCGGTGCGGGAAGCCGGCGGGGCGGAATGGACAGGACCCGGTGGTCGAAGGCCGGGCCCGATCCGGTGGTGGGCCGGGACGAACTCAGCCCTCGGTGGCTTCGCCGGAGCCCACCTCGTGGGGATGCTGCCCGCCGGCCTGGATCTCGATCCGGCGGCTCCGCGCCTCCGCCACCTTGGGCATGTGCACGGTGAGCACCCCGTTCTCGAAGTTGGCGGCGATGCGCTCGGGGCTCACGGAACGCGGAAGGGTGAAGGCGCGCTGGAAGCTGCCCCACCGCCGCTCCCACAGGTGGTAGCGCCGGTCTTCCGATTCTTCCCGCGTGTGCTCCTTGGAGCCGCGCACCGTGAGGACGTTGTTCTCCAGCTCGATCTCCACGTCGTCCTGGGTCATTCCCGGAAGCTCCGCCGTCAGGACCAGCTCGTCCTTGGTCTCTTCCACATTCACGGCGGGGAGCCAGTCGTGTCCGTCCCGGGCCAGGGGAGACGATTCGCCGAAGGCTCGGCTCAGGCGATTCGACATGTCTTCCAGCTCCTGCCAGGGAGAGGGCCAACTCCGGGTGCGATAGCGCATGATGGCCATGGTGGGTTCCTCCTGTGTCATCGGATGGCTCGCCGCTCCGGCCAGAGCGGCCGGGCCGGGCGATATGGGTTGTGATTCGGGCCGCGGCCGGGGCGGCGTTGCCCGCTGGTTCCGCGGCTTCGCTTCGTGCCCGTTCTACGTGCATGGCCCATGCCTGACTCCACCCACCCGAATCCTGCCAATCCGTCTGCCCACAAGGAGTTGGACGTCTCACCCACTGTCACTTCGAACCACGGGCTGTCAGTTTGACAAGCTCGCCAGCGCCAACTCCACACCTCCCCGAGCCGCGTCCACCGGCCCTTCCCGAACCGGGAATCCCCGGGTGGTGAGAAGCGCCAGGATCGCGTCCCGGAGCGGTCCGCCTGGTGACAGAAGTCCACCGGCCAGGGCGATGGGGAGTCGCAGCTCCCCATTGGGCCCGGCGGATCCCTGGACGGCCCCCTGCAGGGGGTCGCCGGAAGCCGGAGGACGGCTCAGCGCCTCCACGTGCGCCACCAGAGCCGCCAGCGCCGCCTCAACCAGCTCCCGGGCCACCCGGTCTCCCTCCTGGGCCGATCGGATGACCAGGGGCGCCAGCGCCGCCACCTCCCCCTTCCCCGCCCCTTCCGTCCACGGGAGGAAGTCGGCGGGGGTGGTGACCCCCAGCGCTCGCACCAACTCAGCCGACAGGGATGTGCCCGGTCCCCGTCCCTCCCACCCGCGGAGAGCGGCCCGAAGGCCCCCCAGCCCCAGTCCGTAGCCGCTCCCCTCGTCGCCCAGGAGGGCGCCCCACCCCCCGGTCCGGCGCACGCCGCCATGAACGTCCCGGGCCAGCGCCACGGAGCCGGTGCCGGCGATGAGGAGGATCCCGGGGCCGGCGCCGAAGGCGTCCCGGAGGGCCACGGCGGCGTCGGTGACCACCTGGACCCGGTGCGCCACCCGGGCCGCTACCAGCGCCTCCTGGACCCGTCGCGCCCGTTCGGGGCGCCCCACCCCGGCCAGCCCCACACAGAGGGCGTCCACCGGCAGCGGGGCGCCGGTTTCCGCGGCCAGGGCGGTGAGTTCGGCGGCCACACGGGCGGCGGCCGCACCCTCTCGCCCCGGCTCCACCAACCCCGGCGGTCCGGTCCGACGGGCCAGGACCCGTCCCGCGCCGTCGGCCAGCGCCAGGCGAAGACGGGTGCCGCCGCCGTCCCCGCCCACCACCCGAAGCCGGTGGCGGGGCGTGCCTCCCTTCTCCGAATCACTCATGCTGCCGCCTTGCGGGTGAGGGCGGTGCCCAGGCCGAAGGTCACCAGGGTGCCAATGGGAACGAACCACGGCCACCCCACCAGGTGGGGTGCGAAGATCCAGATGCCGGTGACCACGACGATGCTGGCGGCCATGGCCACCACCAGGGCGCCCTGGCCCGGACGCCGCTCCCTCAGCGCCAGGAGGAAGGCGCCCAGAAGTCCACCGTAGACCAGGGAGGCGATGGTGAGGGCCACCTCCACGGCGGTGGCGCCCTCGCTCATGGGGATGTAGAGGATGGCGACGCCGATGAGGAGGATGGCCCAGATGAGGGTGAAGACGCGTCCGGCCCGGAAGGTGCGGAATTCGTCGCCCGTCGCGTCGGCCAGGGGGGCCCAGAAATCGTAGGCCGAGGCCGAGGCCAGGGAGTTGATGGACGAGGAGAGCGACGACATGGCGGCGGCGAAGACCCCGGCGATGAGGAGGCCCCGGATCCCCGACGGCAGCTCCTGGATGATGAAGGTGGCGAAGATGGCGTCGGGGACGTCGAAGGCGCGGCCCTCGTAGAAGGCCCAGAGGCCGATCCCCACGAAGAGGAAGAGGGCGAACTGGACGATGACCAGCACGCCGCTTCCCACCAGCGCCTTCCGCGAGTCGGAGAGGTTCCGGCAGGTGAGGAGGCGCTGCACGATGAGCTGATCGGTGCCGTGGGAGGCCATGGACAGGAGCCCTCCCCCCAGGAGGCCGGCCCAGATGGTGTACGGAATGGCCGGATTGGCCGAGAAGTCGAAGACCTGGAGCTTCCCGGCGGCGGCGGCCCCCTCCAGCGCCGTGCCCCATCCGCCGGGGATCACGGTCTGGAGGATCCAGAGGGCGAAGAGGGCGCCCACCAGATAGAGGGCCATCTGAAGGGCATCGACCCACACCACCGCCCGGATCCCCCCGAAATAGGTGTAGACCAGGGTCAGGACCCCGATGATGATGATGGAGAGGGAGTAGGGCCAGCCGGTGATGAGGGCCAGGGGAATGGCGGTGGCGAAGAGCCGCACCGAGTCCGCCAGGAGCCGGGTGCCCATGAAGATCCCGGAGGTGAAGCGCCGGGCGCCCACCCCGAAGCGGGTCTCCAGGAGGGTGTAGGCGGTGGCGATCTCGCCGCGGTAGTAGGCCGGGAGGAGGATCGCCGACACCACGATCCGACCGGCCAGATAGCCCAGGGTGAGCTGCAGGAAGCCCAGCGTCCCCAGATACGCCACCCCAGGAATGGAGAGGAAGGTGAGGGTGCTGGTCTCGGTGGCCACCACCGAGAGGCAGACCGCCCACCAGGGCAGGTCCCGGTTCCCCAGGAAGTAGCCCGTGCCCCCCTTGGCGTGTCGCCCCAGCCACGCCCCCCAGGCGGTGACGCCCAGGAGGTAGAGGAGGAGGACCCCGATGTCGAGCCCGGTGAAGTCCGTCATCCCTCGGGGCAATCCATGGTCTGCCGGGAATGGGTGGCAAGGGCGAAGGGACCCGTACCGGGGGTGAAACGACGGACTCCGGACATGACCGACAACTCCGGTTTAGGGGAACGGTGGAGGCAGCGGGATCGGCGTGACTCTCAGGAGGTGAGGTTAGGCGTCCGAAACTTGGAAGGAAAGGCTGTGGATGGACCGACTCCGGTCGGCCCGCAGCGGCCATGGTCCGGTAGCCCTTCCTCCCGCAACCCGCCTTGAATCGCCATGGACCCGACTCTTTGTGAACTCCGGTCCCGCCTGACCCGGGCCGAGGACCTCCTGGCCGCTGTGGGAACCTGCACCCGGCGTCTGGCCTGGACCTCCCGCTGGGAACGGTGCGCCTCCCACATCATGGAGACTCTGGGGAAGGGCGCCGATGCCAGTCGCGCCTACCTCTTCCGGAACGGTCAGGACGCCGATGGCACCGTGGTGTCGACGCCCGCCTGCGAGTGGACGGCGGAGGGGGTACGGCCGCGTCGACGCTCCCGACGGATGGACCGGATCCCCGTGGTGGGAGTGGGCTTCGCCCGATGGGCCACCCTCATGGAGGCCGGGGAGGTGGTGGAGGGACCCGTCCACCGGTTTCCCGAGAGCGAGCGACGCATCCTGAACCGCCGGAACGTCCGTTCGCTCCTGGCGGTGCCCGTCGGCGTCGACGGATGCTGGTGGGGGTTTCTGGGGCTGGAAGACTGCCGGACCGAACGGATCTGGTCCGACGCCGAGCGGCATGCGCTCCTGGGGGTCTCGGCTGCGCTGGGCGCCGCCATCTCCCGACAGTTGGCCGGGAACACCTTGCGGGAGCGGGAACGTCGCTACCGTGGGCTCATCGAAAGCTCGCCGTACGCCGTCTGGATCCTGGACGGGGAGGGTCGCTTCGCGGAGGTGAATCCCGCCGTGGAAGCCCTGGTCCGTAGGTCCAGCGACGAGATCGTGGGTCTGCATTTCGAGGACCTTCTGGCTCCCGAAGATCAGGGTCGGGCCCGGGATGTCCTGGGACGCGTCATGTCCGGCCACGCCGGATCGCTGGAGGGTGAGTTCAGGATCGTCCGTCCGCCGCGGGAACGCCGCCTGGTGCTGGTGGCGGCCACCGCCATGCGGGAAGGGAGCACCATCGTGGGTGTGCACGGAATCTCCCGTGACATCACCGACGAGCGACGACGGGATGAACATGTTCGCCGGACCCAGCGGCTTGCGAGCCTGGGGACCCTCACCAGCGGCGTCGCCCACGAACTGAACAATCCCCTCACCGCCATTGTGGGGATGACCCAGCTCCTCCGGGATGATCCGGCCCTGGCGCACCATCGTCCCATGCTGGAGACGGTGGTGAGGGAAGCCCGGCGCACGTCCCGCATCGTCACCGATCTCCGGCAACTGGCTCGAAAGAGCCAGGATGAAGACGCCGATCACGGAGAAGTGGACCTGAACGAGGTGGCGACGCACGCCCTTCGGGTCCGACGCTACGCCCTGGAGACTCAGAGTACCCGGGTCGATTCCCGCTTCGCCCCGGACCTCCCGAGAATCCGAGGCGACCAGGGGCGGCTCGTCCAGGTCATCCTGAATCTTCTGGTGAATGCGGAGCAGGCCGTCCAGGAGATGCCCATGGGCCGACGCATCGAGGTGCGGACCCGCCGGAACGGCTCCCACGCCATGCTGGAAGTGCACGACAACGGACCCGGTATTCCGGCGGAGCACCAGGAGCGCATCTTCGACCCGTTCTGGACCACCAAGGGCGCGGAGGCCGGGGTGGGACTGGGGCTCAGCCTGTGCCACAGCATCGTAGCGGACCATGCGGGGTCGATTCAGCTGGACAGTGGCGCCGGTCGCGGGACCCGATTTGTCGTTCGGCTCCCCCTGATGGACCGCCGAGACCCCGGCAAGGGGAGAAACGGCATGAAGAGGCCCGAAGCCCCGTCGGCGGAAGGGGCACCATCCGTTGAGGGGGCACCCCGGGAGTCGGCGTCGGGTGAGCCATCACAGGAGTCTTCTCGAGAGACGCCTGCCGCCGGACCTGAGGGCGAAGGGGACAGTGGCCGTACGCGGATCCTGGCGGTGGACGACGAGCCGGGGATCCGTCAACTCCTGCGGACACACCTGGAGCGGCAAGGCCACCTGGTGGTGGTGGCCGCCGACGGCGCGGAGGCGCTGCGCCGGATCCGTGAGGCCGACGGCCCCTTCGACCTGGTTCTATCGGATCTGCGGATGCCAGGGATGGACGGCGAAGAGCTGCTTCGCCGAATTGCCGAAGATCACCCCGACGCCGTCCGTCATCTGGCCGCCATGACCGGCGATGTGACAAGTCCCACAGTGGACCGAATCGTGAAGGAATGGGGCGTGGAGGTGATCCGGAAGCCCTTCGACCTACAGGAACTGGATGCCCTCATCCACCGCATACTGGGTTCGGACTGACGGCTCCGCATTTCCCATCAACAGGGCTCCCCACCGGGACACCTGGGCACCAACTCCCGGTCGGTGATGGCACCGGCCACCGCGTCGTGCACCGCCCTCCGGAAGGGGATGTGTCGGGTGTTCTCCCGGGTGGGGTTCACCCGATTGGTCAGGAGCACCACCCAGACCTCCTGCTCCGGGTCGATCCAGATGGACGTGCCGGTGAACCCGGTGTGTCCGAAGGATCGGGCGCTGAAGAAATCGCCGGCGGAGGAACGCCCCGACGGGGTATCCCACCCCAGACTCCGCGACGACTGGTCCGATGCCCGCTCGCCCATGGCCGCAAGGAGTTCGTGGCCCAGCAGCTCCACTCCCAGGGTCCGGGCCCGGGTGCAGGGATCACCGGAGAAGGGGACGTGACCGCAGCTCCCCACCGCGCCGCCCCGAGCCAGCAGATCCACGAAGACCGCCAGGTCCGCAGCGGTAGAGAAGAGTCCGGCGTGTCCGGCCACTCCGCCCAGGATTCCCGCGTTCTCGTCATGCACCTCACCCAGGATGTGGCGCATACGTCGCTCCCGGTCCACCTCGGTGGGCGCCGTCCGGGGGTGGAGCCCCAACGGCGGGTTGAACAGGGTGTCGGTCATCCCCAGGGGCCCGAAGACCCGGGCCTCCAGGAACCGGTCCAGCCGCTGCCCCGACACCGCCTCCACCACCCACGCCAGCGTCTTGAATCCAATGTCCGAGTAGACGGTGGCGGCACCGGGATCGGCATCCAGTGTCAGATCGAAGACCGCTTCCCGCACCACTTCCTCGCCGTCCATCTCCACGAAGAAGCGGCGGAAGGGCGGAAACCCGCTCCGGTGGAGGAGGAGATCGCGAAGGGTCACCTCCGCCTTGCGGGGGTCGGTGCGGGCGAACTCCGGGAGGTAACGCACCACCGGATCATCCAGGTCCAGCGCCCCCTCCTGCGCCAGGAGGGCCACGGCGGTGGTGGTGCCCACGGTCTTGGTGAGGGAGGCCAGGTCGAAGAGGCTGTGTGGGGTGACCGGCGCGCTCCCCGGTGCCCAGTCCAGCGTCCCGTACCCCCGGAGGCGCACCAGGCGGCCCCGGCGCCCCACGGCCAGCGCCACCCCCGGCGCCACCGAATCGGCGATGGCCCGGTGGATGAGGGCGTCCAGCTCGGCCAGCGCCGCCGGGTCCACGCCCGACGCCCGGGGGTCCGACTCCAGAGGAGATACGGCCAGATCGAGCCATCCGAAGGGGACCGGAGGGCCGGCGGCAGGGGGCGGCGGCGGCGATATCCGGGGCTCTCCACCGGGCAGGGTATCGGGCTCAGGACGGGTGTCGTCGTCGTGGCGGAGTAGCCCCGCCTCGTCCAGGGCGTCGCCGCGACGTTCCACGCGCTCCGCCATGACCGGGTCGGCCGCCCGCTCGATCCCGTCGCCGCGGGGGTGCTCCGGCGGAAGGGAGATGGGGAGTCTCCCTGCAATGGGCGCCGCCCCCGCCACCGCCCGGGCCGCCGCCCTCTGGCTTACCTCCCGTTCGCCCCACGCCACCAGGTACGTACCCACCTCCGGGAGGGCCGAGAGGAGGTAGGGGTTCCCGAAGGAGATCACCACCAGGGGAACGCTCCCCTCCAGACGGGCCACGAACTCCCGAAGGGCCTCCGGGAGCGCCACCGATCCGGCGCCGGCCCTTGGCGGCAGATGGATTCCCAGGATGACCCGGTCCGCTCCCTGTGTCCGGTCCAGCGCCTCGGCCCACCCACCGGCGTCGGTGGTGGGCCCTGTGCGCACCGAGGTCACCGCTCCAGGGAACAGGGCCCCGAGGACGGCGTCGAACTCCCGGCCCGCCGTCAGATCCTCGGCGCCGGCCCAGGTCACGGACACCACCCGGCGCAGCTCCGTGGGATCCGGGGGGAGGAGGAGGTCCCGGTCCCGGACCAGCGTCATGGACCGCCCCGCCGCCTCCTCGGCCAGCTCGCCGTGGGGCCGGCTCCCCACCGTGCGCGTTACCCCCGCCATGGGCACGAACCGGTCCGTATGGAGCCCCACCCGAGCCTTGGCCTCGAGGATCCGACGCACCGAGGCATCGATGCGGGCGCGGGAGATCCGCCCTTCCTCCACCGCCTCAACCAGCGCCTCGACGGCTCCCGGAACGCTGGCGGGAATGACGATGACGTCGGCGCCGGCCTCGAAGGCCAGCACCGCAGCCTCGCCGGCACCGTAGCGCTCGGTGATGGCGCCCATGCGCAGGGCGTCGGTGTAGAGCAGCCCGTCGAAGGCCATCTCGCCCCGGAGGATCCCCGTCATGAACTCCGGCGACAGGGTGGCCGGGGGAGCGTCGGGGCCCAGGACGCCGGGCACCGCCACATGGGCCGTCATGACGCCGTCGACCCCTTCGTCCACGGCAGCCCGGAAGGGGGGAAACTCCACCCGGTCCAGGCGGGCCCGGTCCGCGTCGATCTCCGGGAGGGTGAGGTGCGAATCCACCCGGGTGTCACCGTGGCCGGGGAAGTGTTTCGCCGTGGTCATGGCGCCGCCCCGCCGCGCCCCACGGATGAAGGCCGCACCCAACCGCCCCACGTCGTCCGGGTCCTCCCCGAAGGCCCGGGTGTTGATGATGGGGTTCTCGGGATTGGAATTCACATCCATCACCGGCGAGAAGATCACATGCACCCCCACTGCCCGGGCCTCCCGGGCGGTGGCCTCGCCGAAGCGCTCCACCAGCCCCGCATCGCCCACCGCGCCGAACCCCATGGTAGGCGGAAAGCTGGTCCCTCCGCCCTGGGGCAGGAGGGTGGGGAGGGCGTAGGTGTGGGCGATGCGCATCCCCGGTCCCCCCTGCTCGAAGTCCGAGGTCACCAGGAGGGGGACGGAAGCCCGGGCCTGGAGAGTGTTCAGGCGGGTGGCGTAGGCCAGGGGTGTGCCGATGGAGATGACGACGCCGCCGATGGCTTCCTCCTGGACCCACCCCAGGACCTCCAGGAGCTCCGGATCGTCGTCGGCGGCGTACGCTCCACTGATCCAGGGGAAGATGAGCTGGCCCACCGCCTCCCTGAGGGTGAGGGACGCCAGCGTCTCGTCGACCCAGCGGGTCCCCTCGGCATCGGGGGCCGGCAGGAGCACCGGTGTGGCGGCAGGGCCTGATGGCGTCGGTGAAGGAAGGCCTGGATCCGCCGCCCCGCAGCCCGGGAGGAGCGCTGCGGCCAGGAGCGCTCCCAGGGCCCACGGCGGCGTCCACGGTCGAGTCGCGCGCCGGGGGCGAGGCGACGTCCGGGGGCGAGTCGCGGTCCTGCCCACGCTCAGCGACATGCGCTTCCTCCATCCAGGCTCAGGGAAGAGGCGGCGGCGGACCCACGCGCCGTCACCGGCGCTCCCAGGGGGATCCCGTCGCCGATGCCGGCGTGGGGAGGGATCCGGGTGGGAGTGCGCCCCTGGATGGGGATCTCCCCGAAGAGCGCCTCCGCCGCCGCGGCCTGACTCCACTCCGAGCCGCTCCACGCCAGGAGGTAGGCCCGAACGTCGGGAAACTCCCGCAAGAGGTAGGGATTTCCGAACGAGACCACCACGTGGGGAATCCCCTCCCGGACCAGCGCCTGCACGAAATCCACGAATTCGTCGGGGACCGCCACACTCCCGGCGTAGGAAACCGCCACCACATGAAGCGATACCACCACCAGATCCCGCCCCCGGGCGTCGGCCAGGAGCCGGTCGTAGGCCTCGGCGTCGGTGTCGCGGCCCACGGCACGGGTCTCCAGGCGGGAATAGGTCCGCCGCAGTCGGGCGTCGAAGGTGCGGCCGCCCAGGAGGTCGTTGGCCCGGCGATAGGTGACCGACAGGACCCGGGCACTGCCGGTGCCGCGAAGGGGGAGGACGCCCCCCTCGTTGCGGAGAAGGGTGAGGGAGCGGTCCGCAATCTCCCGGGCCACCCGGGTATGATCGGGGATCCCCACCGTCCGGTGGACCGCCTCCAGATCCACCGCTCTCTCCTCATGGAGCCCCATGGCGGCCTTGGCGGAGAGGATCCGCCGCACCGAGGCGTCGATGCGGGACTCGGGGATCCGGCCCGACAGGACGGCCTCCGTAACGGCACGAATGGCCTCGTCCGGATTCGGGGGCATGAGAAGGACGTCGGCCCCGGCCTCCACCGCCCGTACCGAGGCCTCGCCGCGACCGAAGAGGCGGTCGATGGCGTTCATGTCCATGGCATCGGTGAAGACCAGCCCGCCGAACCCCCACGTGTCGCGGAGCAGACCGGTGAGGACCCGGGGCGAGAGGGTAGCCGGAAGGGAAGGCTCCCCGGTGAGCTCGGGAATGGCGATATGGGCCGTCATGAGGGCACCCATCCCCGCCTCCACGGCGCGTCGGAAGGGGGGGAGTTCCACCGCCTCGAGGCGGGCCCGGTCGGTACGGATCACCGGGAGAGCCAGGTGCGAGTCGGTCTCCGTGTCGCCGTGTCCGGGAAAGTGCTTCCCGGTGGCGATGGCGCCGTGCTCCTGCATCCCCCGGATGAAGCAGACGCCCAGATCGCCCACCCGGTCCGGGTCCTCGCCGAAGGAGCGGGTGTTGATGATGGGGTTGTCGGGATTGGAGTTCACATCCAACACCGGCGCGAAGGGGACGTGGATCCCCACAGCCCGGGCCTCCAGCGCGGTGATCCGCCCCATCTCGTAGGCCAGGAAGGGGTCGTCGGCGGCGCCCACCGCCATGAGGGCGGGAAAGTTGGTGGCGCCCCCGAGATCGTGGAGGCCGGGGAGGTGCACGGCGCCCCGCATGCGGAATCCGGCACCCGTCTCCAGGTCCGCCGCCACCAGGAGGGGGAGGCGGGAGCGGCGCTGCAGGGTATTGAGCTTGGTGGCTACATCCAGCGGGGTTCCCACCGAGATGATGACGCCCCCGATCTCGTCCCGGTCGATGAGGCGGTGGATCCGCTCCAGCGACGCCGAACCCTCAGGCGAGAAGTCGCCCATGATCCAGGGCATGATCATCTGCCCCACCTTCTGGCGCAGGGTCAGGTCGGCCAGCGTCCGCTCCACCCAGGAATCCGGGTCTGAAGCCAGGATGGACGGCGCCGGCGCCACATCCGCCTCCGAAACCGCCACCGTGGGGCGAGCCAGGAAGAGGAGAGGCACCAGAAGGAGCGGAACCGACAGGATGATGGCACGCACAGGAAGGCCGGGCAGCAAGGGGAGGAAGACGGACGGTTGACCCGGAAAGGCCGACGCAATGACCTTCGGTCAGTGCCCTCCGGTTCCGAAGCCAAGCTAGGGAGTGTCCCATGCCGCCACAATCCTGCCCCTCCCGTTTCCGGCACCCATGGCGGACGTTGGTCCTGGCCGCCGCCGCGGTGCTCACCGTCCCCGTGGCCTGCGCCCCTGAGGCGCCGGGAGCCGAGTCGCTGGAAGGGACGCAGCAGCTTCGCCCCGGAATCGAGGTGGTGCTCACCGACTCCCTCCACCTGGTGGCCGGGCGCCGCGCCGGACTGGTGACGAACCACACGGGCATCGACGCCCATGGCACCTCCTCCATCGACCGTCTCCATCAGCACCTGGAGGTGGAGCTGGTGGCCCTCTTCTCGCCCGAGCACGGCATCCGGGGAACGGCGGAGGCGGGAGAGTTGGTGGATCATTCGGTGGACGACGCCACCGGACTCCCGGTCCACTCCCTCTACGGCGAGACCCGGAAGCCCACCCCGCAGATGCTGGAGGGGGTCGAGGTCCTCCTCTTCGACATCCAGGACATCGGGACCCGCTACTACACGTACATCTACACCATGGGACTCGCCATGGAGGCGGCCGGCGAGGCCGGGATCCCCTTTGTGGTCCTGGACCGACCCAATCCCGTGGGGGGTGCGCTGGTGCAGGGCAATGTGCTGGACCCCGCCTTCGCCTCATTCGTGGGACTCTACCCCATCCCCAAGCGCCACGGGATGACCCCCGCCGAACTGGCCCGACTCTACCGGGACGCCTTCGAGGTGGCGGTGGAGCTCCACATCGCTCCCCTGGACGGTTGGACCCGGGACCAGCTCTTCCCCGACACCGGTCTCCCCTGGCTGGCTCCCTCGCCCAACATGCCGGATCTGGAGAGCGCTCTCCACTACCCGGGCACCTGCCTCTTCGAGGGGACGAACCTCTCGGTGGGCCGAGGGACGCCGCGGGCCTTCCAGCAGGTGGGGGCCCCGTGGATCGACGGTGAGGAGTTGGCCCGTCGGATGACGGCCCGGGGGCTCGCCGGCGTCACCTTCCACCCGGTGCGGTTCACGCCCCGGAATCCGGGAGACGGCAAGTTCGCCGATGAAGAGGTGGGAGGCGTCCGCCTGGAAGTGACGGACCCGGCGCGCTACGACCCGGCCCGGACCGGCGTCGCCCTGGTGGTGGAGGCCCGGGCCCTGTCCGGGGACCGGTGGACGTGGCGCAGCTCCCACTTCGACCGGCTGGCCGGCACCGACGCCCTGCGGCTGGGCGTGGAGGAAGGAAAGGACGAACGCGACCTCACCGCCGGCTGGGACGCCGAACTGGCCGGGTTCCTCTCCCTACGGTCGGCGGCGCTCCTGTACTGAGGATCACGCGCGCGCCCTTCTCAGACCAGGGCAGCCCCGCATTCCCGGGCCACCATGGCGCGGAAGGCCTCGTGGAGCCGGCGGGTCACCGGGCCCACCTTCCCGTCGCCCACGGGTCGGCCATCGATGCGCACGGTGGGGCGCACTTCCGTGGTGGTCCCGGTATAGAAGACCTCCGAGACGCACTGAAGATCGCCGATGGCCGTGGGACGCTCCTCCACCGGGATCCCTTCCTCCCGAGCCAGCTCCAACACCAGCGCCCGGGTGATCCCGGGCAGGATCTGGTTCGACGCCGGGTGGGTGACCAGGAGGTCGCCGAAGACGAAGAAGACGTTGTTGTGGGAGCCCTCCAGGGCCAGGCCATCCCGGACCAGGAGGGCATCAGCCTCGCCGGCGTCCCGGGCGGCCTGCTGCGCCATGACCATGGGGAGGAGCTGAACCGTCTTCAGATCGGCGCGCCCCCACCGCTGGTCCGGCACCGTCACCGCTCCGAACCCCTGCTCCCACACCTCCGGAGCGAGGCGCTGGAAGGGCTTGGCCCAGGCGTAGAGGGTGGGTGGCACCGGAGGATCGGGGAAGGCGTGGGTCCGGGGCGCGGTACCCCGGGAGAGCTGCAGGTACACGGTGGCCATCTCGGCCTCCTGCAACTCGTTGCGCTCCAGGAGCTCCTGGTGGAGGCGCCCGATCCCCTCGGGGAAGGCCATCCGCACGGTGGCGCATCCGCGCCGGAGCCGTTCCAGGTGCCGGTCCAGGGCCAGGAATCGGCCTCCGTACGCCGGCGTCACCTCGTAGAGGGCGTCGCCGAAGAGGAAGCCCCGGTCGTCGGGAGAGATCCGGGCCTCGGCCCGGGGCATGAACTCCCCGTTCAGGTAGACGATGTCCGTCACCGGGCGTC
Organism: Gemmatimonadales bacterium; assembly: GCA_007695195.1. Taxonomy (GTDB): domain Bacteria; phylum Gemmatimonadota; class Gemmatimonadetes; order Longimicrobiales; family Gaopeijiaceae; genus PWLA01. The sequence goes on along the minus strand of REEG01000161.1, from coordinate 17,814 downwards.
CCTCCGCTCGAGCCGGTCGAACTCTTCCAGCAGCTCCGCCTCCCGGATCTCCGCCTCCCGGATCTCGGCGTTGGTCCCCTTCCCGGAAGACGCCTGCGCCGCCGAGGCGTCATGGCTATTGGCCGCGGCGTCGGCCCCCTCCCCTTCTTCCTCCTCCACCTCGCCGTCCTGGACCTCGCCGGCCGAGAGCTGGGGACGCTCCTCCGACGACGGCGCGATGAGCCCCATCTGCTGCTTCAAGGCCTGCAGCCGGCGATCCATGTCGTTGCCGGCGCCTCCCGCTTCCAACTGGGCGAACTCATCTTCCAATGTGTCACCGCTCAGGGCTTCAGACACCTCGGCGGCGGCGAGACTCCGACGCTCCGACTCCTCGATCCGCTCGGCCATGCGGTTGAAGGCCTCGAAGGCGGAGGTGTCCGAAAGCCCGGACATGGTCTGGTGGATGCGCTTCTGCGCCTGGGCACGCTTCTGCTTGGCGATGAGGAGATTCCGCTTGCGCTTCGCCTCTTCGATCTTGTCGTTGAGCTGGCGCAGGGAGGCCTTGAGCTTCTCGGTCTCCTGGGACTGGGCCGACCAGGTGGCCTCCAGCGACTGGGCCCGCTCGGCGTGCTCCTGCTGCCGCAGGAGGGCCTGCTTCGCCAGGTCATCCCGCCCCTCCTGCACCGCCAGCATGGCGCGCCGCTCCCAGTCCCGGGCCTGCTTGGCCTCATCCTCGACCTGGGCCCGGAGCTTCCGCTCGTCGGCGATGGCGGCGGCCACCTCCCGCTTCGCCTTGGAGAGCTGGTCGCGCATGTCCAGGATGATCTGGTTCAACATCTTCTCCGGGTTTTCGGCCCGGGCGATGAGGTCGTTGATGTTGGACCGGAAGAGGGTGGAGATCTTATGGAAGATGCTCATGGGTTCAGCCTCCCACAGGGGCGGAAGAAACCAGGGACTTGATCTGCGCCATATGCTCGGAGGCCGCCATGTGGAGGCTCTCCAGCGACGCCTGGAATTCGGTGTAGTCGAGCCCTTCGAGCTGCATGCTGAGCCCCAGGACCAATTCTCCCTCCTCCAGGCCGTAGGCGCCGTGCACCACATCGGTGGCGTTGAGCTCCAGGAGCGTTCGGAAGAGGGCCTCGTGGGATCCGCCGCCCTCCGGGAGATCCATCACCTTGAGCCGGAGGATGAGGAGGGGAGGGGAATGATGCACCACGATGGGAAGCTTCTCTTCCCGGCTCCGCACCAGGTACATCCCCTCGGCAATCTCCTCATATTCCAGATCCATGCGGATCAGGAAGCTTTCCAGATCTTCGCGCGTCAGCATCAGACCTCCCTGGGGGCTTGGGGGACCTGGAACGGTCCCGTATCAGGATCGACACCACGGTCGATTCGGCGAACCGGCTCCGCCGTCCTTCCCCTCTACGAGCCTCATGCGGGGGAAGATTCAATGCGGGATCCCAGCGGCCGAAGCGCTCGGGGACCCGACCCACAATGATTACACAGTGGTGCGTCCGGCGCCACCGTGCCGCACCCCCGATCCGTCAGACGGCCACCGCCACCGCGTCTCCCAGCAGGGGAGCAAGATAGCGCCCGGTGAGGGAGTCCGGGTGGCGGGCCACCTCCTCCGGCGTTCCCTCCGCCACGATCCGTCCCCCGCCACCGCCTCCCTCCGGACCCAGGTCCAGGACCCAATCGGCGGTCTTCACCACCTCCAGATTGTGCTCGATGACCACCACCGTGTTCCCCTTGTCCACCAGGCGATGCAGCACGTTCAGGAGTGCCCGGACGTCCTCGAAGTGGAGACCGGTGGTGGGCTCGTCCAGGATGTAGAGGGTGTCGCCGGTGGCCTTCTTGGCCAGCTCGGTGGCCAGCTTGACCCGCTGCGCCTCCCCCCCGGAGAGGGTGGTGGCGGACTGCCCCAGCTGCAGGTAGCCCAGCCCCACATCGGAGAGGGTCTTGAGGCGGCTCCGGATCCGGGGCACCGGGTCGAAGAATTCCAGCGCGTCGTCCACGGTCATCTCCAGGACGTCGGCGATGTTCCGGCCCCGGTAATGGACATCCAGCGTTTCCCGGTTGTAGCGTCGGCCCCGGCAGACGTCGCAGGGCACATAGACGTCGGGGAGGAAGTGCATCTCGATCTTCACCAGCCCGTCGCCGCTGCAGGCCTCGCACCGCCCTCCCTTCACATTGAAGGAGAAGCGGCCCTGGTCATAGCCTCGCATCTGGGACTCGGGCAGCTCAGCGAAGAGCTTTCGGATGGGGGTGAAGACGCCGCTGTAGGTGGCCGGATTCGATCGAGGGGTCCGTCCGATGGGCGACTGGTCCACCTCGATGACCTTGTCCACCTGATCCAGCCCGTCGATCCCGTCGTGGGGGAGGGGCAGGTCCCGCGAGCCGTGGAAGTGACGGGAGAGCGCCCGGAAGAGGGTCTCGTTCACCAGGGTCGACTTGCCGGACCCGGAGACCCCGGTGACGCAGGTGAAGGTCCCCAGGGGGATGGCTGCGTCCACCCTGCGGAGGTTGTGGCCCCGGGCTCCCCGCACCACCAGCGCCCGCCCCTCGGTACCCGTTCGCCGAACCTCGGGGATCCGGATGGACCGCTCACCGCGGAGGTAGGCGCCGGTGAGGGACTCGCGACTGGCTTCCACCTCGGCCAGGGTCCCCTCGGCCACCACCCGTCCCCCGTGTCGGCCCGCTCCCGGACCCAGATCCACGATGTGGTCGGCCGCCCGGATGGTGTCCTCGTCGTGCTCCACCACCAGCACGCTGTTCCCCAGGTCCCGAAGCGCCTTCAGGGTGGCCAGGAGCCGATCGTTGTCCCGCTGGTGCAGCCCGATGGACGGCTCATCCAGGACATAGAGGACGCCCACCAGCCGGCTCCCGATCTGGGTGGCCAGGCGGATCCGCTGCCCTTCCCCGCCGGAGAGGGTCTGGGCCGAGCGCCCCAGGGTCAGGTAGCCCAGCCCCACGTCGGTGAGGAATCCCAGGCGGTCCAGGACTTCCTTGAGGATAGGCCCGGCGATGCGGGTGGGGAGGTGGGTGTCGCGGGTCAGCTCCCGGAAGAAGGCCAGCGCTTCGCCGATGGAGAGGGCACCCACCTCTCCGATGGAGCGCCCGCCGACGGTCACCGCCAGCGACTCCGACCGGAGGCGGGCACCCCCACAGGCGGAACACTCGTGCTCCGACATGAACCGGGTGAGCTGCTCCCGAACGGCGTCCGACGAGGTCTCCTGGTAGCGCCGCGAGATGCGGGCCACCACCCCTTCCCACACCTCGGTATAGCTCCGGTCCTTCCCCTTACGCCGGTAGGGGAAGCGGATCTTCATCCGTCCCGACCCGAAGAGGATGGCCTTCCGTACCTCTTCAGAGAGCTTGGCCCACGGCGTCCGGACACCGAACTCGTAGGCCTCGGTGAGGCCCGGAAGGATGGAGGCCTTGAGCTGCCCGGACGGCTCACCCCAGGGGAGGATCACGCCTTCGGCGATGGAGATGCCGGGATCACCCAGGAGGAGTTCGGCGCTCACCTCCTGACGGGTCCCGAGACCATCGCACTCCGGACAGGCGCCGTAGGGCGAGTTGAAGGAGAACTGGCGGGGCTCCATCTCCGGCAGGGACGTGCCGCACGCCGCGCAGGCGTAGTGCTCGGAGTGGAAGGTCGAAGTGGCGTCCGCCCCCTGCCCCTCCAGCACTTCCACCACCCCGTCGGCGTGTCGAAGGGCCGTCTCCACCGAGTCGGCAATGCGCGCCCGATCCTTCTCCCGGACCACCACCCGGTCCACCACGATGGAGACATGGTGGTTCTCGTACCGGTTCAGCTTGGGCGGATGGGCCAGATCGTGGATCTCCCCGTCGACCCGGACCCGGACGAAGCCATCCTTTCGTGCCCGTTCGAAGAGCTCCCGGAACTCCCCCTTCCGGCCCCGGACCAGGGGAGAGAGGATCTGGATCCGCGTTCCCTCCTCCCGGGTGAGGATGGCGTCCACGATCTCGGTGGAGGACTGGCGGCGCACCGGATCGCCGCACTCCGGGCAGTGGGGGGTCCCGGCTCGGGCCCAGAGGAGGCGGAGGTAATCGTGGATCTCGGTGACGGTCCCCACCGTGGAGCGGGGATTCCGGGAGATGGTCTTCTGTTCGATGGAGATGGCCGGGGACAGCCCTTCGATGGCGTCCACATCGGGCTTTTCCATGAGCCCCAGGAACTGCCGGGCGTAGGCCGACAGCGACTCCACATACCGCCGCTGGCCCTCGGCGTAGATGGTGTCGAAGGCCAGCGACGACTTTCCGGAACCGGACACCCCGGTGAGGACCACGAGCCGCTCCCGGGGGAGGGCCAGGGAGACGTTCTGGAGATTGTGTTCCCTGGCCCCCCGGATGATGAGCGACTCGGCATGGCTCATGGGATCAGAAGGTCCCGCGCAGATCGTTCAGGGCGGCGATCCGGTCCTCGGTGGGCGGGTGGGTCGAGAAAAGCTTGGACATGGCGCCCATGGCCCCCCGGCCCCGGAGCGGGTTCACGATGGCCAGGCTGGCCCCGGCCTGATTCACATCCATGGGAATCCGCTCGGCGTACCCCTCCAACCGGCGCAGCGCATTGGCCAGGCCGTCCGGCGATCCGGCGATCTCGGCGCCGGTGCGATCGGCCTGGAACTCGTTGGTCCGCGAGATCATCCCCTTCACGATGAAGGCCGCCAGCGGCGCCAGGATCATGAGGAGGATGGCCACCACCATGTTCCGATCCCGATCCCCGAAGAAGATACCCCAGCGGGCGATCATGACGATGGCGCCGGCCATGGCAGCGGCCACGGTGGAGACCAGCATATGCCGGTGCTTGATGTGGGCGAGTTCATGGGCAATGACGCCCTCCAGCTCCTGGCGGTTCATGAGGCGCAGGAGCCCGGCCGTCACGCAGACCACCCCGTTTTTGGCGTTCCGCCCGGTGGCGAAGGCGTTGGGCTGCTCCTGGGGAGCGATGGCCACCGTGGGCATGGGAAGGTTCGCCTGCTGCCGGAGCCGATCCACCATCTCGTAGAGGTCGGGGGCATCTTCCCGGGAGACGACCCGAGCCTTGTACATCTTCAGGACCATGCGGTCGCTGAACCAGTACATCCCCACATTCATCACCAGGGCGATGCCGAAGAAGACGAGGGCCATCTGCTCGCCCCCGATCAACCCACCCACCAGGACCATGAAGACCATGAGCCCGGTCATGAGGAAGAGTACCTTGGCCTGATTCATCGCGCGTTCACCTCTCGTTGGTTCCAGTCCAAATGGAGTTGCCGAACATGGGAAAGGAGGCCCGCAGGCCTCCCCTGGATCCCCTATGGTTCGGATTGTCTTCGCTCTCTCCGGTTACACCGCAATCGTCGCCGGGTGCCCCCGCGTCAGTAGCCCCACTCCCGGTAGATGGAGAACCCCAGGACCTTGTCCAGGCGAAGACCCAACTGGCCGAATCCCGAGGCCGCCTCCCGAGCGAACCGGTCTTCCACGAACCCCTCCAGCGTCCAGAGATCGGTGAAGCGCCACTCCAGCCGGGCGCCGGGGAACTGGTTCTGCGCCTGGGCGCCGAGGCCCGTGAGGGGACGGAGCACAAGGGCCAGGAAGAGGTTGTCGGCCACGTACTGTCCCACCTCGATCTGGGTCCCGGCGAAGGCCCCGGTGAACCCCGCCGCCTGCTCGAGCCCCCCGGCTTCCCGGGTCTGGGTGATGGTGAAGAAGTCGATGCCGAGCTGCTGGGCCACCACCTGCCCGAGCTGGGTTCCGATGACCCCCACCCCAGCGCTGACCCCCACCCCCGCCGCCCCCTCCAGGAGCGAACTCTCGCCGGAGGCCAGGGCGTACGACGGACGTCCGAAGACCAGGTAGCTGATGAGGTCCGACTCGGCGATGGGCGGTTGGGAGTCGGAGGTGAGCTCGACCCGGAGGTTCATGAGGGTCCCCCCGAGATTGGCGATGATCTCCAGGGGTTCGCCTCCCTCGCGGCGGAGGCGATGGACGGCCTCGATGTTCAGCGCCGGATCCACACCGGGCGTTCCGGCGAACTCCACCACGCCCTCCCGCACCTGGAACTGCCGTCCGAAGGCTGAATAGGCCCCCCGGATGGCCTCCAAGGTGCCGGCCATGACGATCTCCCGCTGGGCCCGGTCGAAGGTGACGGCCAGCTCCCCTCCCATCTCCACATTCATCTCCTGGCTCCGGAGCCAGAAGTCCCGCTGCAGCACCAGATCCACATCGACCCGGAGATTCTGCAGGAAGGGGTTCTGCGCCGCCTCCAGCGCCGGTCGGGTGGCCACCAGCATGGTGTCCACCACGTTGAAGAAGTCCGGATCGGTCAGGTCCACCACCTCGGCGGTGCGGGCGAACTCCTCGATGAAGATGTTGCCCTGATCCACGCGGACATTGCCGCCCACCTGGGGACTGGTGTAGCGGCCCCGGAGTGTCACGGTGCCCCCGACCCGGGCGTTCAGATCCCGGCGGTCCACCGCCTGGAAGTTGGAGGCCTGGATCCGGAGGTCGAAGGCGGGATCCACCGGATCTTCCAGGGAGATGGTCCCGGTCACACGGGCCGTACCGCGAGCCCGGGCCTCGGCCTCCACCGCCACGGTGCGATCTTCCCGGATGTCCAGGGTACCGGCGATCCCCCCGATGCGGAGGCCCAGCTCCGGGAGCGCCATGGCACCGGAGGCGAGACGGATCTGGCCCGAGGGGCGCAGATCCGCCGGCGTTCCGCGAACCCGGATCTGTCCGTCCAGCACACCATCCACATCTTCCAGGACTTCCAGGAAGGCCAGGGCCGTGGCGGCGGGAAGCTCATCCAGATCCAGGTCGATCTCCAGGCTCCGGTCCGGGAAGCGGTCGTCCACGGTCCGGAACGACAGGTCCATGGGAACGCGTCCCTGGGCCGTGAGGTGTCGCCGTCCATTCACCTCCACCACCAATTCGGCCGTTGCCAGCAGGTCCCGGTAGTCCAGCGAGCCGTCCAGTCGCGAGACGGAGGTGAGCCCATTCTCGAATTCCCGGAGTTCGAAACGCCCAGCGATGGTGGGCGCGTCATAGGGTCCCGCCACGTCCAACGCCAGATCCAGGAATCCCCGGGGTGGATCGCTCACCTGCAGGATCCCGGAGAGACGCTGGATATCGGCGCCTTCCACCTCCACGCGGAAGTCCGATTCCCCATCCAGGGAAATCCGACCCCGAGCCTCGATGCGGGCCCCATCCACCAACTCCTCCTCACCGGCCACAGCCGGCCGGGTGAGGCGAAGAAGGTCCACCTCACCCCCGCCGGCTCCCACCCGGAGGCGGGCGGGCCGGTCCAGACTCCACTGGGCGCCGTCCAGCTCCAGGCGGAGTTCCGCCAAATCGGCCACCACCGACTCCGGCTCCACCTGGAAGTCGCCGGCGAAGCGGTAGGCCTGATCGTCCGACCGACGCAGATCCACCTCGGCGTGCCCCCGATCCGGCTCATAGGCTCCGGTGACGGCCAGGGACTCGAACGACAACTCCCCGAAGCGGAGCGATTCCGCGTCCAGCCGTCCCTCCACGGACCAGGCGTCACGACCCCGGAAGGCACCGGTGAACTCGCCCTCCATGTCGTCCACCGCCACATCGCCGTAGACCGCGTCGCCGAGACGTATCGATCCCTCTCCCGTGAAGTCCCGGGCGTTCCCCCGGAGCTGCAGTTCACCCTGGGCCCGACCGTCCAGGGGCGTGGGCTGCGGGAGGGTGTCGGGATCGATGCCCTGGAACTGCAGGTCGAGGCGATCGATGTCGGTGAGGGTGTCCCCGGCGGCCACCTCCTCGCCCAGGAGAACAGGCCGGAGATTGCGCATGGACTCCACCTCCCAGACGACCCGCACCTCGCCGTCCCCGGCCCCCTCCCGAAGACCCAGCGAACCGGTTCCGGCAATTCGGGCCAGGGGTGAATCCAGAGACAGGGTGTCCACCAGGAGGATGCCGTCCCTGGCAGCGAGACGGGCTGTGACCCGTTCCACCTCTGCCGGTCCCACCAGGAGATCCCGCAACTCGAGGGTGGCGCTCCCCTCCACCGTATCCAGGGTGAAGCCGCTTCCCACCACGTCGAAGCTGCCGTTGACGATGGTGGGGTCGGGGGCGTCGGGCACCAGGAGGTGGAGGGCGAAGTCCCCGAGCTCTCCCCGGGCCTCCACACCCGCCGCCGGATCCAGGGCGTTCACCCGGCCCCGGGCCGCCACCTGGCCCGCCGCCGTCGCCACATCCAGCTCCACGCCCAGGTCTTCCAGGAGGCCCGTCACCTCGACCCGGCCCGATACATCTCCCGTGAGTGGGAGCTCCATGGCCAGCGCCGACGCCACCCCGTCCAGCGAGAGGGGCTCCAGGAGAGCGTCCAGGAGGAGGTCCCACCCGTCGGGGCGCTCCGTCACCTGCCCGCTCACACTCACCGTGGATGTGGGGCCTTCGGCGTCGGGGCGGTGGGTGCCTGTGGCGGCCAGGGAGAACCCGGCGGCCATGTCCCCGGACGCGCTGAGGGTCAGACTCCCCTCTCCCCTCACCGGCAGATCCGGAAGGAAGGCGGCCAGGGTACCGTAGCGGAGCGGGTCGACGGAGAGTTCCAGATCCGCCACCCCGAACGGCTCCACCAGCGCCAGGAGGCCGCGGGCCTCCACCGTGGAGGAGGGAATCTCCCGGACCGGATCGTCCCAGGTCACCTGCCCCCCCACCCGAAGGGCCCGGAGGGGTCCCGACGCCGTCACTCGACCCATCAGGCGACCCTCAACCGGAAGGGGCTCAGGAAGCCACGGGTCCAGGAGCGTGAGGTGGAAGGGGTCGGCCTGGAGATCCACATCCACGAAGCGGAGTTCCTCGCCCAGATCCAGTCCCACCTGTCCCTGGACCCTGGAATCCCCCACCCGGAGGTCGGCCTGCCGGATCCGCCAGCGGGACTCAGGCAAACGTCCCCGGACCTCCAGCGCCAGGGCTCCCTCTCCTTCCGGGATCCGCGGCTCCAGCCACTGCAGATCGGCCAACTGTAGCACCGGCGCGTCCATGGCCACATCCAGTTCGAGCCCGGCGTCGAGGTCGAGCCAGCTCATACGGATCCGGCCGGCGAGTTCGGTACCCGGAAGCCAGAGCCGATCCAGCTCCATGGCCAACGCCGGCCCCGAGCGCTCAATGACGCCCCGGACGTCGTCCACCACGAAGGGCTCGGCCATGACCTGGCCCACCAGGGAAAGACGGTCCACCTCGATCCGCTCCCCCTCCACTTCGGGCCGGAGAAGGTCCAGCCGGCTGAAACGCCCCTGGATCTCCGAGAAGTCGAACCGCAGATGGAGGCCCTCCACCCCGTCGATCTCCTCGAGGGCCCCTGCGGGAGGCGTGTCGGACTCTCCCTCGTAGGGGAGGCGAAGAACGAAGAGACCGTCGTGGATGGTCAGGTCCCGGAGGAACACCGCGAACCCCGACGGATCTTCCGGGAGATCCTCGTCCATGGGATCCGGCTCGGGGCCCGGCTCCGGAACGAAGATGCGCTCCACATTGGAGCGATCCTGGCCGTGAAGCGTCTCCAGCACCACCCGGGGGCGCCAGACCTCTACCGGTCCCACACCGATCGCGCCCGCCAGGAGATCTCCAAACCGATACCGCACCCGCAGGGAGTCGGCCTCGACGAAGGGACGCCCGTCGGTGTCGCGGACCGCCACATCGTGCAGGACGAACCCCCGGTGGAGTCCGTCCGAGCGGAGACCGCCCACCTCCACACGTCCATCCACGAAGCGCGGTGCCTGATTCAGCACGGTCCGGAGGACGAAGTCGTGCCCCGGTCGGGTCTGCACCAGCAGGTAGGCCACCACTGCGCCCAGGAACACCACAAACATCAGACCACCGGCAAGCCAGCCGAACGCCCGCCCCACCCTGCGCATGGGCCTCCCGCGCGCCGGGGTATCGACCGAAGCCTCCGGTGGACCGGGTCGCTCCCCCGCCCCCTCCGGGCTCTCTGGCCCCTGCCCGGTCTCCTTCGGAGATTCGCTCATGATCAGAACGCCTGTCCGATGGAGAAGTGGAGTTGGAAGCGGCGCCAGGAGAAGCCCGGGTCGTCTTCCAGGCGGTAGCGGGGATCCAGGAGCGCCAGATCCGCCACGGGCACCCAGTCCAGAATCGTACCGTCGGGCGCTTCCAGGCGGTCGCCGGGAGCGTCCCGATCCGGGTCGAAGGCGCGAAGTGCCGACGTGATGACCGGGATGCGCTCGGTGCGGCGAGGCCGGTAGGCCACATCCACCCGCACCGGACCGATGGGCGTGCTGTAGCGGAGCCCCACGCCGGGCGTCAGGGCCAGATCGCCCAGGGAGGCGTCCGAGCCTCCATTCCAGACCTGTCCGAAGTCCAGGAAGGCGCCGCCGCGAAGGTGCGGCTGAAAGACGGGAAAGCGGAGCTCCAGACTCCCTTCCAGTAGATTGCTCCCGCCCCCGGGACGGGCGAAGCGGTCATCCCAGGGCACCGACGCCGCGTCACAGGTGCGATCGGCCACCTCGGCCGGTGTGCAGACCGGCTCGGCCCCTTCCTGCAGTGGGAAGACCAGATCTTCCAGGGGAGGAGACCAGACCCGGGGCCCCAGTTGGTTCTGGGCATATCCCCGCACCGAGTTGGCTCCACCGGCATAGAAGCGCTTCTGCGGGTGGGCGATGCGCGGCCGATCTTCTCCCTCCTCCACATCGAGCCCCCGGAAGGGACCGGCGTTCAGCCACCCCCCCCGGATCCGGGCTCCCAGGACCAGATTCTCGGTGAGTTCGAAGAATCGCGTGGTCTCGGCCACCACCCGCTCGTAGTCGAAGTTGGATCCGGTGATGGACGACGCGTGCTCCACATCGGCGGCAACGGTATAGCCGCCGGTAGGGGAGAAGGCACGATTCGTCCGGTCCCGAGAGAAGGAAAGGCCCACAGGAGCCAGGAAGTTGGACGAGACCAGGACGTCGATTTCCTGAGGGTCGCAGACCAGGAAGCTGCTGCAGAAGAACACCTCCGCCGCCTCCAGGCTCGCGAGCTGCGGCCGGTAGAAGGCGCTGAGGGGGGTACCGCGACCGATGCTCCGGGTCAGGGTCAGATTCAACCCCAGAGCCCGGCGGATGAACACGTCCTGAAGCGACTGCCGCTCGGCGAAGACCGAGGCCGACAGGGCGTTGCGCGGCGAGAAGATGAAGGGCTGGGTGAAATCGGTGGAGACCACCCAGTTCAACTCGCCGTACTCGTCGTTTCCGGCGCCGGAACAGATGGAATCGTCGAGCTGCAGCGCCGCCACATTGGAGACGGCGCCGCGGAGGACCAGACGACGCGCGCCCCCCTGGAAGTTCCGGGATGACCAACGGGCTTCGCCGGTGAAGCATTCGGCGGTGGTCCACCCCGCTCCGGTTCGGACGCGGTGGGTGTTGCCCTCGTTCACCTGGACCCGCAAGGGCACCAGACTGTCGGGATCGTGCTCCAGATCCTGGGTGATGGAGGCGTGGCGGAAGATCTCCAGGTTGTAGAGATTCCGCTGGGCTTCGAAGATGAGCTCCTGGCTATAGATGGATCCCTCCCGGAAGGGCAGCATCCGGCGGATCACACTCTCGCTCACCTCCTCGTTGCCCTCCACGGTGATCTCGCCCATGCGGGCGAGGGGGCCGCTGAACACGTCGTACTCCACCTGGGCCTCGTACGTGTCGCGGTCGATGTCGATGTTGCGCAGGACATCGGCGTGGGCGTACCCACGGTTTCGCATCCGCTGGCTCAGGGTATCCCGGGCGAAGTCCAACCGGTTCAGGTCCAGCGGCTCACCCACCCGGATGGGCAGGTTCTCGCCCAGGTCGGCGACCGAACGCCCTTCCCTTCCCTCGTACCCCGTGACGTCCAGCTCCACAATGCGGATGGGGCGCCCCTCCTCGATCCGGTAGGTGATCTCCACCCGATTGTCGTCGGTGCGGACCATGGTGGTATCCACCCTGGCCTCCCGGAAGCCCCGGATGTAGTAGAAGAGCTGCACGCGGGCGAAGTCGTCACGAAAGGTCCGGGGCGTGAGAAAGGCCCGATCCAGGGCGAACTCCGCTCCTCCCCAGCAGAAAGGCGCCAGGATGAACGAGCGACACGACGTTTCCCGGGTGATGATGGCATTGCGGAGCATCCGGTCCGGAAAGGTCGCGTTCCCCTCGAACCGGAGGGAGGTCACCTCCGGACGGGTGGGGGTCTGGGCCTCGGCGACGATGGGAACGAAGAAAAGAGCCGCCAGGAGGAGGAGGATCCCCGGCGGAACTCTCATGGCCGCCCCCTCGCCGACTCTACCTGTCCCGCCGTGAAGGGAGCCTCGGAGAAGAAGAGGCGCGGCCCCCGGGGGAAGGAGTGGATGGAGAAGGGCGCGAAGCCACCCGCTTCCCTGAAGTGCATATGGTGGACCACCTCCAGGCGATCTTCCTGCACCCGGATCAGGTTGAAGGTGGTCTTGGCCCGCTCCCGTGCCCGACCTCGGCTGGACGTGGTGGTCCCGCTCTGCACGATGACGACGCCCCGGCTCCGATCCTCGCCGGGATAGACGTCCAGGGAGTTCCCGATGTACGCCCGGTGGAGGTGCCCGCCCATGACCAGATCGACCCCCATGGCCTCGAAGGCATCGAGGATGTCCCGGGCGCCGGGAAGGGGCTTGTCGCCCTCGTAGTCCGGGGCCGGAGCCAGATGGTGATGGGACACCACCACCTTCAGGTCCCCGGGTTCGGCCCGGGCGAAGGCCTCCCGGGCGAAGTCGATCTGGTGGCGGTCCATGCGCCCGTTCACGATGGCCCGGCGAGGCGCAGCCGTGTTCAGCGACACGGCGGTCACGCCCGGGATGGACGTCACCGTGTCCAACTCCGGATGGATCCAGCGCCGGTAGTTCTCGAAGGGCCGGGTGAGGCGCTCCCAGACCCGATAGAGGGGCACATCATGGTTGCCTGGAGTGACAACGACGGGGACATCCGGAAGCCCGTCGAGCCATGCTCGGGCCGCCTCGTACTCCCGCTCCTTGGCCCGCTGGGTGAAGTCTCCCGACAGGACGAGGAGGTCCGGAGACAGGTCATGGACGGTCTCCATGAACGTCTCCGCCGCCGCCGGATCGTGGGGCTTTCCGAAGTGGAGATCGGAGCCGTGGACAATGGTGATCACCGGATGCCTCCCACCCCTATCCACCTGCAACGACGGGCCGGGACCGGACGAGCCCTGGGAAGGAAAGCGCGGCATCGGCATCCAGCGGGTCCTCGCCCAGCACCGGCATCGTACCGGGACCGGCGCCGCCATCCGGCCCCTGAGCCTCAACCCAGGACTGGAGATGGAAGGCGGCGGCGCGAGCCACCATGGCGCCATTGTCCAGGGAGAGCCGTGGGGAGGCGTGGAGGAGCCGGCCGTCCGAACCCAGACGTCGAGCCAACTCAAGCCGAAGGGGCTCATTGGCCGAGACCCCGCCACCCACCAGGACCCGGTGGCAGCCGGTGGACTCCACCGCCCGCAGCACCTTGGACGCCAGGGTATCCACCACGGCGGCCTGGAAGGAGGCGGCCACATTCGCCCGCTCCGCTTCCAGACGCCCGTCCGCCTCCAACTCCCGGACCCGGCCGGCCACCGCCGTCTTGAGTCCTGAAAAGGACACGTCCAGGTAGTCGGGGTCGCCGGGTCGCTGGTCCCCGCGGAGCATGGGACGCGGGAAACGGAATCGCCGGGGATCGCCTCCCTCAGCCACTCGCTGGATCTCCGGACCCCCGGGATAGGGCAGCCCCAGGATCTTGGCCACCTTGTCGAAAGCCTCGCCTGCGGCGTCGTCCCGGGTCTCTCCCAGGAAGCGGTACTGGCCCCAGCGGGGCACGTGGAGGAGGAGGGTGTGTCCGCCCGAGACCAGGAGCGCTACAAAGGGTGGCTCCGCGTCCGGATTCTCCAGGGAGGGCGCGAAGAGATGGGCCTCCATGTGGTGGACCGGGACCAGCGGGCGATCCAGGGCGAAGGCGGCGGCGCGGGCCCAACACACACCCACCAGAAGGGCCCCGATGAGCCCGGGACCCGCCGTCACCGCCAGGGCGTCCAGCTCCCGGAGTCCGATCCCGGCCTCGTCCAGGGTGCTCTCCACCACATCGTCGATGACGGTGAGGTGCGCACGGGCCGCCAACTCCGGCACCACCCCACCGTAGACCCGGTGAATGTCCTGGGAGAGGATCACATGCCCCAGGATCTCCCGACCCCGAACCACCGCGGCCGAGGTCTCGTCGCAGGAGGTCTCGATGCCCAGAACCAGGGGGGAGCCGCCACTCATGATCCGCTCCCAGGGTCATCGTCCGGCTCTTCCCGACGGGTCACGGTGACTTCCTGCGGGGCCCACTCCGCACGAACCAGGGGAGAGACTCCCCGCAATTCCAGTTCGGCCCGCCGGCTCTCGCCGGCGGTATCGGGGAGGTCCGCCGGGTCCAGCGTCACCTGGAGAGCCACCTGCCCCCGATTGAGGGCGTCGAGGACGCTGGGAGCCCCGGTGAGGGTGACTTCTGCCACCGTGTCCGACAGCTCCCACTGCTCGTCCCATCCCGACTGGGCCAGGGTGATGGGCACCTCCTCCAGAACCAGGACCTGGGCCTCCTCCACCTGGAATTCCACCTGGACGCGCTCCGGCTGCACCTGGAGCCCTTCGAGTCGGTTGCGGTCGATGGATACCGTCACAGGCCCCGACTCCTGAACCTCTCCCAGGTCCACCGGCTGAAGGCGGATGGAATCGAGTTCGGCCACCCGGCTCCGGGGCCCGGACACCCGGAGTTCGCGCTCCCGGATCGTGGGGTTGGCCCGGAGAGCCAGCCCGTCGGGAAGCTCACCCTCCAGTCGAAGGGCGGGCGGAAGGTCCAGGCGCACGATGGGCTCCAGAGACAGCGTCACCGAAGAGGGCTGGATCTCTTCCACCACGATGTCGGTCCTGTCATGCACACGAACCCACTCGGGGCGCAGGACCACCGTCGTATCTTCCGAGACGACCTGGTTCAGGGGAATGAGAATGGTGGGCCGATCCACCGACATCCGGAGCAGGTCACGGGAAGGTCCACCGAAACGAACCACGACCTCCGCCGGCGAGGGATTCCCCACCAAGGCCCATTCCGGGTCCGCCAGCGTCACACGCACGGGCACGTTGGGCACCGTCTGCCGGCTCGGCGCCTCGGCCCGCACGGCGACCCACACGAGCAGGGCGATGCCGAACGCCGAGAGCTTGAGGGTCCAGTTGCGGGTGAGGAACGCCGGAAGGCCGCGCACAGGCTCAAATCTCCTGGTCCAGGAGGCGCTGGATGAAGTCGATGTACTCGGGTCGATCCCACTCGGTGGCCCCGGCGACGCGACGGTAGATCAGCCCGGTTCGACCGATGAGGTACGATTCGGGCACCCCGGTGGTACGGTAGCTCCGCATGATGCGTCCTTCCGGGTCCCAGACGATGGGAAAGGTGAGGCTGAGGGAGTCCCCGAAGGCCCAGGGATCCCCCGCCGGCTGCCCCATGGGACCCGGCGCGCCCCGCTGGCGACCGTCCACGCTCACCGCCACGATCTCGAAGTCCTGCCCCTCGAACGCCTCGTAGAGGCGCTGCATGGAGGGCATTTCATAGCGACAGGGCGGACACCACGTGGCCCAGACGTTCAGGAGGACCACCTGGTCCCGGTAGGTGTCCAGTGTCACCCGCTCGCCATCCAGCTTCACCGCCTCGAAGGCCGGTGCCGGCGCACCGATTCCGGCACTCTGGAAGCGGTCCCGCCACGTCCAGGCGGTGATAATGAGGCCCAGTGCCACGATGGCCGTGATGATGTAGGGCAGATTCGAAGGCTTCTTCGACATGGATCTTCCGTAGGGTTCCGTAGTGTGGATCGGTTCCTCAGTTCTGATCGGGGTCCCGGAAGAGACCCCGACGCCCCACTTCCAACCGGACCAGACTTCCCTGGGGCACCTCCTGGCCGGCTTCCGGGTGCTGCCCCAGGACCTCTCCCTGGTTGAAGCCGAAGCGGAAGCGTGGCTGGATCTCTCCCACCAGGAGCCCCAGTGAATCCAGCATGGCCAGGGCCTGCTCTTCCTGCAGCCCCACCAGTACCGGGATCTGCACCAGAGGCGGCCCCAGGCTGACCCGGAGGATGACGTCGGTGGGGACCACCACCTCCTCGCCCGCCGCCGGGACCGTCTCCACCACCCGACCGGCCTCCAGATCGGCCTCCACCGAGTCGATCTGGACCTGGAATCCGGTGGTCTCGAGAACGGTAACGGCCCGGCTCGCCACCAGGCGACTGACATCGGGCACCGGACGACGTTCCGGTCCCAGGCTCACCGAGAATTCCACTTCGCCGCCGGGAAGACCGAGCTGTCCGGGCAGCGGGCTCTGCCCTACCACCCGTCCCTCCGTCATCTGGGGATGCTGGATGCTGTCCACCCGTCCCACCTCGAGGCCTGCGCCGATGAGGGCCTGGCGAGCCTCGGCCATGGCCATCCCCCGAAGGTCCGGCACCCGGAAGAACTCAACCGCATCCCGCTCCCCGGCGGGAAACACCACCTGGGTGGCCCAGAGGTACCCGCCTCCGGACCCCAGCAGCCCCACCACCAGCGCCAGAAGGACGATCTGTCCGAAGCGGGACGTGCGGCCTACGCCGGAACGGCCCTTGCCGGAGGAGCCGCCCGTGTGGGAACCGCCTCTCCCCTTTTTGGCGGGGGGCGGCGGGCCACCGCCGCGGCGGCGACGTATGGAGCTTCCGAGCTTCATCCCATCACGCGTCGACCCGCCGAACCCGGGGCGGGCCTTCCATTGGAGAGTTCGTGGTTGTGGGGCCCGTCAGCTTCGACGGAGCCGCGCGGCGAACGAGCCATCGGTATTCCACGGCCCGGGAAGGATCTGCAGGAAGCCGTCCCGGACCACTTCGGTGGGGACGCTGCTTCCTTCTTCCACGATAAAGTCGTCGTGCCGACGGAGGAACGACTCGACCTGGCGCGCGTTTTCCTCGGGCTCGAGGGTGCAGGTGGAATAGACCAGGAGACCTCCGGGCTTCACCGCCCGGGCCGCCCCATCCATCAGTCCTTCCTGTACCCGCGAGAGAGT
Source organism: Gemmatimonadales bacterium (assembly GCA_007695195.1). Classification (GTDB taxonomy): domain Bacteria; phylum Gemmatimonadota; class Gemmatimonadetes; order Longimicrobiales; family Gaopeijiaceae; genus PWLA01. Next base: position 775 of record REEG01000161.1, on the reverse strand, counting down.
GGAAATATCCGTTTCGGAAAGGCGCCAGCGCCCGTCGGGGTGCCGTGCCAGGGTTCCGGTTCCGGAGCAGGGCGCATCCAGGAGGACCAGGTCGGCGGGAACGAAGGGCGGCGCCTCGGCGGAGGCGCGCACCAGGGGAAGGGAGCGGCCCAACCGGTGGGCGGCCTCCGCCACCAGGGCCAGCCGCCGGGGGGAGAGATCCGCCGCCGTCACCCTCCCACCCGCCGCCGCCAGCGCCAGCGCCTTGCCTCCCGGGGCCGCGCACAGATCCAGGACCCGGAGATCCCGGACATCCCCGCACCACGCCACCACCCACGACGCCGCCGGATCCTGGATGATGCCGTGCACCACTCCCAGGGCGGTCTCAGGCGAGCTTCCAGGCTCCAGGCGCACCGTCCCGCTCCCCGGGGGACCAGGCTCCGCACCGATCCCCGCCGCCGCCAACGCGGACACCGCCTCCCCCGACGATCCGGTCAGGGGCCGGAGATAGGTGGCCGGGATCCGGTTCGAGGCCTCCACCAGGGCGGCGGCGCCCGCCACACCGTGGGCCCGGATCCACCGATGGACCAGCCACCTGGGGTGGGAGCCCCAGTGGGTCAGGTGCCCCGCCGGATCCTGGGCCAGGCTGGGAAAGCGGGAGAGGTCTCCGCCCTTTCGGGCCAGCGAACGGAGAACGCCGTTGACCACCCCGGACAGGCGGGGATGTCCCCGGCGGCGCGTCTGCTCCACCGCCTGGGAGACGGCGGCGTAGGCCGGGGTGCCTCCCATGTGGACA
>REEG01000146.1 GCA_007695195.1 Gemmatimonadales bacterium | reverse complement strand
GCTGGCCGGAGCGGAGCGTCGGGTCACGCCCCGGGGGCTCAGGGAGTAAGGGGGCTTTGGGAGTTGGGGCGAAGGGCGCCGCGCCGCCCCTTGGGGATGGCCGCCGGGTCTACGACCTGACCCGCCGCCGCCTTCCCGTTCTCGTCCCCATCATCTCCCCGTCACACCGCCCGCTCAGACCAGTGGACTGTGGGCGCCTATCACGATCACCATCATCACCACCGGTAGGGCTAGCGGCGCGGGTCGCGTGAAGGATTCCGTTCACATACGGGCGAAAGTCTTCACACATCTGTAGCCCCGGCCCCCACTACCCCTCGTGTGAAGCATTTCATCCAGATACGGGCGAAAGTCTTCATGGACCGGTTTCGGGGGTTCGGACCGATCCTTCTGCCCGCCCGGGGCTCCAGCCTGGCGGGCAAACCTAGCATCCAATCCCCCCCTGCAGTCTTCCCCCGAAGCCGTATTGCTGTTTTTGCGCAATTGGCGTACTCTCGCCACCGGTTTCTAGACGGGCCGCCGGTCTTTTTCAGACGGCCACGTCCGTCTGTCCGACGGTTCGCCGCCCCCGTGGGGGCACCTTTGACACTTCCACCCCGGATGGCACCGCTATGCGAGCACGTACGTTGGTCCTCCCACTGGTTGCCGGCATCTTCGCCGTCACCGCCGCCTGCGATTCTGAGACGACGATGCAGCCCGAACCGCAGAACGAAGCATCCGTGCTGGCGTCCACGGGCGAGGATCTTATGGCTCAGGCCATGAGTAGCGGTGACTTCACAGGAAACTTCATCGTTTCGGCCAACAGCAACTTCATTCGCCGAAACCTGGCTGGTCTGGTCTCCGGGATGGGCGGGACGATCCTCTTCCAGCACGAACCCACCGGGTTCGCCCTCATCGGCGGGATCTCGGGCGAGGCTGCCGACCAGCTTGCATCGACCAACGGCGTGAATCTGGTCGAGCCCGAGACCATGGTCGAGCTCGAATCGCAGATCATGGCTGAAGCGGATGCCGCCGTTCTGTCCGATGGCGCCATTCTGAATGACAACCCGGCCGGCGCCTTCTTCTTTGCCCGCCAGTGGCACCTGAACGCCATCTCGGCGCCTCAGGTGTGGGAGAGCGGCCAGACCGGATCGGCGGACATCACCGTCGCCATCCTGGACACGGGGATCGACTACACCCACCTGGACCTTCAGGGACTGGTGGATCTTGACCGGTCCGTGTCGTTCCTTCCGCAGGACGACGCCTTCGTCCAGCAGTTCTTCCCCGGGGCACACCCCATCGCCGACCTGAACTTCCACGGAACCCATGTGGCCGCCACGGTGAGCAGCAACGCCCTGGCCGCGGCAGGCGTCACGTCCAAGACGACGCTGGTGGGGGTGAAGGTCTGTAACGTGGAGGGAAGGTGTCCCACCGGAGCGGTCCTTGCGGGAATGCTCTACGCGGCGGATGCCGGGGCTGACGTGATCAACATGAGCCTCGGGGGACTCTTCCTGAAGAGCGCCAACCCCGGCTTCGTCTCCCTCATCAACAACGTGGCCAACTATGTGAGGCAGCAGGGTGCTCTCCTGACCATCGCCGCCGGGAATTCGGCCGTGGACCTGAACCGGAACCTGATCCCGCAGGAGGATGGGAGCGATTTCCGGGCCCCGAGCCTCTTCGCCTCCTACTGCAATGCGACTGGGGTCTTCTGCGTCTCGGCCACCGGCCCGGAGGCCGCAGGCGGCATAAATGGCCCGTGGCTGAATGTGGACGCCGTGGCTCCCTACACGAATTTCGGGAGCGCGGTGAACGCTGCCGCGCCGGGCGGAGCCGCCGCTCCCGTCTGGGCCGCCTGCTCCCGGTTCAGCCTGCAGATCCCCCAGTGTCAGACCGGCTTCTTCGTGATCGGCGTTTCGGGCACGAGTATGGCCGCGCCCCACGCCGCCGGGGTCGCCGCCCTCATCAAGGCGAACAACCCCGGTTTCAACTCCGCGCAGCTTGGACGGGCCCTTGAGCGGTCCGCCGACCGGATCGACGGCAACGGCCGGAGCCCCTTCTACGGGCAGGGCCGGATCAACGCCGCCCGGGCCGTGGGGCTCTGATCCGCTCAGGAAGCATGATCCGGGTGAGCCGCCGCCGCTGAGGGACGACGCACCCCGGTGATCTGCCGTCGCTCCAGGCAGATCCAACCGGGTGACCAACGCAGGAAGAAGGCAGACCGGCCGGGCCCGCGACGAGTGCGGGTCCGGCCGGTCTATCCCGCTCTGGCCCCGGCCCCGGCTGCCGTGGACCCCCTGCCTTGCAGCACCCGGTGCTCCACCACTCTCCCGGGTCTACCCATAGATCTGAGGCTGGGGGCCATGGGCGCGGAGCCTTCGGGGACGGAGTCGCCGGCCGCGGGGCGGGGCAGAGCGGCTGCGTGAAGACTTTCGTTCACATGCGGGCGAAATCCTGCACGCCCCCCCGCCGCCCCCCGGCATCGCCTGACTCCATGCTCGCCTGGCGGGAGAAGGGGACATCATCGGCGCAAATCCAGAGAGCCCCCCTCGTCACCCCCGCCGAATGGGCTGAAGCTTCCGGTAGGTGAGGGTTCGCCAGAGCCACTCCGCCGGTCCGAACCGGTACCGCTCGAGCCACCAGAGGCTGAATGGGATCTGGAGTCCGAAGATCACCGCCACCACCACGAGCCCCACCGCCGGCGATATGGCTCCGTAGAGCCCCAGCCCATAGCTGTGGAAGAGAAGGGCGGCGATGACGCTGTGTGCCAGATAGTTGGTCAACGCCATTCGGCCCACGGCGGCCAATCCCCGGGACAGCTTCTCCAGGTGACCGGCCCGCACGAGGAGGATGAATCCGGCCACGTACGCCAGGGTGAGGAGGGGCGAACCGACGGCGGTAAGGGCAGCCGCCGCCAGAGAAGTGCCGTCCAGAGCATACAGGTCCCCGAAGACCGCCACATAGCCGTAGAAGAGGTTCACCGGAATCCCGACGACGAGGCCCCAGAGCAAGAGGCGCCGAAGGAGGGGAAGGTGGGCCTCCACATTGGCCAGGATTCCCTTTCGCGCCGCCCACTGCCCCACCAGGAAGTAGGCCAGGATGTTGACGTGGAAGAAGAGGACGCCTTCCAGGACGACCCGGTACTCGTCCAGGCGCATGGCCACGATCTCTCCGAACGATCCGGACGCGTAGATGACCAACGCCCGATCCGCCAGATCGCGCATGGCCTCCGTCCGCTCGTCCAGCGTCGTCTGCATCTCGGCGGCGAAGGTGGAATCCAGGCTCCCCAGGAACACCAGCGTGAGGAAGATGACCGGAGCCGCCACGACACCCACTGCCCAGCGAAGGAGCGTCCGGTCCCGGACGTTCCGGAAGAGGATCAGTACGAACCCCACCAGGGCGTAGAAGACCAGGATATCCCCCGGCCAGAGGAAGGTCACATGGGCCGCCCCGATGAGAAGGAGGATGAAGAGGCGAATCGAGAAGAGGCGCACCACCGACTTCCCCGGGGGCAGGCTCTTGTTCATGAAGAGCCAGAACCCGTAGCCGAAGAGCATGGAGAAGAGGACGTAGAATTTGGCGTCGAAGACCGCGTACACCAGGAACTTGACCACCTGATCCACGGGACGGTCCCAGAGCGAGAGCTCCGAGGTGAGGATTCCCACCGGCGTGTTGAACCACCGCATGTTCACCACCAGGATCCCCAGGATGGCGAAGCCCCGGAGGATGTCGAGGATGGCGATGCGGTCCGTTTCCCGGACGGGTGCGGCGGCCCGGGTCAGGGGTTCAGGTCTGGTCATGGGCCATTGCCAAGAAGGTGGAGGTGACTGAATCGATTGGTCTTGAGTCCCGGCTCCCGGGGCGGTAGACTCCCTTCCACGAAGCCGGGGGTGCCCGGTGGAGGATCGCTCGGGACCGGCGATTCCCCGCCAGGGCTGAGATCACACCCTTGGAACCTGATCCGGTTCGGACCGGCGAAGGGAGCGCTTCGGGAGAGTCGCCGCAGGCAGGGCGCGTCCCGGCTTCGTGCCTGGAATTCGCCCATATCCCGGACCCATCGGGGTCCCGTCTGCCACGGAGGCTCGCCATGTCCCAGTCCCCCTCGTCGTCTCCCTTCTTCTCCCTTCCCCTGGCCGACCAGGTGGTCCTGGTGAGCGGCGCCAGCCGGGGCGTCGGTGCCGCCCTGGCCCGGGCCTTCGTTCGGGAGGGCGCCCGTGTGGTCCTCAACTGGTACCGCAGTGAAGAAGCGGCCCTGGCTCTTGCCGCGCAACTGGGGGATCAGGCTCTTCCCGTTCAGGCCGACGCCCGGGACGCCGAGGCGGTGGCGCGGATGGTGGAGACGGCCGGGGCCCACTTCGGCGCTCCCGTCACCACGGTGGTGAGCAACGCCCTGGTGGACTACCGCTTCGATCCGGTGGGACGGGCCACCGCCGACACCATCACCTGGGACCACTACCACGCCCAACTGGAGGGCAGCGTCCGCGCCGCGCTGGCGCTGGTGCAGGCGGCCCGGCCGGGGATGCGGGAGGCGGGCGGGGGGCGGTTCGTGGCCATCGGGACGAACCTCTTCCACAACCCGGTGGTGCCGTACCACGACTACACCACGGGGAAGGCCGCGCTTCTGGGCTTCGTGCGGAACATGGCGGCGGAGCTGGGGCCGGAGGGGATCACGGTGAACATGGTCTCGGGCGGGCTTCTGGACCGCACCGACGCCAGCGCCGCCACCTCCGACGAGGTGTTCGACCTGATCCGTCAGAGCACGCCGCTTCGGTCGGTGGTGCGCCCTGAGGACTTCGCCGACGCCGTGCTCCTCCTGGCCTCACCCTGGGCCCGGGCCATCACCGGCCAGGATCTGGTGGTGGACGGTGGGCTGGTGATGCGGTGAGGGGGGGCGGATGCTCCCCGATTGGGCGCGTCGGCTGAGGAGGCTCTCCCAAAGGGCCCTGACTGCGGAGACCCCCCGGTCAGGGTCCTGGCAAGCGTTCCAGGTAGGGGATACCATGTTCGCCGACCGAGCATACCAGACGACCCAGCAAGATCTGTCCAATGACCCCATCCACCACCCCTGACCCCGGATTCCGTGTCCACGAAGAGGACGGCTTCGAGATCCTGGTGGGACGGAGCGCCCGGGACAACGACCGGCTTTCCCTCAGGGTCGCGCGCCCTCGGGACCTCTGGCTCCACGCCCACGGGTTCGCCGGGAGCCACGTGGTGATCCGTGCCGCTCTTCCCCCCGGCGGGCTCGATCCCGAGGATCGTCCCGTCACCGGCGAGGTTCCGAAGGCGGTGATCCAGCGGGCGGCGGAGTTGGCGGCCTGGCATTCCAAGGCCCGAAACGCCCGGGGGAAGGTGGCGGTTCACCTCTGCCGGGCCTCGGAGGTGTCCAAGACCCGGGGCGCGCCCGCCGGGCAGGTCCGGCTCCGGAGCCATGACACGGTCAAGGTCTATCCCCGGGAGTAGAAGGGCCCGCCGGGCCGGGGGGACCGGCTGCCGTGCGGCAGCGCCCGGTCCCATGGGGTGGGGTTCGAGTTCGGTGGGCGGGGTGGGGTTCGGCGAGCGGGGCGGCGTTCCGTGTGGGACGGCGTTGGGCATGTGGGGTGGCGCTCGGCGCACGGGGACACCCTCAGCAGGCGGGCACCGGAGCCTCCCACCCCAGCCCGGAGCCGGTGAAGCGCCCTGAGGGAAGGGGTCCGTCAGGACCGATGGCCAGGACCCACCCACACTGTTCCACCAGCTCATCTCCCTCGAACTCCAGCACCACCACCCCCATGAGGGCTGCGGCCTCCGCATCGGGAGCCCGGTGGTCCTGCCCGCCCGGGTGGGCCACCAGCACCCCATTCACCTGGACGGCTTCGGGCAGAAGCGTATGGGTGTGGCCTCCCAGGATGGCGTCCACCTCAGGGAACCGGATGGCCAGATCGAGGTCGGGACGGATTCCCAGGTGAGAGAGGAGGACAAGGGCATCGTGGGCCTGGGCCAGGGCCAGATGGGACGCCACCACTTCCTCCGGGTCCAGCATCTCCAGACCCTCGGGCGGGTCGAAGTTCACGGTGGCAAGGCCCAGAACGGCGACGGTGCGGCCTCCGGCCGTCTCCAGGAGGTGATAGGGCGGGAAGGGGGGGAGAAGGGCTGTCTCCACCCGGAGGTTCGCAGCGATGAGAGGGAAGGGCGCCGACTCCAGAAGCTCCCGGGTCAGAAGAAGCTCCCCGGCCGGCGATCCGACGGGGTAGATGTCGTGATTGCCGGGGGTGGCCACATCGTATCCCAGCTCGCCCATCCGTTCCAGCATGGTACGACCCATCCGCTGGTACCCGTCGATCCCCTCTCCCTCGGGCCATCCCGCTTCGTGGCGAACCAGGAAGTCACCGGCCGACAGAAGAAAGACGGGGACCCCGGCACCGCGAACCGACTCCACGAAGGCCCGGACCTGGGCCCGATGGTTGTCGTGGAAGTGGGTGTCGCTGTCGTGGAGAAGGACGATGCGGTCCCGTTCGGGAGCCGCCGCCGTCCCCACGCCCGGAGTGGGTCCCAACTCCGGGCGTGGGTGGCAAGCGACGAGGAAGAGGAGAGCCAGGAGCCACACGGCACCCCGGAACCGGCGACCCACCGCCATACGGCCAGGGCGCAGGGTGCTGCCCCCGACCCCGCCGCCGTCACCGCAGGTCATAACTCAACCCGAAGTTGAACTGGCGGCCGTAGTAGGCGGTGGAGACGGGGGTCGCGGCAGAGCCCTGATACTCGATGGTGGGGACGTTCAGGAGGTTCCGGGTGTGGAAGAAGGCGCGGCCACCCCACCGGGGGAGGGCGTACTCGGCCGAGAAATCCAGGGTGCGGTCGGCCTTGTTGTAGCGGTCCAGCGCGGCCCGGCCCCCCACCCCGGTGAGGCGGTCGCTCCGGGCCATGAAGGAGGCCCGGGTCTGGAGCGCTCCCCCCGTCCAGGAGACGATGACATTGGTGAGCCAGTCCGGCGAACGGGTGAGGGGGAGCGATTCGCCCTCCCGACCCGGGTACGTTCCCTCGGAGCTCAGAAGGGTCAGGTTCGAGTCGAGCCCGAGCCCGGAGAGTACACCCGGCAGCGCCGAGAACTGCCGGCTCCACGCCAGCTCCAGCCCCGTCACCGATCCCCCATCGCCATTCACCCGCCGGACCTCATCGAAGCCGGCGAAGGGACCCGAATCCAGGCGGGTCCGCTCGCTGAAGACGAAGTCGTCGATGGACTTGTGGAAGACACCGGCCGAGACGAAGCCCAGGCCGTCCAGGTAGTACTCGGCGCTGAGGTCCAGGTTGGTGGAGGTGGCGGGCTTCAGGTCCGGGTTCCCGATGATCACCGCCGGCTGGGTGAGCTGGGCGTTCACCTGAAGCGACGGGATCAGGTCACCGGGCGCCGGCCGTGACATGGTCCGATTCGCCGAGGCCCGCATCACCAGGTTGTCTCCGGCGTTCCAGCGCAGGTGCAGCCCCGGGAGGACGTTGGTATAGCTGGAGCTGGAGGTCCGGGGATTGATGGCCGTGACCCGGTCCGCCCCTTCCACCCGTTCGATGATCACCTCGTTGGCCCGGGACGCATTGCTGGTCCGCTCCACCCGCACCCCGCCCAGGATGCGGAGGCCGCCCACATCCACCGTCCCCATGGCGTACGTGGAGAGGATATCCTCGCTGATGGACCAGTCGGTGTTCGCCCGCCCCTGGGTGGAGAAGGGCTCCACGGCGGTGAAGGCCGAGGGCTGGGTGCGGAAGGCATCGAGCCAGAGGTCCTTCCCCGGGAAGAAGGGAAGGAGGCGCGCCCGCCCATTGGATTCCCGGAAGAAGCGGGTGTTGGTGTAGGCTTCGGAGAGGCCGGCGATGTCCAGACCGGAAGCGGTGTAGCGGGCGTAGTCGGGCTGGTCCTGGGAGGCGTCCTTGAAGGAGGCCCGGACTCCGGTCTTGAAGGAGGCCGGGAGATCCGCCACCCGGAACTCCCGGCGGGCGTTCATCTCGGCAGCGATCTCATCCTCGCCCCGGGGGGCCTGGGTGATCTGCATGTTTCGGAGCCCGAGCCCGGCGGGAGAGTCCAGATCAAAGCCGTTGGTGACGCCGAAGCGGGGGAAGCCGGCGTCGGCACGGTCCACCGACAGCTCCACCCCGTTGAAGCCGGTGGTCACCTGGAAGGTCTCAGGGTAGCTCTTGTCGGCCCTGGAGTAGGCGGTCCGGGCGTCCACCTCCCACCCTGCCAACGTACCGCTGGCTCCGGCCATGTACATCTGGAAGACGTTCTTGGGCTCCCGGTAGAAGGTGATGGCGTCCACCCGGTTCGCCAGCGGGAGCCAGTTCGTGCCGCGGCGATGGAGCCAACGGTAGTCGTAGTTGTACATCCCCTTCACGAAGAGGCGGGCGTCGTCGCTCAGACGGTAGTCCAGATTGGCCCCCAGCCCGAACTTCCGTTTCCGCTCGTCCCGGTCGTACACCAGGTTGTTGGAGAGGGTGAAGGCGTCATCGGCGCTGACCTGGTAGGAGATGTTGGAGACGTCGTACCCGCGCACATCCTCGAAGTACGAGGCGGTGAAGAGTCCGCCGAGCCGCCCCTCCGGCCCGAAGGTGTCGCCCACGGTGACCTCGGCCTGCCGGTTGAAGGTCCCCCGCTTCGCATTGTTGGTGGAGCCCACATTCCCGAAGAAGGTCCGGCCGCTCCGGTCGAAGGCGGTCCGGGTCACCAGATTCACCGTGCCTCCGATGGCGTCGCCGGGCATATCGGGGGTGACCGCTCGCACCACCTCCACCCGTTCCAGGGTGTTCATGGGGTACGAGTCCAGGGCGATGTCCCGGTTTCCGTCCACATTGGTCATGGTGAAGCCGTCCACCGTGACGGAGTTGTACTGGGGAGCCAGGCCGCGGATGGTGGCGGTGCGCTGCACCCCGGCCCGGGTCTCCACCGTGATTCCGGGTAGACGGTTGAGGGCATCACCGATATTCCCCTCCTGGACCTGCCCCAGCGCGTCCTGGGAGATGACGGTCCGGAGGTTGTCGGAGCTGCGCTGCAGGTTGAGGGCCTGGGCCTGCCCCTCGATCCGACCGGTGATGATCATCTCGTCCAGCCGGAAGGTGGCCGAGCGGAGCTCCACCTCCACGAACCGGCGCTCTCCCGCCGCCACCTCCACCACCATTTCCCGGGTGTCGATCCCCAGGTAGGCCACCCTCAGGGTGTAGCGCCCCGGAGCGACGCGGGGGAAGGTGAAGGCGCCCTCCCGGTTCGCCATGGTCTGCCGGTTCACCTCCACCAGGCGCACATCGGCTCCTTCCAGGAAGGCACCGGTCTGGGCATTGATGACCCGGCCGGCGATGGTGCCGTCGGCCTCCTGCGCCCACCCGGCGACGGGACTCCCCATGAGGAGGAGCACCGCCAGGAATCCGGCCGTCAGCGCTCCGGGCAGGCGTCCCCACCACCCCGGCCCCCACGCACCCTCATCCATTCCCATGGTCAGGATCCCGGGGATCCGTGGTGTTTCCGGGTGCTTCGCCTTGGTCATCTCCGATACTCCCAGGTACGGGTTTGTTCCAGGCCCGAAGGTGGTCCGGGGGAATCCCGGGCTTGGGCAGGCCGGAAACGACGACGGGCTTTTTCGAGCCCGCATCGCTCCCACTTCGGGAGGATATTTCAGCGCAGTGACGGCCCTCGTACGGATGGGAAACGAAGTGGTAACGATGTGGGTGGTGGAAAGGGGCCGACGCCGGGGGGGCAGGCGCTGATCTCCATCCGGGTCGGGGAAGGATGGGCGGGGAAGGATCGGTGCAAGGCCTCGCCGTTACAGAAACCCCATGACACCACCGATACTGATTCCATGGCCGACGGACCATGAGGCACGGAGGGCCGGAGTCCATGAAATCTCGGTGAAGTGGAAGAGGCTTCGGATCAGGAGGTGGAGCATGAGGGCATTGTGGCGTGTGTCGGGAATCCCGGGGTGCCTGGAGATTCCGTTCGTGTTGGCCATGGGCGTGCTCCTTCTGAGCGGGATGCCTGCCCACCCCCTCACCGCCCAGGGAGTCGGGGACCGGTCACCGGTGCCGATTCCCACCATCCTGGAGGATGCGGCCTCCATGGGGCTTCAGCCCGATTCCGGGGCCCTGGCCGGGGCAACCGATGCTCGTCGGGACGGGCCGTCCGCAGACGAGGCCGAGGAGGCGGAAGTGCTGCCCGTCACCTTCAACCTTGTGGGCCGTCTCCAGCTCCGGCACACCTTCGAAGACGAGGGGCGCGCTCATCACATGGGCGTCCACAGGGCCCGGGTGATCGCCTCGGGCGACGCCTATGACCGGGTGGGATACTTCGCCCAGATGGCGCTGGACAACGGCGAGATGCGCCTCCTGGACCTGAATGTCCGCGTCCCCGTGCACCCCCGGATGATTGTCTGGGTGGGGCAGGGGAAGGCGCCCTTCGGCCGCCAGCAACTGACCCAGGGCTTCCTCCTTCACTTCGTGGATCGGGGGATCGCCGATCGGCGCTTCGCTCCGCCGCGGCAGCAGGGCGTGGGAGCGGCCGGCGTACTGGGGGACGGGCTCCTGGAGTACGGAGCCGGGCTCTTCAACGGGACGGGGATGAACGCGCCGGGCAATGACAACCGCCGCCTCATGAAGGTGGGGCGCCTCGTGCTCACCCCCCGCGGACGCCTCCCCCTCATGGAGGGACCCGTTCCCGCCGCCACCGGCCCGAACCCTTCGGGTACCCGATTCGCGCTTGGAGTCGCCGGCCTCCGGAATACGGAAGGCGCCGGGGTGGATCAGGTCGTGGTCTCCCGGGCGAATCTCGAGTTTGCCCTGAATCGGGCCCCCATCAACGTGGTGAGTGAGCTCTTCCGGGAGTGGGCCGAGGCCAACGGAGGCGAGACCACCGTCACCAACGCCGGTTACGGACAGGTCGGGGTCCTCTTCGCGGGAGGAAGGCAGGAGGTGGCGACCCGCTACTCGGTGGTCCGACCGAGCCTGCCGGGCCTTCAGGGGCGCGACGAGGTCGGCCTGGCGTTCAGCCGGTATCTGGAGGGACACCGCATGAAGGTGCAGAGCGATGTCCGGCAGATCCGCGACCGGGACCTGGACCATGTTCGCCGTGAGTTCCGCCTTCAGCTCACGCTGATTCTCTGACCTGACCCTCACGGGGCTTCAAGGAGTGAGTAGGATGCGTGTTCGAATCCGGGGGAAGATCTTCGTTCCCGTGCTGGCGTCGCTGGTGGTCCTGGTGGGAGTGATCTTCGTCGTTCTGCAGTACCAGCTTGATCGAGTGGGGCAGGGGTTCATGGCCGAGATCGGCCAGGGGAAGATGGATGAGATCTCCTCGTCCATGGCGCTCTCCTTCCGGGAGGCGGAATCCGTCACCTCGCTCTTCGTCCAACTCCCGGCGGTGGAACGTGCCTACCGCCTCGCCCTCTCCGGGGACATCGACGATGAGGGGGCGCCTGAGTCCCAGGCGGCTCGGGAGATCCTCCGGAGTGAATTGGCCGAATCGCTGGCGAGCTTTCAGCAGGTTCGGGGCGAACCGCTCATGATCCATTTTCACCTCCCCAACGGCCGGAGCCTGGTCCGCCTGTGGCGCGACCGGAACTTCATCCGGAACGGAGAGTGGCTAGACATCTCCGACGATATCTCGGGCTTCCGCCAGACGGTCATGGAGGTGAATCGGACCGGACGGGCGGCTCAGGGCCTCGAGGTGGGGCGTGGCGGCTTCAGCCTCCGGAGCGTGCTTCCCATCACCGGATCCAATGGAGATCACCTGGGCTCGGTGGAGATGCTCCTCGACTTCGAGCCCATCGTGGAGGCGGCTGCGGCAGGGGAGGGGCAGTATCTCCTCCTCTACATGAACCAGACCCTTCTCTCCATCGCCCAGGAGCTCACGGACCGGGACGCGCACCCTCTGGTGGGGAGTGAATTCATCCGGGTCTCCGGGCCCCGGGATGAAACGCTGAACGATCTGGTGACTCCTGCCCTCCTTCGTCAGGGACGCGCCGAACTCACCGTGGAGTCGGCGGGCCGCTACTCCCTGGCGTCCTTTCCGGTGACGGACTTCGCGGGGCAACAGGTAGGGGTCATGGCGTACGTCATGGATTCGTCGGCCCAGCAGGCCACCATGACGGCGCTCATGCGGGCCCTCATGGGTGTGGTCACCATCCTCATGGTGCTCCTCATGGGCGTGGGCCTTCTCTCAACCAATTTGGCGGTGCTGAGGCCCCTGAAGCGATTGGTGGATTTCAGCGGCCGCGTGGCCGGCGGCGACCTGGATCAGCGCATCCGGGTCGAGACGGGCGACGAGATGGAGGAGTTGGGGACGAGCCTTCAGACCATGGTGGACACGCTCCGGGAAAAGATCGGAGAGGCCGATCGCCGAACGGCGGAGGCCAAGGAAGAGATGGAGCGGGCCGAACGCTACCGGCAGCGTGCCGAGGTGGCCATGGCCCAAGCCGAGACGGCCAAGCGGGAGGGAATGCTGAATGCCGCCCGGCGGATCAGCGGGATCATCGAGAGCATTTCCGAGGCATCGGAAGAGCTCACCGGGCAGGTGGACCGGGCCAGCCTCGGTGCCGAGGAACAGCAGAACAAGACGCAGGAGACGGCGGCGGCCATGGAAGAGATGAACGCCACGGTCCGGGAGGTGGCGCGCAATGCGGTCCACGCGGCGGAGCATTCCGAAGAGGCCCAGCGCAATGCGAACCGTGGGTATCAATCGGTTCAGGAGGCGGTGGGCGCCATTGGGAAGGTAGAGAACACCACAGAGGATCTCCGGAAGAAGATCGCCGATCTGGCGGCCCGGGCGGAGGGGATCAGCCGGATCATCACCGTGATCGAGGGGATCGCCAACCAGACCAATCTCCTGGCGCTGAACGCCGGCATCGAGGCCGCCCGGGCCGGAGAGGCCGGACGCGGCTTTGCGGTGGTGGCCGACGAGGTTCGGAACCTGGCCGAAAGCACAATGCGGGCAACTCAGGAGGTCCGGGAGGCGGTGGAGGTGATCCAGGCCGAGGTGAAGAGCAATGCCAAGAGTGTGGAGTCCACCGTCCTGTCGGTGAAGACGGCGTCGGAGCTTTCGCATCAGTCCGGAAGTGAACTGGAAGAGATCGTCAAGTTGGCCCGTAGAGCGTCCCAACAGGTCCAGTCCATTGCCCTGGCCGCGGAGGAGCAGACCACCGCCAGCGAGGCCATCAATCGCTCCGTGGATGGGATCAACCGAGTGGCCGGTGAAACGGCTGATGTAATGGCCCGGGCCGCCGGCGCCATCGGCGAGTTGGCGGAGCAGGCGGCGGGACTCCAGGAACTGGTTCAGGAGATGGAGTCGGAAGCGGCAGGCTCCGAGGAAGCAGGCGGAGCGGAGAGTGCCGGGGCGGCCTCGGACCCGCGTCCAGCCTCGACAGCACCCACCCTCCCCACTACCGTTACCCATGACTCTTTCAGCGGTACTCTGGGACATGGACGGGACGCTGGTCGATACGGAGCCGTACTGGATCGCCAGTGAGTTCGACATTGTGGACCGGCATGGGAACGGCGCATGGACCGATGCCCACGCCCACGCCCTGGTGGGGATGGATCTCCGGGACGCCGCCCGCTACATGCAGGTCCACGGGGCCGTCGATCTGCCCGTGGCGGGGATCATCGACGCCCTCCTGGATGGTGTGGTGGCCCGGGTACAGCGGCGCATCCCCTGGCGGCCCGGCGCCCCGGAGCTGCTGGACGAGCTCCGCGGTCGAGATATCCCGTGCGCCCTGGTGACCATGTCGTGGCGTCGCTTCGTGGACGCCATCCTGCCCTCGCTCCCCGCCGGTTCCTTTCGGGCGGTGGTGAGCGGCGACGATGTCCGTCAGGGAAAACCGCACCCGGAGCCCTACCTCACCGGGGCCCGCCACCTGGGGATCTCCCCGGAGCGCTGCGTGGCGCTGGAAGATTCGCCCACAGGGGCTCGCTCGGCCCTGGCGGCAGGGTGCGTGGTGGCGGCCATCCCCAATGTGGTTGGGGTACCGGCCGATGCGGCCCACCATCACTTCGCCACCCTGGATGGGGTGGATGTGGATGAGTTGGAGCGCATCTACCGACTCCACCGGAGCGGGGTCCGCGTCTCGGGCTGACCCGCCTCAGTGCTCCCCCAGGGCGCGCGCGCCTCACGAGGGCCCCCGCCCCGCACAGCCTTTCAGACCTCCGTCGCCATGGGTGATCCTCCTCTCCAACCCGAACTCTTCTCGTCGGGGCCGGCGGCGCCGGTGGATCTGGCGGCTCGCGCTCCGGAACTGGCGGGGCTGGCAGGGGCGCTTTCGTCCCGGCTGCGCCTTGGCACCTCCTCATGGTCCTTTCCCGGTTGGGAGGGGCTGGTCTACGACCGCGCCGCCCGGCCCGGCGTCCTGGCGCGCCACGGGCTCGCGGCCTATGCCAGGCATCCCCTCCTCCGCGCCGTGGGCGTGGACCGGAGCTATTACGAGGCTCCGTCCCGTGCGGTATTCGAAGGATACCGGCGGCAGGTGCCCGACGATTTCCGCTTCATGGTGAAGGCGGACCGCCGCCTCACGACGCCGGAAGAGCCCTTCTTCCTGGATCCGCAGTGGGCCCGAGAGAGAGTCCTTGCCCCTGCCCACCAGGGGCTGGGCGAGACCCTGGGAGTCCTGCTCCTCCAGTTCTCACCCCTTCCTCCCGAGCGGGTCGGTGGACCCCGGCGCTTTGCGGAGCGCCTCTACCGCTTCCTGCGCGACCTGGCGAGCCCGGTGCCGGTGGCGGTGGAGCTCCGCACGCCGGCCCTGCTGACACCGGACTATGGGCAGGCCCTTCGGCATGGGGGGGCGGTTCATGGCTACGTGGCCCATCCCCGCATGCTCGCCCTGGACCGGCAGCAGGAGATCGTCCCCCCCCGTTCCGGCGAGCCCGTCCTGGTTCGGTGGATGCTGGCGCCTGGTGCGAGCTACGAGGCGACGCGGGAGGCGTGGGCCCCCTTCGACGCGCTCCGGGCACCCGATCCCGGGACCCGTGAGGTGGTGGCCGGGCTCGTTCGAGCGGGACTCCAGGGGGGGAGTGATGTCGTGGTCATTGTGAACAACAAGGCCGAAGGGTCCTCCCCCCTCTCCATCGAAGCGCTGGCCCGGCACCTGGCTTCCGGTGCAGGGCCAGCGCCGGGCCGGCCGCAGTGGGAGGGGGCTGAGGGCGAGAGCGGGTGAGGGTCCTCGAGGAGGATCCGTCCAGCCGTCACCTCTGGTTCGCCTCCAGGAGAATCTCCACATCCACATTACCCCCCACCACCAGGGTGGCGGCCCAGTTTCCGACGCCCACACCGAAGTCCTGTCGGCGTAGGCGGGTCTCGGCGCTGAAGCCGGCCACCCGCTGGATCCCGCCCAGCATCTGCTGCATGTCGGTATCCAGCTCCTGCATGCCCAGAATGCGGATCGGAAGCTCCACCTCCCGGGTCACGCCCTTCATGGTGAGGGGGCCGGTGGCCATGAGGCTGCCATTTCCGTTATCCCGCACCGAGGTGCTGAGGAAAGTCATGTACGGGTGGGCGTCGGCTTCGAAGAAGTCTTCGGAGCGGAGGTGCTCGTCCCGCTCCCCATTCCCCGTGTCCACGCTGGCCACGGAGATTCGCACGTCTACTGAAGAGGCCGACGGGTTCTCAGGGTCGTAGTTCAGGTCGATCTCGTACTCGCGGAAGGTGCCCGAGACGGGGGTGAAGAAGTGGTTCACCTTGAAGTTGATCTCGGTGTGGGCCGTGTCCACGTTCCAGGCGGTCTGAGTGGTCTGCGCGCCTGCGGGGACGGCGACCAGAAGGGCGGTGGCCGCCAGGGCCAGGGTCAGGCGGGCGGTCCAGGGACCGGGCGCCGAGTCCTTTCGGGACGATGAACCGGCAAGGGGATTCGGAATTCGGAAGGTGTTCGGCATCTTGGTCATGGTCTGGGATTCCTTTGAGGTGTCCGTGGTCTTGGCATGGGGCGCTGCCCGTGGGCTGCGCCGGGGTCTGATGAATCGGCGTCTGGTCACGCCGTCGTCTTCACCCAAGCGAAGCCTTGGCCTGCCGGGAGGGTTCCCGAGGTCCCGGACACGGGGAGGGGGTCCCATGTCCCGGAACGGGATGAGGTCGCGGTGGATTTGGAGGGAGGGGCATCCATCGCTGTTCGCAGTCTGATTCGCCGTTGTCATCCACATTCAAGCCCATGCATCATGACCTGGATCACCACTGTCCATGAGAAGGACGCCGAGGGCGAGCTGGCCCACATCTACCGGGAGATCGAGGAGGGACGAGGGAAGGTTTCCAACATCATGCGCTGTCAGAGTCTGGCACCCCGTGCCATGAAGGCGCACATGGATCTCTATATGGAACTCCTCTTCGCCCGGGGCGGGCTTTCTCGAGCTGAACGGGAGCTCATCGCCGTGGTGGTGTCGGTGGAGAACGGGTGTGCGTACTGCACCGAGCACCACGCCGAGGCTCTGGCGGCGTGGTGGCGGGACCCGAAACGCGTGGCCCGGCTTCGGGAAGATCCAGACACCGCCGGCCTCACCGAGCGGGAGGCGGCGCTGACCCGGTTCGCCCGCATCCTGACCAGAGAGCCCTCGGAATCGGGCCTGGAGGGTGTGGAGGCGCTGCGGGCGGTGGGGCTGGAGTGCGAAGAGATCCTGCAGGCCACCCTCATCACCGGCTACTTCAACTTCGTGAACCGCATCGCCGAGGGGCTCGGGGTCGAGGCGCCCCCCGACGAGATCGGGGGGTACCGGTACTGACTGCGCTTGCCGCTAGCCGGTGGGACGTTGCCCGGGCCCGCGAGCCGTCTTTGGCGCGGCCCCGGTCCATGGATGTATCCCTCTACCGATGCTCCGGGTTGGGATGGTCGAAACGGCAGCCGGCCTCCCATGTGGAGCGCTGGTTTCCGTGGGCAGGGATGCCGCCCTGGTCCCTCAGGATCCGCGCCGCGTGCAGGAGATTCCACGTCATGAAGGTGGTGTTCCGCTGCGTGAAGTCGTTCTTCGGCCCACCCGATCCCTCGTCCAGGTAGGAGGGGCCGGGACCGGCGGGACCGATCCATCCGGCGTCGGCCTGGGGAGGGATCGTGTAGCCCAGATGTTGGAGGGCATAGAGGATTCCCATGGCGCAGTGCTTGATCCCGTCCTCATTCCCGGTGACTATGCAGCCACCGACCCGGCCGTAGTACGCATACTGGCCCCGGTCGTTGAGGAGGGCGGAGTTCCCATAGAGCCGCTCGATGACCCGTTGGCACACAGAAGACTTCTCGCCGAGCCAGATGGGGGTTCCCAGGATCAGGACATCCGCGGCCATGACTCTCTGGTACAGTTCGGGCCAGGCGTCCCGCTGCCGGCCATGCTCGGTCATGTCCGGGTACACACCAGGCGGAAGCTCCAGATCCACGGCCCTCACCACATCCACCGCCACCCCGTTGGCGTCCATGATGGCCTGGGAGACGGCCATGAGGCCCTGTGTATGGGAAGGTGTGGGCGAGCGCTTCAGGGTGCAGTTGATGAAGAGGGCACTCAGGTCCGAGAAGTCCCAGTCGTGGGTGGTGCATTCCTCGAGTTGTCGGGGGCTCAGCGTCATGGATGGTCTCCGGTCGTTGAGGAGGGGGGTAGCGGAAGGCACCGGCTTCCCTCTACTGATAGGCGCGCCGATGCTTCCACTCCTGCAATCCGTCATGGCCCGTTCCGGTTCCAGCACCCCGGCCCCTTCGTGATGCCCGAACCCGTTTCACCCTCCACGCTGCCTGCCGGAACCGGGGCTCTGCCGGTGGGGACCTCGTTTCGTTCCCGGGCCCTGGCGGTAATCCGGGGTGGGTCGCTGGATGCCGTGGCGGTGCTTCTGGCAGGGCAGTGGGCGGTGACCGCATGGGTTGGTGTGCCCCTTCCCCCGGAAGCCATGTTCTTTCTGGCCGTTGGGATCTGGCTCGGCTATACCGCAGACCGGATGGCCGATGTGGAGCGGGCGCCGGAGCTGGTGCGGCGGACGGCCCGCCACGCATTCCATGGGCGCCACCGGGGCCCTCTCCTGGTCCTCTGGGTCATCGCGTTCGTGGGTTCGTGGCCGGCGGCCTTCGTCTTCCTCCCGGGCCGAGCGGTGGCGCTGGGTGCCGCTCTCACCACGGCGGCGGCCCTCTACGTCGCGTGGGCCCGACGGAGCCCGGACGGGGCGGGGAAGACCGTGGCGACGGTGCTCCTCCTTACCGCTTCGGTTGTCTGGTGGCCCCTGGCGGCGGGACCGGGAATGGCCTCTGGTTGGTGGACGGACCCTGGCGGTTGGCCGGCGCCGGGTGGATGGATGGCCGCCGCCTTCTTCGCCGTGGGCGCCACCTGGAATCTCCGGACGCTTCGGCGGGTCCGGCGCGGTGGTGGTGGTGGGAACGGACGGCGGCGGGGGGAACCGGTGGGCACTCCCTCTGGCGAAGGTCCTGAGGTGGAGCGGGCGGCGCTTCGGGCCGACGGCCTGCTTCTGGTAGCGCTCCTCCTTCTGGGTTTCGCCGCCCCGTGAGAGGGAGCGGGCGAGGCCTTCGAGAGGGAGGCTGGGACCGTTGGGCCACCGTCTACCGGTTCCTTGAACGCCTGGCCCTGGGACGAAGCCTGGAGCGTGCCCGGGATCAGGTAGCTCATGTGGCGGGGCTGGAGATGGCGGGGCCGAAGCCGGCGGGGCCGGAGGTGGCGGGGTCGGCAACCCCATGGCTAGTGGTGGGAGACGGAGACGGTCGGGGTCTGGCGGCGCTCCTGGAGACCCTCCCGGAAACCCCGTTCGTATCGGTGGACGGGAGCCGGGCCATGCTGGAGCGGGCCCGCCACCGTATCCCGGAGGTGGACCGGACCCGGGTCCGGTGGCTCCAGGTTCGACTCCCGGATCCGCTTCCTACGGAGGACCTGCAGGCTGCGGGGCTCGTCACCACCTTCTTCCTGGACTGCTTCACGCCCGGCGAGTTGACGGCGGTCTGGGCGCGTCTCGCCTCGGAGCTCCGGCCCGGGGGTCTCTGGCTCGTGGCCGACTTCACCCCTCCCGGCTCGCTCCAGGGGTGGCGTCGGCTCCGGCAGGGGCTGGTTCTGGCCACCCTCTACCGGGCTTTCGGGTGGACGACCCCCATGCGGTCACGCCGGCTGCCGGACCTGGAGATGCCTTTCACGGCGGCGGGCTGGGAGCGGACCTGGCTCTGGAGAAGCCCCGGGGGACTGACTACCGTCACGTCGTGGCGAAAACCGGGGAGAGCCGAGCGGTGACGCGGCCCATCATCCCGACACGATCGCCGGGGGGAGTTCCGGTAACCAGCCCAGCTCCAGCACACCCCAGAGCCCGATGAGAATGGCTTCGGCGGCGTCGTGGCGAAGGGAGGTGGGGCGCGGTGCCCCGGACCACTCGATGACCCGTCGGGCCAGGACGTCGGCTTCGGCTTTGGCGTCGGAGCCCCGTCGCCGGTGGCGAGGAAGAATCAGGGTTGGGCGCCAGATCCCGGCGTGCACCTGACGGACCCGGAGCCCTCGGCGCTCTCCCTCCCGGATCCACGGCTCCGCCACCTCGCCTCCGCCTTCCACCACCAGCCACTGCACCGTCGGTTGGTCCCGGAAGACCCCATAAACCCCCCGGCGCAGGCGGCCGGTGGAGCCGAAATTCGTGGAGCGATAGGCCACGAGGTGACCATCCGACGCATATCCTGCGAGGCCGGCCCGGAGCCCGGCATCCACTGCCAGAAGTCGACTCCGGGGCGCCGGTTCACCTGAAGGGTTCGCGGGAGGGTGGTCCCATGGAGCCGTTACCGGCTCGAACGACGACGTCAACCGGGAGCCGGCTGAGCTCCCCCGTCCAGTTCGCGACCGTCTTCCTGAGCAGGGCGGCGCGACGGAGCCCTGGAGGGGGCCGTCGGAGAGGGACGCACCGGTTCCGGCGTTCCCTTGAAGGCGGCGGAGGTGCGGATGGCCAGGCGGCGAATCATGGGGAGCTTGTCGATGAAGAGCTTCCCATCCAGATGATCCACCTCGTGCTGCATGCAGACGGCGTGCATCCCCTCCAGGTCCCGTTCGAAGGGATGGCCGGCCCGGTCCACCGCCCGAACCCGGAGCTTGGTGGCTCGAACCACGTTCCCCACCACGCCGGGAATGGAGAGGCAGCTCTCTTCCACCAGCCCCATGACGTCGCTGGAGAGGATCTCCGGATTGACGTAGAGTTCGGGCTTGGAGTGGCTCCCGGAGAGGTCCATCACCACGATGCGGCGCAGGTCGCCTACCTGCGGGGCCGAAAGCCCGATGCCGGTGGTGGCGTAGAGGGTCTCGAACAGCTCATCGATGCGTCGGAGCAGCTCTTGGTCGAACCGGTCCACCGGTGCCGAGACCAGCCGCAGCCGGGGGTCCGGGTACTGCAGGATCGGCAAGGCGGGCATGGGAGGCCTCCTGAAGCGAGGGCGGCGTGGGAATTCAGAGAGTGGCAGACGCTTCCGCCGCCTCCGGGTCATGGGTGCCGGAAGAAGCCGGCGCATCCGCGGCAGATGAGGGATCGTGGCCCGGCCTCTGGGCCCGGCGCCTCGACACATGTCGCACCAGAGGAATGATGGCGAGGATGGTGGCCACGAGGAAGAGGATCTCGATGGCGAACACCGCGATGTATCCGCCGGCCACCTGATCGAAGCCGAAGAGGGTCCCTTCCGGTCCGAGGACCAGTTTCACCACATCACGGGTGACACCGGCGATGGCAATGGCCACACCGGCCACGGTGGCCTGCACCGCTCCCCACGCCCCCAGCGCCAGCCCCACCTGGTCCGGAGCGGCCCGATTCATGGTGGCGGTGAGGGTGCTGTGCCAGAAGAGGGCGGCGCCGAACCCGATGAGGAAGTTCCCCACCAGGAAGAGCTCCAGGAGCCCCAGGGGACCGGCGAACATGACCAGGAGGAAGGCGGGGATTCCCAGGATTGCCGAGTAGAGGGTCCACCGGTGGGGTTCGCCCCCCCGACCCATGACCACGGCGCCCATCCAGAAGCCCACCAGGCCTCCGGCGGCGAAGAGGGCCGTGAGTCGGGTGGTGCCGGCCACGGTCATTCCCAGGACCTGCCCGCCGAAGGGCTCCAGCAGGACGTCGGCCATCCCGAAGGCCAGCGTACCGATCCCCACGATGATGAGGTGGAGAAGGGCGAACTCCCCCTTTCGGAATTCGGCCCAGGCCTCCGAGAAGGTCGGATCCCGTTCCGGCTCGTCGGTGCGGAGGCGCCGCGGGCGCCGGGTCTCCTGCTTCCACATGGAGACGGTGTTGAGGATGAGGGTGGCTACGGCCGCCCCCTGGATGACCTGCACCAGCCGTCCCGGAGTGTAGTCGGCCAGGGCCGCCCCGAAGATGAGGGCACTGACCACCATGGCCAGGAGCATGACCACATACATGAGGCCCACCACCTTGGGGTGGGACTTCTCAGGTGTCAGGTCCGTGGCCAGGGCCAGGCCGGCGGTCTGCACCGTGTGGACACCAGCTCCCACCAGCAGGAAGGCCAGCCCGGCCGTGCCGATCCCCACCCATGCCGGAGCCGAGTGGGCCTCACCCTGGCCCGCCAGCACCAGGAGGGCGAAGGGCATGAGGGCAAAGCCACCGAACTGCACCAAGGTACCCTTCCAGATGAAGGGAACCCTGCGCCAGCCCAGTTCGGATCGATGGGTGTCGGAGCGGTGCCCGATGAGGGCCCGGAAGGGGGCCGCCGCCACCGGGAGGGCGATCATGAGCCCCACGATGGTGGTGGGGACGCCGAGCTCCACCACCATGACCCGGTTGAGGGTGCCCAGAAGGAGGACCAGGGCCATCCCCACCGATACCTGGAAGAGGGACAGGCGGAGAAGGCGACCCGCCGACAGGTCCGGAGTGGTGACGTCGGCAAAGGGGAGGAAGCGTGGGCCCATGGATACCCACACGTCGGTCAGCTTTCGTCCGAGACGATCCATTCCTCTCCCCGGGTGCGTAACGACGGGAGTATACGTGAATCCGGTCCGCCCCCCCACCAGATGCCAGGGGCATCAGAGACGGGAGCGGACCGGGCCGCCCGCGGGGGCGGAGTCCTACGGGTCCAGCAGAGTCATGCAAGCCATTGCAGAAGGCACGCGGGACCTCAGCGCCGCTTCGACTTGGTCAGAAGCGGCAGTCCGAAGCTGGACGTCCAGTTGTCCTTGGTCCGCTTGAGCAATGGGAGTCCGAAGCTGGAGTTCCAGGAGCCTTTGCGCTCCTTAAGAAGCTTCATGCCCAGCTTAGAGGAAAAGTGGAAATTCGGGCTGGTCAGGTCCGGGAACATGGCCGAGAAGTAGCTCCGGCCTCGCGTTGAGAGCGGCGGAAATCCCAGCAGGTCCGAGAAGGGAGCGGGGTTGCGGGGCTCAACGTACGGAAGTGATCCGCCGTCCAGCGGGCCGAAGCTGTCCATAATGCGCTCGGCCGATTGACCCTCACCGAAGTAGGGTTCCACCGCCACCACGTAGTTTCCACGCTCTGTAGCCAACCGGCAGGCCGTAGCCTGAACGGAAGGCATCCCCTTCAAGGTGGCCTGATTGTCGGCTCCCGGAGAGAGCAGGAAGATCCTGTCCTCGCCGATCCCGTATTCCCGAAGTCCGTCCACGGCCCCTCGGGCCTGGGCTTCGGTTGCGTACATCCGTCCTGAAATCATCATCTAGCAGCTCCACAGGTTGTTGGGTCACACCGCTACGGCGGTTGCGGTCCAGCAACTCCCATAAGGGAAACGTCACTTAGCGCAACCTATGCGACTCGACGCGCAGGGAAAACCCCACGTCGCGGGCGATGTGATCCCGTCCGGGCGTGGCGTGCCACCGTATCTTCGTGACCCACCAGGTCGGATGTGGGAAGCGAGAAACGTTCTGACCCTCACCCGGCTCCATGACCACTGATGGTCACGGAGCCGGGATGCGGGCTTAACCGCCCATGAAGGCGGCGAACCACTCGACGTTGCTGAGGATCGCGAAGTGAACGATCAGCGAAATTGCCGCAACGGATCCGAGGAACAGCGGCAACCCCACCGTTGGCTTCACGACACACCAGATTCTACCCTGATTCATGGTCGTCTCCTTAGCCTATCCATGGGGTGGGTTAGCCAAACCACGGAGTGAAGATGAATGCGAGAATGTGCGCAAGCACGGCAATCGCGAAGAACACGCGCGCTCCGTCAATCACATGCTTGTGCAACTCTTCCGACTCGTTGATGGTCAGGCCGGTCGGCCAGACGCGATCCGGGTCGTCCAAGTTGTTCGACATCGGAATCCTCCATGTCTATGAGAGTGTGACAGGCACCTGCGGGCTCGCGGCTCGCCGGAGTCCTCTCTACAGCCCGCAATGACAATGTAGGACCCCCCTTGTCGGCTTGTCAAGAAAAATTGTCACACGAGGGTGTCACAGGAACTGGACGGGCGTCAGGAGTGGCTCGCAGGAGGCGTTTCAGGCGGTTATCCAGGGGGCGTGACCGGCACGTCCGGGTCCTGAAGTGGCCTTTGCGCGGTTCTGTTCCCCGGCTCTCCCAGGCAGGGACCGAGGGCGTCCGTCATTGGAGACCCGAGGAGCGCGAACGGCATCATCCCCGGCGGGCTTTTCGGATCGCTCCAGGGGCGGCAGGTTAGGATACCCTTGTAGGTTGCTGATGCAGGAACTCCCAGGAGTGGGGTGTGGGGCTGCCGTCCAGGAGCCCCTGACCCCCTCCCCAACTGCTCCTCTCCGGAGAACACGAAGCCATGCCCTTCCGACGCCACGCCCTCGCCACCGCCTTCCTCTCAGCTTTCATCCTGGCCGCTTGCGGGGGGGATGATCCGGATTCGACGCCGGGCGCCGCCGCCCCGGCCGATCAACCTGCCCCGGGGGCGGCCCAGGGGATCGATCCGGACCTCATGGCCCTCATGACCGAGGCACAGGAGCTCCAGACCCGGATCGCGCCGGCCAGGGATCAGGCCCTTGAGGACCAGGAGCTGGCATCCCACCTCGCCGAACTCCAGGACCGCATCAACGACGCGCTTCGTGAGAGCAGCGGTGAGTTGGTGGACGAGATGGATGGGCTTGAGGCCGAGTTCGAGTCGGCCCAGGCCACCGGGGACGAGGGGCGCATGCAGGAGATCGCCATGCAGGCGCAGACGGTGCAGATGCAGCTCCAGTCGGCACAGGAAGAGATCCTGGATCGCCCGGACATCCGCGACGACATCGAGGCCTTCGAGACCCGGCATCGGGAAGTGATGCTGGAGATCGACCCGGACCTCGAGGAAGCGCTGGATCGACTCGAAGAGATCATGGAGCGACTTCAGGCGGCGGCACCCTGACCTGAAGCCCACTTCCCCACCTGAAGAAGGAGCCTGAACCAGGTGAAATCCATCCGACGTGGGGTCGTTCTGGCTGTGGCCGCTCTCCTCCCGGCTCTCTCCCTGGGGGCCCAGGAATCACAGCGGACCGAGGTCGCTCCTCGGACGCCAGGGGAATTCACCCTGGGCGAGTTGGTGGCCGCCTCCTCGGCGGTGGGGCAGGGCGTGCCCGTCTGGTCTCCTGACGGACGCACCATCACCGTCGCCGGGCGGGGTCGCCTCTGGGCGGTTCCGGCAGAGGGAGGGGAGCCCGAGGCGCTGCCGCTCGAGGGAGCGTCGTCGCCGGCGTGGTCCCCCGATGGCTCCCGGATGGCGTTCCTCGCTCCCACCCCCCAGGGGAACGAGATCTGGATGTGGGAGCCGGATGGCTCGGCGGAGCCCCGTCTCCTGACAAGACTGGGATCCCGCATCGACTTCTTCTCGTGGTCCCCCGACGGGACGCGGCTGGCGTTCCACGGCTACCGGTACGGCTCGCCCGACGTCTTCACGGTGGAGGTGGAGAGCGGACGCGTGCGGCGACTCACGTCGGACCGGCTCTGGGAGGTCTACCCCACCTGGACACCGGACTCCCGTCATGTGGTCTTCGTTCGAATGGACGAGCGCTGGGTCGATCACGACGTGTGGGTGGTGGAGGCCCAGGGCGGTGAGCCACGCCTGGTGGTGCAGGACCAGGAGTTCTTCGACTATCGCCGGGGCCAGGAGTTCGGCCCCGCCCAGGTGCAGCCCGGGGGCGATCTGGTCCTCTTCCGGTCCCACCGGAGTGGATGGTTGAACCAGTGGGTCGTTCCCCTCTCGGGAGGGGAGCCCCGCCCCCTCTGGAGCGAGGAGGCGGATCACAACGCCCAGAAGCCCTTCCGGGGCTACGGGGCGTGGTCGCCGGACGGTGGCCGGGTGGCCTTCACCTCCAACCTGAACGGCACGCAGGTACTGCGGGTGGCCGACGTGGAAACCGGGGACGTCCGGACGCTGGTAGAGCCCGAGATGGGGGTTGTTGCCAATGCCGCGTGGTCGCCGGATGGGTCCTCCATCGCCTACACCTTCGACACGCCACAGGCACCGGAAGACCTGTGGGTCGTGGATGTGGCCTCGGGAGAGCGGCGTCGCCTGACCTGGTCGCTGGACGATTCCGGGCTGGAAGAGGCCCTTTTCGTTCCGGAAAAGGTCTTCTACCCCAGTTCGGACGGGCTGACCATCCCCTCGTACCTCTATCGGCCCCCGGGTGCGGCGTCCCACGAGCCGGTCCCGGCCATCGTCTGGATCCACGGCGGACCCACCTCACAGTTCGACGACAGTTGGCGGCGTCACTGGCAGGTCCACTACTACGTGAAGCACGGGTATGCCGTGCTCCTGCCCAACATCCGCGGGAGTTCGGGATACGGGCAGGAATTCGAACTCCTGAATCGGGGATGCTGGGGTCGCTGCGACATGGAGGATGTGGAAGCGGCGGTGGCCTACCTGGACGAGCTTCCCTGGGTGGATGCGAGCCGGGCGGCCGTCACCGGAACCAGCTACGGCGGCTTCATGAGCATGGCGGCCACCACCTTCGCGCCGGACCTCTTCCGGGCTTCCTTCCCGACGCTCACCGGGTACGGCGACTGGGGCCGGGCCTACGAGGAGTTCTTCAACCTGGCCGAGGTGAAGCTCCTGGACTACGAACTGGGCCCCCTCCCGGAGAACCGCGACACCTACCGGTGGACCTCACCCATCCACTATGTGGACCGGATCCGTACACCCCTTCTGCTGGTGGGAGGGGAGGGCGAGACCCCCATGGCACGCTTCGCCGCCCAGGTGGCCCGCCACTACAAGCCCGTGCAGTACCTGGGGTTCCCAGGAGATCCGGGAAGTGCGGCGAATCGGTTGGTCTGGATGCCCCGGACCCTGGAGTTCCTGGAGATGCACCTCCGACACCTGGAGGCGGGCGGAGGGGTAGGACCCTCTGAGCACCCCGAATCCCGTCCCTGAAGCCCCCGAATTCGCCATGGGCATTCTCCTCTCCTGGATCATCCTCTCGCTGGCCGTCTGGCTCACCGCCGTGATTCTTCCCGGGGTCCACCTGCGGGACTTCTGGAGTGCCTTTGTGGTGTCGGCCCTCTTCGGGATCCTGAACTTCTTCCTGGGCTGGATCTTCTTCACCCTCTTCACCATCCTGACGCTGGGGGTGGCGCTCCTCCTGGCATTCGTGACCCGGTGGATCATCAACGCCATCATCCTGAAGATCGTGGCAGCCCTCACGAACCGACTGGACATCGACGGATTCGGCTGGGCACTGGTGGCCGCTCTCGTCATGTCGGCGCTAGGAACGGCCGGCCAGTGGCTCCTGCTGGTGGCCATGTAGGGAGGCGAGGGGTAAACTCCTTCAACGCCGCAGTTGGGACCGTTCCAGGGGCTGTTGGATGACCAGATCCAGGATATCGCCGGCCACCACCTCCCGGGGAGGGAAGGTGAATCGGCCCCCCATGGCCGGTTCGATCTGCACCGACAGGCGCCCATGGTTGGCCCAGGGAAAGCTGACCCGGGTCATGGAGCGAGCCTGCACCGACCCCAGATCCTGGCTGAAGCGCCCGGCCCGGACCCGGATGGTGACGTCCTGCTCCATGGTGTTTCGGACCTCCATGAAGACCAATCCCGGCCCGGACGAATCGAAGGGATCGGGACCGGAAGGACCGGTGCCCATTCCCATGCAGGCCGCGGTGGACATCCCGACACCCACCACGACCAGCAGAGCCGGTATGAGCCTGGGACGGCGCAAGCGCGGAGCGGAGGCCATGGGTTGCCAAGGGGCGAGGGGGAGGGCGTCGCCCGTGCGGTGGCGCCTCTTGCAAAAGCTACCGTATGGCGACGGGTCCGAACCAGCAGCCCCGCCATCCCGTTACATGGAGATGCCGATGGAGATGTCGCCGGTCCGTCCGTGGGAAGGGCGGTGGGGGAGGCCGGGGCGGTGGCTCGCTCCCGTGTTGCTGGCTGCGGCCCTGGCCCTGGCGGCGTGCGGAGGCGACGGCGGAGATCCCACAGGCATCGACGATCCGGCACCCCGTCCCAATGAGCCGCCGGTCGCCGCCTTCCAGATGAGTGGGTTCGAGGGGACGGCGCCCTTCGCCGTCACCTTCGATGCGCGGGGCTCCTCGGACCCTGACGGCGAGATCGTGGACTTCCGGTGGGAGTTCGGAGACGGCGCCACCGGCTCCGGTGAGGTGGTGAGCCATACCTATGGGGACCCGGGAGCCTACCGCCCCAGGCTGACCGTCACGGACAATCGCGGCGCCCGGGACGTGGCGGTGGATTCCCTCGTCCTGGTCTTCGCCCCCGCCGGCGAAGGACATGGCACGGTAGCGGGCCTGGTGTGGCGCGACCGGGCGGGGGACGGAGTGAGGCGGACCGACCTCCAGGGAATCCCGGGCGCCCGGGTCTGGCTGGATCTTGAAGGAACGGGGGTTCGCGATCCCGGGGATCCCCTCACGGTGACGGATCGCCAGGGGCGCTTCGCCTTCACCGGGGTGCCTATGGACCGCCCGATCTCGGTGAGACAGGAGTTGGGGCTGGGGTGGACGAACACCGGAGCGGAGGTGCTGGAGGCCGAGGTCCCGGTCACGGATCCGACCCCGGGTGAGACCTTGCCAGGAACGGACGTAGCGCCCCGTCCCGCCCGTATCATCGACGGGGAACCGGTACCGGACGACGGCTTCCCCTTTATGGTGGCCCTCCTCCGTTCCAGCGTGGCGGACACCCCGGGGGCATTCACCTGCGGTGGCACCTTCATCGCCGCCCGGTGGATCCTCACCGCCGCCCACTGTGTGGTGAACATGACCAGTGGGCAGCTTCTCCCGCCCTCCGCCTTCCAGGTTCTGGTGGGCTCGCGGAATCTGGGGTCCGGGGGAGAGCGGATTCCGGTGCAGGCCATCCGGATCTTCCCGGCCTTCAACTCCGCGTCCTTCGCCGGCGACGATGTGGCCGTCCTGGAGCTGGATCGGAACTTCCTGATTCCCCGCGTGGCGCTGCAGGCGCCGGATGATCCGGCCCCCTCGGCCCCCGGCACCATGGCCACGGCCGCGGGCTGGGGTCGCACCAGCTTCTCCGGGTCCATCTCTCAGCGGCTCCGGCAGGTGGAGATGGAGGTGATTTCCAACGGCGAGTGCCGCCGGATGCTGGACGAGAGCATCGTGGATGCCACCATCTGTGCCGGGCTCCTGGGGAGTTCCGGCAGTATCTGCAGCGGCGACAGCGGAGGCCCCCTCATGGTCTTTCGCGAGGGTGACTGGCTCCAGATCGGGGTGACCAGCTTCGGTCGGAATTGCCAGCCGCCCATGGCCTTCGCCCGGGTCTCCGCCTTCCAGGATTGGATCGGCCGCCAGGTCCCGGTGGAGGCGTCCCTTTCCGTGCCCATCCATTGGGGAACGGGAGACCGGGTTGAAGTGGCCTTGGGGAATTTCCGCTGAGCTTGCCCCCAAGATCGGAGGCTGTCTACCATGGGCCGCGAGTCCGGTCCACCGAATCCGGCTTCGTCCCCATCGGTGGATGCCCGTGCCCCACTCCCGGAGGTTGCCCATGCGAGTACCCCTCACCATCAACGACCATCTACGGCGGGCCTCCACCGTCTATGGCGACCGCGCCGGCATGATCGATGAGCCGGAGCAGCCCGCCCCTTCGCTGGGGACGCTGACCTACCGCGACGTAGCCCGTTATGCGGTGGCGCAGGGAGCTGCCCTGCAACGGGACGGCATCCGGGTGGGGGACCGGGTCGCCATCTTCTCTCCCAACAGCGCCCGAAATGCCCTGGCCTTCTTCGGGGTTTCGGGAAGCGGCCGGGTCCTGGTGCCCATCAACTTCCGGCTGGCCCGGGCCGAGGTGGCCTACATCCTGGAGGATTCAGGCGCGCGATTGCTACTGGTGGATCCGGAACTGGAGTCGCTGGTGGAGGGGCTACCGGTGGAGCGCACGGTGGTGCTGGGGCGGGATGACGACGAGATCTACGATTTGCACGCGCCGTCCGCCCGGTGGGAGCGGGATGAAGATGCCATCGCCACCATCAACTACACCTCCGGCACCACCGCTCAGCCCAAGGGGGTGCAGCTCTCCCACCGGGCGCTCTGGCTGAACGCCACTTCGTTGGGGTGGCATGCCGGGGTGTCGGATCGGGACGTTTACCTTCACACCCTCCCCCTCTTTCACGTGAATGGATGGGGCATGCCCTTCGCCGCCGCTGCCATGGGGGTGCCCCAGGTCCTCATCCGGAAGGTGGACGGGGATGAGATCCTTCGCCGGATCCTGGAGCACG
The DNA here is from genome assembly GCA_007695195.1 of Gemmatimonadales bacterium. Lineage (GTDB taxonomy): Bacteria > Gemmatimonadota > Gemmatimonadetes > Longimicrobiales > Gaopeijiaceae > PWLA01. The sequence goes on along the minus strand of REEG01000146.1, from coordinate 1,773 downwards.
GGGTGACGCTCCTGAACGGGGCTCCGGCGGTGGTGAAGATCATCCTCAACGCCGCCCGGAAGTGGGACGAGGTTCCAGGGCGGGGCCGCGTCCGGATGCTGGTGGCGGGAGCCCCGCCCCCCACCCGGGTCATTCAGCGGGTCGAGGAGGAGCTCGGGTGGGAGTTCATGCAGCTCTACGGGCTCACCGAGACCTGCCCCCTCCTCACCTTCAACCGGACGCGGGCCGAGTGGGATGATCTGGTCCCCACCGAGCGGGCCGCGAAGCTCATGCGGGCCGGCGCCCCGGCGCTGGGGGTCACCCTCTCCACCGATGAGGAAGGGCAGGTCCTGGCGCGCAGCAACCACGTCATGGACGCCTACTGGGGGAAGCCCAACGAGACGGAGCAGGCGCTGGACGGCGGCTGGTTCCACACCGGCGATGGAGGGGTCTTCGACGAAGAGGGCTACCTCACCATTGTGGACCGGAAGAAAGATGTGATTATCTCCGGCGGCGAGAACGTCTCGTCCATCGAGGTGGAGAACACCCTCCACGGTCACCCCGGGGTAGCGGCGGCGGCCGTCATCGGGGTCCCCCACGAGAGGTGGGGCGAGACGGTAAAGGCCCTGGTGGTTCGGGGGCCGGACCATCCGGAGCTCTCCGAGACCGAGTTGATCCAGCACTGTCGGGATCGGATTGCCCACTACAAGTGTCCAACCTCGGTGGAGTTCCGCGAGGACCTCCCCCGGACCGCCACCGGCAAGCTCCAGAAGTTCAAGCTCCGGGCCCCCTACTGGGAAGGGAAGGGGCGGCAGGTGGCCGGCTAGTCTTCCATTCATTTCCTTACCTCGAGGTGCCATGAACATGTCGCTCGGCCGCGTGAAGCGGCTTCTTCCGGATTCCGAGTACCAGGTCGTCCATCAGTTGGTGAGAGCCAACAGCCTTGCCGGCGAAGAGGTGGCGCGCCTGCGTACGCTGGTGCGCGGCTGGCGGGACAAGTACGTGGATCGGGCACACCAGCAGGCCCGGGAGGCCCGGGGGAAGGGGAAGCCCCGCTCCACCCGTGGTGCCGAATCCAACGAGAACACCATGCGCCAGGCCGATGTCATGGACTGGGCGCTGGAGCGACTGGACGAGCTCGCCGCGGCGGCAGAAGCGGGATCCGAGGCGGCGGCTCCCACTGAGCGGGCCACCACGCCGGTACCCTCGGCGGACGAGGTTCGCAAGGCCATCGGTGAGCCCCATGTCTCCACCTTCGGCGACCTCTGGGCCGAGTTCCCGGATACGCCTGTGGAGAAGATCCGGAAGGTCCTGTGGCAGCTCGTGGAGGCCGGCGATGTGGAGCTCAGCACGGCCGGGGGCATCGAGCTCACCGCCGAGGAAGAGGTGGCCTTCGTAGAAGAGGTGCAGACCATCGAGGGCGTGCCGGTGAAGAGACGGACCCGGGACGCCGGCATCGACCGGAAGCACCAGGACCACTTCGCACGGACCAAGGTTGTGCGGATCCACGCCCACAACCGATCCCGCGGCGCTCGGAAGCAGGCGCGGCGGGACAACCGGGGGCGCTGAGCCACGGCTCGGAGCATTCAAATGATTCCCTCGCTCTGATTTCTGTCCGGCGCCCGTGTTTCGCCTTCTAGTCGTTCTCGGCCTGGTGCTCCTCCCCATGGGGCTCTCGGCATCACGGGCGCCGGATGATCCCGGTTTCACGTCGGAGCAGGCGGCGTGGACCGCCGGGCTCCTGGGTCAGGTCCTGGGCCGGGGTGATGTGCCCGGACTCCTGGCCCTGGCCGC
>REEG01000259.1 GCA_007695195.1 Gemmatimonadales bacterium | reverse complement strand
TCCGACAATTCGGGAAGGAGGGTGTTCGTCAGGATGTTGTCGATGTTCCGGGCGCCGCTCTCCACCTCGGTGCAGCGATCGGCAATGGCGTCCACCAGATCCTCGGTCACCTCCAGGGAGATGCGGTGCACCTGATGCATGCGCCGCTGGATCTTCCCGAGCTTGAGGTGGATGATGGTCTTGAGGGCCTCGTCCCGGACCGGGAAATAGGGGATGATGACGGTACGCCCCAGGAAGGCCGGCTTGAAGGTCTCATCCAGCTCCGGCTTCAAGGCCTGGGCCAGCCCCTGGTAGGAGGGCATGGTCTCCGGGTCTGCCGTGAGCTTCATGATGGTGTCGGTACCGGCGTTGGTGGTGAGGATGATGATGGTGTTCTTGAAGTCGATCTCCCGACCCTCACCGTCCTCCATCCGCCCCTTGTCGAAGACCTGGAAGAAGAGCTCCACCACATCCGGGTGCGCCTTCTCGATCTCATCGAGGAGGACCACCGAATAGGGACGACGGCGAACCGCCTCGGTGAGCACGCCCCCTTCTCCGTAGCCCACATATCCGGGAGGAGACCCCTTCAGCGTGGAGACGGTGTGGGCCTCCTGGAACTCGGACATGTTCACGGTGATGAGGTTCTGCTCGCCGCCGTAAAGGAGATCCGAGAGCGCCAGCGCCGTCTCCGTCTTCCCGACTCCGGAGGGACCCACCAGGAGGAAGACACCCACGGGCTTCTGGGGATCGGCGATCCCCGCCTTGGACGTCCGGATCCGGTGGCTGATGACCTCCAGCGCGTGATCCTGCCCCACCACCCGCTTGCCCAGCGTCTGCTCGAGCTCCCGGGCGGCCTGGATGTCGTCGCGGAGCATCTTCCCCACCGGGATCCCCGTCCAGCCCGAGATGACCTGCCCCACCAGTTCGGCGTCCACACTCACCGGTACCAGGGGCTCCTCGCCCTGGAGCTCGTCCAACTCCCCGTTGAGGTCGGCGAGCACTGTGCGGAGTTCGTCATCGTCCTTGGCCTCCATGGCGGACCGGAAGTCCGCCAACGGGTCGTCCTCGTCCCCGGCAGGCGCATCTCCGTTGCTGGAGGGAGCCCCACCATCGACGAGAAGCTCCAGCCGCTCCCGGACCACCAGGATCCGCTGCACCAGATCCAGCTCCTGATCCCACCGCTTCTCCAGCGCCGCCAGATGGTTCCTGGTGAAGGCTGTCTCCTGGCCGATCTCCTCGAGACGCTCCGAGTGATCCGCCCCTACCGCTTCCTCTCGGGTGAGGACCCGCGCCTGCACCTCCAGGTCGTCCAGCCGGCGGCGGGCGTCCTCCACCGCCGCAGGGGTGGCGTTCTGTCCCAGGGCCAGCCGAGCGCAGGCCGTGTCCAGAACGCTTACGGCCTTGTCCGGAAGCTGCCGGTCCGGGAGATAGCGGTGGGAGAGCTGGACGGCGGCGTGGGCGCCGTCATCCATGATCCGGACCTTGTGATGGCCCTCCAGCGACGGGACGATCCCCCGCATCATGACCATGCACTTGGCCTCGCTGGGCTCTTCCACCTTGATGACCTGGAAGCGCCGGGAGAGGGCCGGGTCCTTCTCGAAGTACTTCTTGTACTCGGACCAGGTGGTGGCGGCGATGGTACGGAGCTCGCCCCGGGCCAGCGCCGGCTTCAGGAGGTTGGCCGCGTCGCCCTGTCCCGCCTGCCCTCCGGCCCCGATCATGGTATGGGCCTCGTCGATGAAGAGGATGATGGGGATGGGAGAGGACTTCACCTCCTGGATGAGTCCCTTCAGACGGTTCTCGAATTCGCCCTTCACCCCGGCTCCGGCCTGCAGGAGGGCCAGGTCCAGCGAGTGGAGCGATACGTTCAGGAGCGGGGGAGGTACGTCTCCCTGGGCGATGCGCATGGCAAAGCCCTCCACAACCGCCGTCTTCCCCACACCGGCTTCTCCCACCAGGATCGGGTTGTTCTGACGGCGGCGCGTGAGGATGTCCACCACCTGCCGCACCTCCCAGTCCCGTCCCAGCACCGGATCCAGCTCGCCGTCCCGGGCTCGCTGGGTCATGTCCACGGTGTACTGGTCCAGGTGGGGGGTCTTCCCGCCCTTCTTCTTGCCGGGGCGACCGGGCACCCCAGCCTCCTCGGCGGTGGATGCGGCCGCTCCCGCCTCTTCCACCGAGCCGGATACGATGGAATGGAAGTTCTTGCGGAGGTCCTCCGCCTCGATACGCTCCATCTCCCGGGTGGAATCGGTGAGACCCCGCCGGAGCTCCCCACTCAGCATCACCGCCAGAACCACGAAGCCGCTCCGGATCCGCCCGCCCTGGTAATCCACCGAACCCAACGTCCAGGCGTCGGTCATGGCCTGGACGAGCTGCGGACTCAGCGCCGGCGTCCGGGCGTTTCCGGTCTTCAGCCGGTCCAGGCTGTCGGTGAGCTCTTCCACCAGCCGCGACCGGTTCACCTCGTAGTGACGCAGGATAGCCGAGATGTCGGTATCCGTCTGATCCAGGAGCTTCAGGAGGAAGTGCTCGATCTCCACATTGTAGTGGGTCCGGGAGAGGCACAGCCCCGCCGCCGACTCCACGGCGTTCCGGGTTTCGGGATTCAGCTTGCCGATCAGGGAGCGCAGGTCTACTCGCATGTGTCGTCTCCTGGAATCCTACCTGCGGACTCCGGTCAGGGTGATGGGTGGGTCGTGGGTCGGTCTTGGATCAGTCGTAGGTCGGTCTTGAGTCAGTCGTTCAGAGCAGGAGCACCGTCTCATCCGCGTCCAGGTCCCGGGGCCTGGACCGGATCCAACTGCCCCAGCCCAGGGGAGCGGACTCGCCCGGATCGCCCCCCAGCACGGTACCGGGGACCTGGTCCGCAGCCAGGACCAACTGCAGCTCTACCTCGAACTGGTCGTGGGTGAAGAAGCGCACCAGACGCCCCAGCGCCTCATGGCCGGGTGCCCCGGGGAGGAGTGTCTCGAATCGTTCGCGCTGGAGTGGACCCATCCGGATCCGGATGCGGGCGTGGGGATCCCAGACCTCGTCTCCCACCACGGCCCCGGTCCCCAGCGTGGCCGCCTCGTCCTCCTCTCCCACCAGGCAGAGATCGGCGTCCCGAAGGCGGATCCATCCTCCCACAAAGGGCTCCACCGAGACGGGAACGTCGAACCGGTCCGAGAGGAGTTGCTCCAGTGCCGGGGCGCTCCGGGTAGGGGGGGCCAGGAGCCCCGCATACCAGGCCAGGACCTGACCCGATGGCACCGGAAAAGCCTCCGGTGGCTCATGCCCCATCCCCACCAGGTCCAGGAGGTGCCGGTAACTCCCATCCTCCTCACCCCGCTCCACCGCCAACTCGGGGACGCCCTTTCGCCAGGCTGTGTAGAAGAGGGAAAGCAGCCGGTGGTGGAAGATGTCCAGGAAGGCGGGAAGTGCCCGATCCCGTACGCGCTCCCGCTCCCGGATCAGGCTGGAGTACGGGTGGGGCAGGACGCCCTCCGAGCCGGTGAGTCCCAGGGTATTGGTCTCGATCCGGGCCGGACCGTCGCCGAAGATCTCGGCCCACTCCACCTCCCGGGCAGAGAAGCCCAGAGAAGGATTGTGGGAGAGGCGGGCCACCTCGTCACCGGGATCCCCGAATCCACCCACCGGAGTGGCGTCCCCACCGATTCGCTCCAGGATCCGGAGCAACTGGAAGAGGGAGAAGGTTTCGGGTTCGCGGCGCAGGACGCCTCGGAGGCCCGTGAGGGGCCCGGGCGGACCTGACGGTGAAATGGGCACGCTCTCCTTCATACCAGGCTCTTCCATCCGGCCCGGGGAGGCCACTGCCGCACATCACCCTTTCGTTGAAGGCTCCTGGCGCGAAGCGTGGTGAAGCTGTTCATGGAGGTATAGAGGCCGAAAAAGCGCTCCAGGATACTGGCCATGAGATACACGCCGGCGCCGGCGAACTCATCCTCGTTGAACACCAGGTCGATGCGGTGGCCACGGGCGAATGAAATGCCATGTTCGGTGCGGACCCGGGCGTGGATGGGGGCGCTGTCCAGCGAGTGGATCCCATTGATCTGACGCTCCCCTCCCGCCGAGTCCGACAGATTCTGGAGCTGCAGAAGCTGTTTCAGCGAGGTGGCGCCTCCCTCGATGAGGGAGCCGTAGTTGAGGGACAACTGGGAGATAAGCCGCCACACCCGGGACTTGCCCAGGGCCGGGAGCACGGGAGGGGTGGGCTTCACCAGAGCGTCGATGCGCTCGAAGGGACCTCCCGCTTCGAGGCGAAAGTCCCCCTCCCCGGCACCAATGGGGAGGCGTGACGGCAACTCTCCGTTGTGACACGTCACCCGGAGAGAGGCCACATCCTCGTCCGGGTGGACGGTCCGGTCCGAAGCATCCACGAAGGCGATATCCACCCGGTCCCCCCCGCCCCCTCGGCCCGGAGGCACCTTCCGTCGGGTTCGCCAGAAGATGGGGCGGGCGTCGGGGCGCCGGACCGGCGCGTAGAATGGATCCAGAAGCTCAGGTTCGGGAAGGTCGGGGCTTACCAGTCGCACTTCGTTCACCGAATAGGTGAAGACGCTCGTCCGTCTCCGGACATCGGGGACAACAGGGTACTCGGCCCGCCGCTGGTTCAGAAGGATGGGCTCCGCCGCCTTATCGAAGAGGTTGACCGCCGGCGTGCACCCCAGGCGGAACACCTCCGCCGATAGCCCCTCCTCGAGGCGGCTACGCCAATCCCGCCGCTCGAACGATCCGATCTGGAAGGTGATCTCAAGTCTCTCCCCGAAGCCCCTCTCCCCGAGATCGTCGATCCCCGCCAGATCCATGAAGAAGAACTTCTCGGGGAAGGCGAAATACTCCTGGAGGAGGGAGTAGGCCACCAGGGCGCGACGGGGAACACCCAGCAGGGTCTCCTCCGGCCCGAAGCCCACCGGAGTCAAGGCCGAGGGTGGCAGGGAGAAGGGCTCCACCCGACTCCCGGGAGTCGGATCGCGGACCACGATCTCCAGGCACCGGTTCAGAAGGAGCTCGTACAGCGCGGCGGTGAGACCTCCGTCCGCCGAGATGTGGAATCGGAGCCGATCCAGCTCGAGCGCCCCCAGGGACCCGCCCGGAAAGCTTCCGAGGGTCAGGCGGATGGCCCCCACCGCATCCCGGGATCGGGGCGAGTTTCCACTTCCTCCGCCCCACCGGGCCTCCTCCACCTGGATGGGCCAGAGGGTGGTGTCGTAGCAGGTCCGGAACCGGCACGCCTCGCCGTCCACGGACCTGGTACGGAGATAGGCGCCCCGCTCGATGTGAAGTCCCTGCGTGAGCTTCCCCTGGGTACGATCCAGGTGGAACTGGGCCACCGAGAGGGAGGGGAGGGGACGCACGTAGTGGGGGTGAACCGCCTGCAGGAGGGCTGCGGAGATCTCCGGAAGATCGTCGTCCAGGCGAAGGTGGATACGGGCCGCCAGCAGGGCGAACCCCTCCAGCAGCCGCTCCACGTGGGGGTCCCCGGCCTCATTGGGGTCGAGTTCGAGCCGGGCCGCCACCTTGGGGTACGAACGGGCAAACTCGGTCCCCGATTTCCGGAGGAAGGAGAGTTCCCGTTCGTAGTAGTCCAGGAGTTCGTCCCGCATCTCAACTCTCCACGGAGAAGGAACCGCTGGTGGTCTCCAGGACGGTATCGAAGACGATGCGCTCGGCGTCATCTTCCATGAGAAGCGTCCCCTCGATGCGGATCCGCAACAAGCGGTCACCCTTCTCCCCGCTCAGAAGCTCCACTTCCACGTCCTGGAGGCGGGGTTCGAAGAACCGGATGGCCTCTCGAACCCGTTCCATCAGGTAAGTCCGGGAATCCTGGGAATCGGCGCTCAGCGATGTGACGTCCGGCACCCCGTAGTTGTGGACGGACCGGCGGAGTTCCGGATGAGCGCGGGTCCCGGGGTGGAGGGTCTGACGGGTATTCAGGAGCCACTCCAGGTCCCGCAGCACCGAGCGCTCGAAACGAGCCTTGGACTCAGCGAGCCCCACAGCCGGATCCGCCGCCTCTCCGGGAGCCTCGTCTACCAGACGGTCCAGGAGGGAGGGTCGAACGGGTCGACCCCGATCCCTCATCATCCGCTACCCGAAGCGCCGTCGAGCCTCATGGCCTCCAGCGGATCCAGGCGACAGATGCGCAGATACAGCTCCTGGGTCTCGCCCGACTCCCCATTTCGCCGCAAGAGCGACCGGGACAGGAGGGAAAGGGTGCGAGCCACCGTCTCGGCCTCCTCCCACTCTTCCAGCTTGTGCCGCTCCACCTGCTCCACCAGATCCCGGAGGATGGGGAGGGCCACGGTCTCAAGGCCCGTATCCACCATGATGGCGGCAGCCTCACATCGGCGCAGGAAACGCGCCCGAGCGCTTCGCTCTCGATTGGCCTGCTGGATGAGGAGCTGGATGGCCTCCTGGGGATTGCTGGTCCGGACCCGCTGCACCCGCCGGTCGAAGGCCCGGTCCGGATCCCGCGTCGCATCTCCGGTAGGCTCCTCCTGCCCCAGTCCCACCTTCTCCCGGAGCCAGCTGCGCGTCTCCTCGTTGGCGGCGGGCGAATCATCCATGAGGGTAGCTTCCACCAGGCCGGGGAGATCCCGGAGAAGGCCCTGCAGTGAAGTCCGCACCGCTCCGGCTACGGCATCGTAGTCAGCGCCCAGCGCCTCACACGCTTCCAATACGTAGCGCTGCAGGTCCAGCCAGCCCCGCCCGTGGGGCGCGGCCATCACCTCTTCGCAGGCATCCAGCAGTTGGTCCCACTTCCCGTCCAGGGCGAAGCCACGGATGCGGGTACGGACCTGGGTGGGCGGAGCGGTGAGAAGTTTCGGCTCCACTGGATCCCCAACGGCACGGAGCTCACCCCAGCGCAGCCCCCGGAGCATCAGGTAGGGGGACGGGTTGGTGGGCTGAGCCCGTCGGAGGAACCGGGCGGACTCGATGGCCAGCCGTACGGCGTCGGACGCGGAACCCAACTCCATGGGCACCCCGCCTGCGGCGCTCCCCTCTCCGGTGCTCCCCACGGAGGTCCCTTCGCTCGATGCTTCTCCTTCCTCACCGCTCTCCGGCTCGTCGAAGGTCACCGGGTCGGGATCGATCTCCAGCTTCCGCTGCAGATTCTGGGTGCCGAGCCTGTGAACCGTTTCCAGTAGCTCACGAAGCGGGATGAGGTTCGGCGTGACATCTCCGAAGCGCTCATCGCAGAAGTCCTCGAGCTGGGACAACTCCTCCTGCCCGTCTTCCAG
>REEG01000256.1 GCA_007695195.1 Gemmatimonadales bacterium | reverse complement strand
CCTTGAGCCACCAAGGCCACCGCCCCAGCGCCACCAGCGCCTTCCAGCGCAGGAGAGCCCGCCCCCCACCCGTGTTCAGAAGCGACAGGAAGGATTCCTGGGGTGTGTAGCTCCGCGGCGGGGACGGGACCGAGTGCCCCGCACCCCCGATCTCGGCCACGGCGCTCTCCAGATTATCGGCCAGCACCGGCGCCTGACGCACCGCGTAGACCCCGGCCCGGGGCATCCAGGAGAAGCCCGCCAGCTCGATGCAGTCCCCGGCCCCCCACACCGGTGCCCCATCCACGGCTCGGAGCGCGCCATTCACCGAAAAGAATCCGGACTCCGCCAGGGGCAGGTCGGACCTGGCCAGGAGCGGAGGGGCGGCGGCGCCGGCCACCCAGATCGTGAGCTCCGAGGGAAGCACCACAGCCCCTTCTTCGCCCTCCACCCGCACCTCCATCCGGTGGACCCGGGTCACCCGTGTGCCGGTTCGGACCCGGACTCCCCACCTCGCCAACTCCCGGAGCCCCCGCCGCCGCACCCGCTCCGAGAACTCGGGAAGGATGGTGGGGCCCGCCTCCACCAACGTCACGGCGGCCCGCGTCTCGCCCGTCCCCGTGGTCGCGGCCGTCCCCGTGAGCCGCTCCGCCACCGCCACAGCCACCTCGAAGCCCGCCGCACCGGCCCCCACCACCACCGCCCGAACCGGCGCCGAACCGGCTCGGAGCGCCTCCAACCGCTCGTTCAGCTCAACGGCACGGCTGGTGGGTCGCAGGGCCACGGCATACTCCCGCACCCCGGGGACCGAGGTGCCTCCCGCCACCGATCCCACATCCAGGGACGCCAGGTGGAAGTCCAGAACCTCCTCATCGGTGTGGATGCGTCCGGCGGGAGCCGCGCCTGCAGCCCCTCCCCCGACGGATCCGGATCCGGGGTCCCCATTCAGGAGTTCGACCTGCCGCACCCACCCCCGGACGAAGCGGATTCCGGCCACCCGTGCCAGGGCCACCAGGTCGAAGCGGAGTTCCTCCTCCCGGTAGCGTCCCTGCAGGTATCCCGGCAGCATCCCGGAGTAGTGGTGCACCGGGTAGGCCGAGACCAGGACAACTTCCACCCTGTCCCACCGCCTGTCGCCCCCGGCCCGGGCGGCGGCGATGCGCTCCACCACGTGCAGGTGCGCGTGACCGCCCCCCACCAGCACCAGACGAATCACGACTCGTCCTGCCCGTTCATCATGCGGTGGAGCTGCTCCATGGTCATGAGGACCTCCCGGGGCTTGGAACCGTCGGGCGGCCCCACCACCCCGGCCTCGTGGAGCTGGTCCACGATCCGGGCCGCACGCCCGTAGCCCACGCGGAGCTTTCGCTGCAGGAGGGAGGTGGACCCCTGCTGGTTCGAGATACAGATCTCCGCGGCGTCCTGAAAGTGCTCGTCCCACTCTCCGTCGAAGGGATCGTCCTCCCCGGCCCCGGCTTCCTCCGCCTCCAGCGCCCGCACCACCTCGAGGATGTCGTCTTCCGTGGCTCCACGGCCAGGCTCGGCATCCTCGCCCTCGGCGAGCTTGCGCGCCCGCAGGTCCCGGAACCAGTCCATGAGGCGCTCCGTGTCCTCGGTGGAGATGAACGCCCCCTGCACCCGCACCGGCGAGCTCTGCCCCGGAGGCAGGAAGAGCATGTCTCCGTTCCCCAGGAGGGCGTCGGCACCATTCTGGTCCAGGATGGTCCGGGAGTCGGTCTTGGAGGCGACCCGGAAGGCGATGCGGCACGGGAAGTTGGCCTTGATGAGGCCCGTGATCACGTTCACCGAAGGCCGCTGGGTGGCGACAATGAGGTGGATCCCGATGGCTCGGGCCTTCTGGGCCAGGAGGGTCAGAGGCTTCTCCACCTCCGACTGCACCGTCATCATGAGGTCCGCCAGTTCGTCCACCACCAGGACGATGTTGGGAAGGACCCCGTCCTGGTAGATCCAACGATCCGGGTCCCCTTCCTCTCCGTCCGTCTCCACCCGACGCAGCGTGACGCCGCTGCGGAGCTTCCGATTGAACTCACCGATGGAGCGGACCCCGTTACGGGACAGCAGCTCGTAACGTCGCTCCATCTCCAGCACCGCCCACTTCAGCACCCCCGCCGCCTCCTTGGGATCGGTGACCACCGGATGGCGGAGGTGGGGCAGGTCCCCGTAGGTGGAGAGCTCCACCATCTTGGGGTCGATCATGAGGAGGCGGAGGGTCTCCGGGGTGTGCCGGTACACCAGGGAGGTGATGACCGTATTGAGGCACACCGACTTTCCGGACCCGGTGGCGCCGGCGATGAGGACGTGGGGCATCTTGGAGAGTTCGGCCACGTACGGGGCGCCCTGCAGATCCATCCCCAGGGCCAGGGGCAGCTCTCCCCGGGCCCGGGCAAAGGCCGGACTCTCCAGCACCTCGCGGAGTTGCACGATGCGAGGCGACGGGTTGGGGATCTCCACACCCACCGCCCCCTTCCCGGGAATCGGGGCCACGATTCGTATGGTGCGGGCCCGCATGGCCAGAGCCAGATCCGCATCCAGATTCGCGATGCGGTTCACCTTCACACCCGGCGCCGGGACCACCTCGTACTGGGTCACCACCGGTCCGGTGGTCCGGCCGGCCAGCTCACTCTCCACATTGAAGGTACGGAGCTTCTCAACCAGGACCCGACCCAGCGTGTCCAACTCCCGTTCCATCTCGCCCATGTTCCTGCGCTTCGGCGGCGTCAACAACTCCAGGGTAGGCAGCTCCTCTCCCGCCAGCTCCCGGGGGTCGCGCGGATCGGGAAGAAGCCCTTCCGGCGTGGTGGCCGGGGGCAGGGCCGGGCGAAGGGTGGAGGACCCGGTGGGAGAGGTGGTCCCGGGCTCGCTGGTCGAGTCAGGGGCCATGGCGGGCTCCGGCGCCTGATCAGGGCGTTCCTTCTCCCCATGGACTGCGTCGGGATCCGCCTCCCCTTCGGCCCCGCCTTCCGAGTGGGCGGCCCGTCTTCCTTCCAGCCAGTCGCCGAGGCGCCGGGCACCGGTCCCCACGACTCCCCACCCCCACCGGGTCGTCCCCCGCACCGGCGCCGCCACCGACCGGAGGCCCACCGTGGACACCAGGAGGAGGAGAAGGACCACCAGGAGGAGAAGGCCTGCCCCGAAGGCCCCGAAGCCCCGGATCAGGGGGCCGGCGACGGAGTGGCCCCACCACCCGCCCCACACCGGGGCGATGGGAAGAACGGAGAGGAAGGGAGGAAGGAAAAGGAGAAGTCCGCCGGCCATGATCCCGTGCCGGAGCGCCCGGTCCGCCTCGAGCCAGCGTCCGATCCACAGTCCCACCACGGCCAGAAGGGCCGGCCCCGCCAGGGCCCCGGCGCCCACCAGGGCCACCGCCAGATCCCGGAATCCGCGTCCCACCGGACCGAGAAGATTACCGGAGGGGAACCATCCCGGGGGGGCAACGGAGATGAGGCCCGGGGGAACCAGGACCAGAAGCCCGAAAAAGGCCAGGGCCAGGAGGCCGAAGCCTGCCAGTTCCCGTTGGTAGTCCGACCTCACCGATCCCTCCCGTGACCCGCCATGTGTCCCACCCCCCTCCCTCCGGGACTCAGCGGCTACTCCCCGGAAGATGGATCATACGCTCATTCATCTCGGGCACCAGACTGTGGCGGCCCCGGTGGGCGCAGACAGGGAGATCCGCCTCGAGCCCCACATCCACCAATGCGGCCCCGGCCGCCGTCGTCTCCAGGAAGTGGGCGCTCAGGCTGAACTGTTCCGCCAGGGCCTGGGCAACCCGGGAGGCGTCGTTCAACTCCGCGCCCGGGTCCCCGTCATCCTCCGCCGCCAGCTCATGGAGGATCAGCCCGGCGCAGAGCGCGTCATCCAGGGCGAAACGGTCTTCCTTACCGGCACAGACCAACACCACCTCACCCACGTCCTCACTCCTGAGCCGGCCCACCACGGCATCCAGGTTGAGGAAGGAGCCCGCAAGGACCCGCTCCGCTCCCTGAGCGGCCACGAAGGCTCGGGTCCCGTTGGTGGTGCTCATGACCAGTCGCTTCCCGTCCACCGTGTCACCGGCATACTCCCGAGGCGAATTCCCCAGATCGAAGCCCTCGATCTTGAGGCCCTTTCGCTCGCCGCAGAGGAGGGTGTCTTCCCGGCCCAGGGTGTTGGCCAGACGGATGGCCTCCTCCGTGGACACGGTGGGGTAGATGGCCCGGGCTCCGTTGGCCAGCGCCTCCACCATGGTGGAGGTGGCACGGATGACGTCGATGACCACTGCCGTGGCCCCGGCCATCTCCTGGCCCTGGGCCTCAGCCGCCGAGAAATAGGTCCGCACCCTCATCCCTTGTTCGCCTCCCTGGCCCGCTTTCGGGCCATGAAGCCTTCCACGAAACGGGTATCCACATTTCCCTTCCGGAACGCCGGGTCCTCGATGAGCTCCGACAGAAAGGGAATCGTGGTGGGAATCCCTTCGATCACAAAGGCGTTCAGGGCATAACGGGACCGCTCCAGTACCTCTTCCCGGTCCTTTCCGCTCACAATGAGCTTGGCCAGGAGGGAGTCGTAATACGGTGGCACCTGATAGCCTGCGTACACATGAGTGTCCAACCGGACGCCCGGCCCTCCCGGCGGGTGGAAGGTGGTGATGCGCCCGGGAGCCGGACGGAAGTTGTGCTCCGGATCCTCGGCATTCACGCGAAATTCGATGGCGTGCCCGCGGAGTACCACCGGCTCGAGGGGAAAGGACAGGGGAGCACCGGCGGCCACCTTCACCTGCTCCTTCACCAGATCGAATCCCGAGGTCACCTCCGTCACGGGGTGTTCCACCTGGATCCGGGTGTTCATCTCGATGAAGTAGTAGGAACCATCTTCATCCAGGAGAAACTCCACTGTACCGGCTCCGATGTAGTCGATGGCCTCGGCCGCCTTCACCGCATCGGCGCCCATCCGCTCACGAAGTTCCGGTGTCAGCGCCGGCGAGGGAGCTTCCTCCACCAACTTCTGATGACGGCGCTGGATGGAGCAGTCCCGCTCCCCCAGGTGCACGACTCGCCCCTGCGTGTCCCCGAAAACCTGGAACTCCACATGTCGCGGCCGGGCGATGCACTTCTCCAGGTAGACCGACGGGTCTCCGAACGCCGCACGGGCCTCGTTGCGCGCCGCGTGGAACAACTTCTGGAAGCTCCCGGCGTCCGGTGCGATCCTCATCCCCTTCCCCCCTCCACCAGCCGAGGCCTTGATCATGACGGGAAAGCCGATCCCGGCTGCAAGAGCCATGGCCTCGTCGGCATCGTCCACGACACCGCCGCTTCCCGGTACGGTGGGAACGCCGGCGCGGACCATGGTATCCCTGGCCACGGCCTTGTCTCCCATGGAGCGGATCTGATCCGGCGTGGGCCCGATGAAGGTGATCCCCGACCGCTGACAGATCTCCGCGAACTCGGCGTTCTCGGCCAGAAACCCGTACCCGGGGTGGATGGCCTCGGCACCGGTAATCTCGGCTGCCGCGATGAGCCGGGGAATGTTCAGATAGGACTCGGTGGAGGAGGCGGGGCCGATGCAGACGTCCTCATCGGCAAATCGTACATGGAGGGATTCCCGGTCCGCCTCCGAGTAAACGGCCACGGTTCGAACGCCTAGCTCCTGGCAGGCTCGGATGACTCGCAGGGCAATCTCACCCCGATTGGCGATGAGCACCTTCTTGAACACGTGAACTCCCCTGTGGACTGGAAGCGAACGGATTCCGGGATCGGGACGGAGCGAAACGGGCCGACGTGAGCCCCACCGTGGGGCGGCGCCGGGTCTCTATCGCCGAAGGGTCCCGGAACGACCGGGGGTAGGACGAGCCGGACCGGAGGTCAGGCAGGCTCCACCCGGAAGAGAACCTGACCGTACTCCACCGGTTCCCCGTTCTCCACCAGAACTTCGCGAACGGTGCCGGTCACCTCGGCCTCAAGCTCATTCATGAGCTTCATGGCTTCGATGATGCAAAGGGCGTCTCCAGGCGACACCCGCCGACCCACATCGGTGAAGGGTTCGGCGCCGGGAGACGGAGCCCGGTAGAAGGTCCCCACCATGGGTGACTTCACGTCGACCCAGTTATGGGGTGTACCGCCAGGCTCAGGGGCCGCAGGGGCCTCGGAGACCGCGACCGGGGCCGGAGCCGGAGCGGGCGGAGCCGGAGCGGGCGGGGTCTCAGACGACGAACCGGGCATCAGGACCGGAGCCCCACCGGCGCCGTCCGCCGTCTTGGAGAGACGGATGCGGGTTCCGCCCCGCTCGATCTCCACGTTGTCCAGCGAACTCTCGTCGACGGCGCGGATCAGCGCCTGAATGAAGTCCAGATCAATCATCGGTTCACCCGCTCCAGGTACTTGTCCTCGCGACGGTCCACCCGTAGCACGTCGCCTTCCTCGATGAACAGGGGCACCTGGATCTCGGCGCCGGTCTCCAGCGTGGCGGGCTTGGACCCGCCCTGGGCCGTGTCTCCCCGAACGCCGGGATCGGTCTTGGACACCTCGAGCTCCACGAAGGAGGGCAGATCCACCATGATGACCTTGCCGTCATGAACCAGCCCCTCGCACTCCATGTTCTCCTTCAGGTACTTGAGCTGGTCCTCTCCGATGAGGTCGCCGGAGATGGGAATCATCTCGAAGGTCTGGGCATCCATGAAGTAGAAGAGCTGCCCGTCGGTGTAGCTGTAGTTCACGGGCCGCCGTTCGAGCCGAACATCGGTCACCTTCTCCCCGGCGCGGAAGGTCTTGTCCACCACCTGCCCTGTGAGGACGTTCTTCAGCTTCGTCCGCACGAAGGCGCCGCCCTTGCCGGGCTTCACATGCTGGAAGTAGGTGATGGTCCAGAGCGCATTGTTGATCTCCAGGACCATTCCGTTCCTGAAATCTGCCGTCGATGCCATGGGGTATCGTGTCGGGTTCGGGGTTTGGGGTGGGCTCAGTCCATGGTGAGTTCCGCGACCAGCCCGCGCAGACCCAGAAGATAGCTCCGGACCCCGAATCCAAAAACCACCCCCAGGGCCACCGGGGAGAGGTAGGAGTGATGGCGGAAGGGCTCCCGCGCCGCCGTGTTGGAGATGTGGACCTCCACGAAGGGACGGCCCACGCCCACCAGGGCGTCTCGAAGGGCTACCGAGGTATGGGTATATCCCCCGGCATTCAGCACGAACCCATCCACCCTCGGTGCGACCTCTTCCAGGTAGTCCAGGAGTTCGCCCTCGTGATTGGACTGGAAGACCTCCAGCTC
>REEG01000257.1 GCA_007695195.1 Gemmatimonadales bacterium | reverse complement strand
GGCCCTGATCGGTGGGATTCGCCTGGTGATGGGCTTGGTCACCGCGCTCTTGGTCACCGCGCCCCTGGGCGCCGCGCCCTTGGGCGCCTCTCCTCCTCAGGACCCTGCAACTCCTTCGGGAGCGTCTCAGGCCACTGGGGAATCTTTACCCTGGCTCGCGGGGGTGGGAGCCAGACTGCAACTCCGACACACCTGGGAGACTCCGGAAGACCGGCATACCACCGCCGTGCAGCGAGGACGGATCTGGGCCAGGGGGGAAGCCCAGGATCGCTTCACCTACCTCCTGCAGGCGGAGGTGGCCGGAAGCAGCATCCGCCTCCTGGATGCCCAGCTCTCGACCCCGGTGGTCGGCCCGATCCATCTCACCGTGGGGCAGGGAAAGGCGCCCTTCGGTCGTCAGCAACTGAACTCGTCCGGCGCCCTCTCCCTGGTGGACCGATCCTTGGCCGATGGTCGATTCACCCCGGCCCGGCGTGCGGGCATCAAGGTGCATGGGATGTCGTCCAATGGCCGGGTGACATGGGCGGCGGGTCGATTCGAGGCGAGGGGGGTCGGGGATGACCCCGGCATATCCGGCCGCTCCATGACGGCAGGGCGCATCGTAGCAACCCCGTTCGGTCCGTACCCGGCGGTGGAGAGTGCCCTCGGGATTCCTGACGGTCCGCGGTTGGCGCTGGGGGTGGCCGGGCTCACCACCACCGAAGACCGAGGGGGGAAGGCCGTCGGCCTGACCCGTTGGAACGCCGAGACCGCTCTGCGAGCAGGGCGGGTGCAGGTCGTCTCCGAACTCTTCCGCGAGGTGCCCGGGACATCGGGGGAGGCCGCGCATCTTGCGGAATCCAGCGAGGTGGAACGTGTGTGGCCGAGGGCCTGGGGCGGGTACGTGCAGATGGGCGTACTGGTAAGAAGTCTGAGCCACGAGGTGGTCGCTCGCCACTCCTGGATTCGTGCAGACAGCCTTGAAACGGAAGAGCGTGAGAGTCTGGGGGGAGGGAACCAGGGGGATTCCTTCGAGACGGGGATCGGGTATACTCGCTATCTGGACGGACACCGCGCCAAACTCCAAGGTGATGTCCACCGCCTCCGGGAAACTGCTTCAGGAGCGACGGGGACCCGGATCCGCCTCCAGGTCACCCTTACACTCTGGTAGCTGGTGGTCCGCCCGAAGTGACCCCCGGCCCGCTCCCGAACCCGACGGGATCCACATGGAAGACTCCTCTGCCCCCGAAGCTCCGGTCCTCACGACCGCAAGCGCAGGGCCGTGGCCCGAGCCCGCCGTTCGTCCCTCACATGTGCCTGACAACGCCCCGCTGGATCATCCTTCTCTCTACTTCAACCGGGAATTGGGGTGGCTGGATTTCAACTGGCGGGTCTTCCATCACGCCCGGGACCCGGGCCTCCCCCTCATGGAGCGTGTGCGCTTCCTGGCCATCACGGCCGGTAACCTGGACGAGTTCGTCCAGAAGCGGGTGGGCGGACTCCGGAGGCAGGAAGCGGCGGGGGTCACTTCACCTTCCCCCGATGGACGCGGTCCGGGGGAGCAGCTTCGGCTACTCCGAGCCGAGATCCGGCGCATGGAGATGGCCATGGACCGGCTCTGGCTGGATGAGTTGCGTCCCGCCCTGGCCGGAATCCAGATCCGGATCTGCAGGTTCGAGGAACTCCCTGAGGAGGACCGGAAGGAACTGCGAGTCCGGTTCCGGGAGCAAATCTACCCCGTTCTCACACCTCTGGCGGTGGATCCCGGGCACCCGTTCCCCTTCATCTCCAACCTGAGCCTCTCCCTGGCGGTGGTCCTCCGCCACCCCATCCGCAAGACCCTCCACTTCGCCCGTCTGAAGGTGCCCACGGGGGCGGGTCGCTGGATCGTACTCGGGCCGCCCGACGGGAGCGGAGATACACGGCTGATCGCCGTGGAGGAGTTGATCCGCCATCACGCCGGCGCACTCTTCGGTCGAATGGAAGTGGTGGGAACCCACCTCTTCCGGGTCATCCGAAATGCCGACGTGCTCCGGGATGAGGAGGAGGCCGAGGATCTCCTGGCCATGATATCCCAGGAACTCCGGGAGCGGCAGTTCGCGCCGGTTGTGCGCGTGGAGGTGGAGGAGAGCCTTCCCCATCGAGTGCGGAGCCTGCTGGTGCGGGAGCTGGAGCTGGATCCGGACGATGTCACGACCTTCGAGGGGGAGCTGGCGCTGACCGACCTCATGAGGGTGGCGGCGCTTCCCATGCCGACCCACCAACTCGCCCCATGGGAACCCCAGATTCCCCCCCGCCTCGCTCACGAAGGTGAGTCTGCGGAGGAGGAGGACATCTTCTCCATCATCCGGAAGGGAGACGTCCTGGTCCACCATCCGTACGAGTCGTTCCATGCCAGCATCGTGCGGTTGGTGGAGGAGGCGGCGGTGGACCCCAACGTCCTGGCCATCAAGCAGACGCTGTACCGGACCTCCGATGACTCCCGGGTGGTTCGCGCCCTCCTCCACGCCGCCGAACGGGGCAAGGAGGTGGCCGTCCTGGTGGAGGTGAAGGCACGCTTCGACGAGCAGAACAACATCGAGTGGGCGCGGATGCTGGAGAACGCCGGCGTTCATGTCACCTATGGCTTGGTGGGGCTCAAGACCCACGCCAAGGCCATTCTGGTGGTTCGGCGGGAAGAAGGGCGCCCCCGGGTCTATTGCCACATCGGAACCGGGAACTACCACGCCGGAAACGCCGGGATCTACACCGACCTGGGGCTCCTCACCTGTGACCCGGAGATCGGGGCCGATGTGGTGGACCTCTTCCACTC
The DNA here is from genome assembly GCA_007695195.1 of Gemmatimonadales bacterium. GTDB lineage: Bacteria > Gemmatimonadota > Gemmatimonadetes > Longimicrobiales > Gaopeijiaceae > PWLA01. The sequence goes on along the minus strand of REEG01000257.1, from coordinate 4,602 downwards.
CCTCACCGGGTACGCCCCGGACCAGCAGTACCGGAAGCTCATTGTGGCGCCGGGGGACATGCGTCGCCGCTTCGAGGAACTCATCGAGGCGGAGATGGCGCGAGCGCGGGCCGGCGGCGAGGGGCGAATCGACGCGAAGATGAACGCCCTGGACGATCTGGGAATCATCCGTCACCTGTACGAGGCGTCCCGGGCCGGAGTTCGAATCCGACTGGCGGTGCGGGGTCATTGCCGCCTCCGCCCCGGGATTCCCGGATACAGCGAGAATATCGAGGTGGTGAGCGTCCTGGGCCGCTTCCTGGAGCACGAGCGCATCTACCGATTCGGGAACGGCGGGGATCCAATCCTCCTCATCGGAAGCGCCGATTGGCGGACGCGCAATATGAATGAGCGGGTCGAGGCATTGGTGGCGCTGGAGGATCCCGTGGTCCGGGAACGGGTGGGGCGAATCCTGGACATGAGTCTGGACGACAACGAGTTGGCCTGGGACCTGGATGCATCGGGTCGCTACACGCTGCGCACGCCGGCGCCGGGCGACCCATCGCGGAATCTCCACCGGGACCTCATGCGCTGGACCCTCCGGGAGGTGGAGCGCACCGGGTAAGCCGGGGTCGCCGCCGCTCCCCGGCGCTGAGCGGGCCTATGCGGGCGTTACGCTACCGGCACGCTGTTGTGACCGTTATGTGACGCCCCGGTGTCAGGTTTTCTCGGGTAGGCGGGGCACCAGTCGGCCCTGTGTCTCCACCCTTCCCGGACCCGGCCTTGAAGGTTCGTCAGCCCACCCTCTCGTCGACTCCCAGGAACCGTCCGGGATCGGACCGGTCGCCTCCTGGCCTGGATCTCGAGTTCCGTAGGGCACCCCGGGCCTCATGGCTGAGACTCACTACCGGGGCCATGGCGGGTACGGTCATCCTGGGGACGGTACTCATCGCCGGGGAGCTATGGATCGGATCGCTTCCGGTCTGGCGGGAGTGGGGGCTTGCCTTCCTTTCGGGACGAGACTGGAATCCGGCCGCCGGCCGATTCGGTGCCCTGCCGTTCGTGGCCGGCACGCTGGTCACCAGCACCCTTGCTCTGGCCATGGCCCTTCCGGTGAGCCTGGGAATGGCCTTCCTCCTGGTGGGATTCACGCCGAGACCCATGGAGGGCCCTCTCGTCTTTCTCATGGACCTCCTGGCGGCGTTGCCCTCCGTGGTCTTCGGGCTCTGGGGGATCTTCGTTCTGGTTCCGCTGGTGGAGTTTCGACTTGTCCCCTTGTTGGTTGCGAGCCCCCTGGGGGCCCTGCCTCTTCTCGGTCCCGCCGGATCCGGATTCAGCCTTCTCACTGCCGGACTCGTCCTGGCCCTCATGATGATTCCCCTCACGGCTGCCCTGATCCGGGAAGCGTTGGCCGCTGTACCTCGAAGCCAGTGGGAGGGTGCCCTGGCGCTGGGGTGTACCCGGTGGGAAGCCCTGCGCCACGTGGTCCTGGCGCAGGCGAAAGTGGGGGTTTGGGTCGCTGTCGGCGTTGGCTTCGGCCGCGCGCTGGGCGAGACCATGGCCGTCGTCATGACCATCGGGAACCGTCCGGACCTGACCTTCGATCTCCTCCAAGGCGGAAGTACGCTCACAGCGGTCATCGCCCACGAATTCCCTGCCTCCACCGGCGAGATGCACATGGCGTCCCTGGTGGCCCTGGGGCTCATCCTCCTCATCCTCTCCTTCGGGTTTCACGGTATGGGACGACTGGCGATCCTTGGCATGCAGCGGCGGATCCTGCCATGAGTGGATCGCCATTCGGTGCCACTTCCAGACGGCGGCTCATCTGGGAGCGGGTGATGATCACCCTGTGCACAGGGGCCTTCGTGATGGCACTTCTTCCCCTTGGGTGGCTTCTGCTGGAAGGGGTGCGAGTGGGTGGCCGTCACCTCTCCTGGGACTTCCTCGCCGCCGGAGCCGTGCTCCCGGGTCTCGGGAGTTGGGGCTCTGCAGTGGCAGGCTCGGCGGCGGTGGTGGGGATCGCCGTGGCGTTGGGGGTTCCCCTGGGGGTGGGGACCGGAGTCTATGTGACGGAGTTCGGGAGGGGGCTCCTGGGGCGGATGGCCAGGGTCGTGTGTGAGGCCCTCGCCGGGCTCCCTTCCATTCTGGCCGGGATCGCGGCGTACGGGCTGATCATGACCACCCTGGGCCGGTTCAGCGTACCGGCGGCGGGCGCGGCCCTCACCGTGATCCTCGTCCCCCTTGTGGCTCTGAGGACCATGGAGGCGCTGGAGGCGGTGCCCCGGGATGTCCGGGAGGCCGCACTGGCCCTGGGGCTCGGCGAAACCACTACCGTTTTACAGGTGGTCATGCCCGTGGCGCTGCCTCAGGTGGTGGCCGGCATTCTCCTGGCTACGGGCCGTATCGTGGGCGAGACCGCTCCCCTCCTGGTGACGGTCTTCGTTGTGGGAGGGGGTGCCGTGGGACCCGCAGCCACCCTGCCCACCCACATCTATGCCCACGCCGTCAGCCCCCTCCCGTCATGGGAGGGCGAAGCGTGGGCCGGCGCACTGCTCCTCATGGCCGCCGTTTCTACCCTTCACGCCGTCTCCGCCCTGATCCGGACGCGGCGCCCTTCGCCCCGGTCCCACCGACTCCCAACGGGCGTCTGAGGAGGAGACCGTGGCGGAGACGATGCGTACTCGGGCTCTGAGGGTCTTCTTCGGTGACACGGAGGCGGTGAAGGCAGTGGACCTGGAGATCCACTCCGCCGCCGTCACCGCCATCATCGGTCCCAGCGGATGCGGGAAGTCGGCCCTACTCCGGGCGCTCAATCGCATGCACGATGGCGTCCGGGGCGTCAGGGTGGTGGGCCGGATCTACCTGGGTGACCGGGAGATCCACGATGGAGGGATGGATCCCGTCCTCCTCCGGACCCAGGTGGGGATGGTCTTCCAACGGCCCAACCCCTTTCCCGCCATGAGTATCCGTCAGAACGTCACCTTCGCACCCCGCCGCCACGGTATGGTCCGAAAGGGGGAAGAGTCGAACCTGTTGGAGCAGGTCCTCCGGAAGACGGCGCTCTGGGACGAGGTGAAGGATCGTCTCCATCACCCGGCCGCCTCCCTCTCCAGCGGCCAGCAGCAGCGGCTGTGCATGGCGCGGGCCCTGGCGGTGGGGCCGCAGGTCCTCCTCATGGACGAACCCACCGCCGCGCTGGACCCCACCGCCACCCAGCGCATCGAGGCCCTCATCTACGAGCTGAAGCGGGACATCACCATCGTTATCGTGACCCACAACATGCAGCAGGCCGCCCGGGTGTCGGACCGGACGGCCTTTCTGGACGACGGGCGCCTGGTGGAGTCCGGGGAGACGGAACGGCTCTTCACCAATCCGGCGGAGGAGCGCACCGAAGCCTACATAACGGGGCGATTCGGATGAATCTGTCCGGCGGGTCCCGCCACTTCCAGCAGGAGTTCTCGACCCTGAGGCATGACCTGTTGGAGATGGGTGCCTTGGCCGAGGAGCTTCTACGCGTCTCGGTGGAGGCGCTCACGGAAGGGGATATGGCGAAGGCGGACTCGGTGATCCTGGCCGACCGTGAACTGGATGCCATGGAGGTGGAGGTGGACGCGGCCGGGATCCACCTCTTGGCCCTCCATCAGCCCTTTGCCCGGGATCTCCGGGTGATCACCATGATCCTGCGCATCGCAAACGATCTGGAACGGGTCGGCGATCACGCCGTCAACATCGCCGAGACGGTCCATCACCTGGGCGCCGCTCCCAAGCTACTGACCGGCGTCCCCCAGTTGTGGGAGATGGCCCGGATCAGTCGGGAAATGCTGACACAGGCCCTGGACAGCTTTGTTCGCGGGGACAGTGTGGTGGCCAGGGAGGTTTGCGGAAGGGATGACCGGGTCGATTCCCTCCATCAGAGCGGATTCCGGATCCTCCTGGATCACATGGCTACCGACCCACAGCTTGTGGGGGTGGGTATGTCGCTCATCCTCGTGGGGCGGAACCTGGAGCGAGTGGCGGACCTGGCCACCAACGTGGCCGAGGACGTGGTCTACATGGTGGAGGGCAGGAGCATCAAGCACGGAGCAGACCGGACCGACGAGTGACTCCGGGGGGACCCTGGTCCCCTGTCATTCCCTCCGCCTCAACCCTGCCGAGCGTTCCCGAATCCCTCCGAATCAGGAACCCGGAGGCGGTAGCCGAACCCACGCACCGTCTCCACCCAGTCTCCATACTCCCCGAGCTTGGTCCGGAGGCGGCGCACGTGCATATCCACGGTACGGGTCTGGATGCGCTCCGCCACGTTGGAATCCACCTCCCAGGCCCGTTCCAGCAATTGCTTCCGGCTCTGGGTCCGGCCCTTCCGTTCCATGAGGGTCTGGAGGAGCCGGAATTCGGTGGGGGTGAGGGAGAGTTCCTCGCCGTCCATGGTGGCCAGGTGCGCCGTGAGATCCAGGACCAGGGGACCGGCCCGGAGGACCTTGCCCCCCGTCTCCGTGGAGCCCTGTTCGGTACGGCGAAGGATGGCCTGCACCCGGAGAACCAGTTCGCGGGGGCTGAAGGGTTTGGTGAGGTAGTCGTCCGCCCCCATCTCGAGCCCTTCGATGCGGTCTTCCTGCTCCCGCT
>REEG01000255.1 GCA_007695195.1 Gemmatimonadales bacterium | reverse complement strand
GGCGGCAAAGGCGGTGGAGCTGGCCCGGGAGGAGCTGGCCCGGCACGAGCCGGCCGGGGACGAGCCGGCCAGGGACGAGCCGGTCCGGCAGCCCCCCGGAGACGGCGCACCGCCCGGCGACCCTCCCCTGGAGAGCCATGTGGGCTACTGGCTCGTGGATGAGGGGCGGAGCCGGCTCGAGGCCGAGTTCGGGTACCGTCCCTCCTTTCCGGAGCAGGTCCATCGCACGGTGCTGCGGCACCCCGACATGGTGCTGGGCGGCGGTCTGGTGGTGGGGACCGCCCTGGCCCTGGCCCTCATCCCGTGGCTCGCGGGGTCGGGGGGATGGGGGATCCTCGTCTTCCTCCTGGTCCTGATCCCGGCCAACGACATCGCCGTCCGGGCCATGGGCCAACTGGTCACCAACTTCCTCCCGCCCCTATCCCTTCCTGCCCTGGATCTCCGGGGTGAGGACGGGATCCCCCTGGAGTTCAGGACCGCCGTGGTGGTCCCGACGCTCCTGGAGAGCCCGGAGGCGGTGGAGCAAGCCCTGGAGCACCTGGAGATCCAGTTCCTGGCCAACCGGGATCCGGCCCTCCACTTCGGGATTCTTTCCGACTTCGTGGATGCCCCTGCCCAGCAGATGGCCGACGACCCCGCCATCCTGGACGCCGCCCGGAAGGGGATGGAGCGCCTGAACACCCTCTACGGCGACGGTGACACGGGACCCTTCTTCCTTCTCCACCGCCCCCGCCTCTGGAATGACTGCGAGGGAGTGTGGATGGGGTGGGAGCGCAAGCGCGGGAAGCTGGTGGAGTTCAACCGCTTCATCCGGGGCGAGACGGCCAACTTCCCGGTGCAGCTCGGAGATACCCGGCTCCTGGAGCGGGTCCGCTACGTCCTCACCCTGGACGCCGACACCATCCTGCCCCGGGAGGCCGCGCCCTGCCTGGTGGGCGCCCTGTCCCATCCCCTGAATCGGCCGGTGTACGACGCCGAGGCGGGGCGGGTGGTGCGCGGGTATGGGGTACTCCAGCCGCGGGTCGGGGTCACCCTGCCCAGCGCCCTGCGCTCGCGCTTCTCCATGGTACAGGCGGCGGATCCCGGGGTGGATCCCTACACCACCGCCGTCTCGGACCTCTACCAGGACCTCTACGGCGAGGGGAGCTTCACCGGGAAGGGGATCTACGACGTGGACGCCTTCCGCGCCGCCACCGAGGGACGCTTCCCCGAGAACACCCTCCTCTCCCATGACCTCATCGAGGGCAACTACGCCCGGGCCGGGCTCCTCACCGGGGTGACCATCTACGACGACTATCCGGGGGGCTACCTGAGCTTCACCCGGAGGAAGCACCGCTGGATCCGGGGCGACTGGCAGCTCCTGCCCCGCCTCACCTCCCGGGTCCGGGGGCCCCAGGGGCTGGAGAAGAATCCCCTGACCCGCATCTCCCGGTGGAAGATCGTGGACAACCTCCGCCGGAGTCTGGTGGAGATCGCCCTGGTGGTCTTTCTCCTGGCGGGGTGGACCGTGCTCCCCGGGTCCGCCGTCCGCTGGACGCTGGTGGGGCTGGGGGCGCTGGCCGCTCCCTGGCTCCTGGGGCTCCTCTTCGGACTCCTGCGCCCGCCGCCGGACCGGTCGGTGCGCGCCTACTACGCGGCCTGGGGAAGGGACGCCCTGGCGGGGGCCAAGCAGTTCGCCCTGATCCTGGCCTTCCTGCCGCACCAGGCGTGGATCTCGGCCGATGCCGTCATCCGCACACTCTGGCGGCTGGGGGTGTCGCGGCGGAAGCTCCTGGAGTGGACCCCCTCCTCCCGGTCCGAGCGCACCTCCGCCGGCGACCTGCCGTCCATCGCCCGGCAGATGCTCCCTGCCGTGATCCTGGCGGGGGCGGTCCTGCTGACGCTGGTGGGGCTGGCGGTGCGGGAAGGGAGCGGGGAGCGGGTGTTCGCCCTCCTCTCCGCAGTGCCCATCCTCATCCTCTGGATGGCGGCTCCGGTGGTGGCCTATCAGGCGGGGAACCGCCCCCTGGGGCCGGATCGACGGCTGCCGGAGGATCAACGGCCCCAGGCCATGCGGTACGCCCTTCTCCACTGGGCCTTCTTCGAGCGCTTCGCCGCCGAGGACACCCACTGGCTGGCACCGGACAACTTCCAGGAAGATCCGAGTCCGGTGGTGGCGCGCCGGACCTCGCCCACCAACATCGGGCTGCAACTTCTCTCCACCATGAGTGCCCGGGACCTGGGGATCCTGGCGCTGGACCCCATGCTGGAGCGCCTGGAGCGGGCCTTCGACACCATGGACCGGCTTCCCCGCTACCGGGGCCACTTCTACAACTGGTACGACCTGACCTCGCTGGAGGTGCTGGAGCCGGCCTACGTCTCCACCGTGGACAGCGGCAACCTGGTGGGGCACCTCATGGCGCTGCGGCAGGGGCTCCTGGCGCTGGCCCAGGAGCCGGAGGGGGGGCCGCTCGCCGTGGCGGCCAACGGACGCCCGGACGACGACGACGCCGTCCGGGTCCGACGCCTCAGGGCCCTGGCGGCCCGGGCCGAGGCCATCATCGTGGACACCGACTTCACCTTCCTCTTCGACAAGGACCGGAAGCTCTTCTCCATCGGCTGGAACCAGAACCAGTTCAGCCTGGATCCCTCCTACTACGACCTCCTGGCCTCGGAGGCACGGCTGGCCGGGTTCATCGCCGTCGCCCTGGATGACGCCCCCTTGGAACACTGGTTCCGCCTGGGGCGCATCCTGACCCGAACCGGCGGGGGCAGAGGGGCTCTGGTGTCGTGGAGCGGAAGCATGTTCGAGTACCTCATGCCCTCTCTGGTCATGCGCTCCTATCGGGGGACCTTGCTTCATCGGGGTGAGGAGGCTGCGGTGCAGCGACAGATCTCCTACGGCAAGGAGCGGGGGGTGCCCTGGGGGATGAGCGAGAGCGCCTACAACCTCCGGGACCGGGAGTTCACCTATCAGTACCGGGCCTTCGGCGTGCCCGATCTGGCGCTGAAGCGGGGGATGGGACGGGACCTGGTCATCGCCCCGTACGCCTCGCTCCTGGCGCTGGCGGTGGACCCCGACACCTCCATGGACAACCTGGCCCATCTGGAGCGCATGGACGCCCTGGGGCCCTACGGCTTCCGCGACGCCCTGGACTTCACCCGTCCGGAAGGGGCCGGGACCCATGCCCTGGTGCGAACCTACATGGCCCACCACATCGGGATGGGCATGGTGGCGTTGACCAATGCCCTGACCCGTGGAATCTGGCTCAGCCGCTTCCACTCCGATCCCAGGGTGAAGGCCGCCGAGCTCCTACTCCAGGAGCGCCTCCCCCGGGCCCAGGCCTTCCAGGAGACCCAGCAAGCCCAGCCCGAAGATGCCCTGCCGGAACCGGATCTGGCCCAGCCGATGGTGCGTACCTTCACCGACCCCGACTCCCTGCGGCCCCACGTGGCGCTCCTGGGGCGGGGACCGTTCACCGCCATGGTCACCCACGGCGGGGGAGGCTACACCCGCCACGGCGCCCTCGCCGTGACCCGGTGGCGGACCGACGGCACCAGCGACGCCACCGGCCAGTTCTGCTATGTGCGGAATGTGGAGCGGGAACGGGTCTGGTCGGTGGCCCACCAGCCCATCTGTGCGCCGGCGGATCGATACGAGGCGTTCCTGGCCACGGACCGGGTGAGCTTCCACCGCACCGACGGGGACATCGAGACCCGCACGGAGATCGTGGTGGTCCCCGAGGACCGGGCCAAGGTCCGGAACGTCATGGTGACCAATCGCGGACAGGAGCCCGCCGAAGTCGAGCTCACCAGCTACGGTGAGATCGTCCTGAACCGCCCCGACGCCGACCAGGCGCACCGCACCTTCTCCAACCTCTTCGTCACCACCGAGTGGCACCCCTGGTGCACCGCCCTTACGGCGGTTCGGCGCCCCCGTTCCAGGGGAGAGACGCCCCTCCGGCTGGTCCACGTCATGAGTGCGGGGTCCGGCCCCATGGGCCCGGTGAGTTGGGAGACCGACCGGGCCCGCTTCCTGGGGCGGGGCAGGACGGCCCGGAATCCCGTGGCCATGGACGCCGCCGGCCCCCTCTCGGGCACGGTGGGGGCCGTGCTCGATCCCGTCTTCGCCCTCCGGACCCGGATCCGTCTGGAGCCGGGCGAGGCCCGGTCGGTGGCCTTCACCACCCTGGTGGCCGACACCCGGGAGCAGACCTTCGAACTGGCCGACCGGTACCACGACCAGTACGCGCCCCAGCGGGCCCTGGATCTGGCGTGGATCACCCAGCAGGCCGAACTCCGTGAGCTGGGACTCACCCCCGGCGACTCGGCGGCGTTCCAGGAGCTGGCGGGCCTCCTCCTCTATCCGCTCCACGGAGGAGGTCTTCTCCGTCCATCTCCCGGGCAGAGGGCGGGTGGGGCGGGGCCGCAACCTCTGCTCTGGGCCCAGGGGATTTCCGGGGACCACCCCATTCTCCTCACCACCATCGACTCCATGGAGGGGCTCCCGACGCTGCGCCGACTCTTCGCCGCCCACCACTACCTGAGGCGGCGGGGACTCAGTGTGGATCTGGTGGTGCTGAACCTGCAGCCGTCGTCGTATCTCCAGGAGCTGCAGGACCGGATCATGGCATTCCGACACACCCTGGGCACCGCCGCCGATACGGACGGGGCCGGCGCCATCTTCCCCCTGAGGAAGGACCAGATGAGCCGGGAACACCTGCTCATGCTGGAGGCCACGGCGGCGGTGAAGATCCACTCCGATGGACGGGCGCTGTCGCAGCTCCTGAAGGAGGCGGAGGAGCGAAAGACGGAACGCACGGACGGAGGGTCCCGGGGAGGACGCGGGATACCCGGGCGGCAGCGTCTGGTTGAAGAGGGGGAGACGCAGGTATCCCTCTGGTCCCACTTCGGGAAGATCCCACCGGACGCGCCTCTTCCCGACCCAGCCCACGACCTTCTCCTGTACAACGGGACCGGGGGGTTCACACCGGAGGGCGACTACCTGATCCAGGTCTCGGAAGACGCCCTTCCTCCCGCTCCCTGGTCCAATGTGGTGGCCAACCGTCGGGGCGGGTTCCTGGTGACCGAGCGCGGTGGCGGGTTCACCTGGGCCGAGAGCAGCTTCTTCCACCGGCTCACTCCGTGGCGGAATGACCCCGTGAGCGACGAGCCCGGCGAGGCCATCTACCTCCGGGACAGCGAGTCGGGCGAGCTCTGGGGCCCCACCCCCGCTCCCGTCTGCGCCCGGCAGCCCTACACGGCGGTCCACTCGCCCTCGGGCACCGAGTTCCGCCATGAACGGGGAGACATCGCCACCCGCCTGGTCATGGGAATGGCCGGCGAGGACCCGGTGAAGGTCTCGCTACTCCGGATCCGGAATCAGGGGGATCGTCCCCGGCGCCTTTCCATGACCGCCTATGTGGAGTGGACCCTGGGCGTGTCCAGGGAGGTCACCCAGAACCGCCTCCATGTGGAGTACGACACGGAGACGGGGGCGGTGCTGGCCCGGAATCCCTTCGACCCCGAGTTCGGAGGAAGGGTGGCCTTCCTGGCCGTGGGTGCCATGCCCAGGGACCACACGCTGGACAGGACCGACTTCCTGGGTCGGAACGGCACCGTGGAGGCCCCGGCCTGGCTGGTCCGACCTGAATCCAGGGCCGGGCATCGGGCCGACGAGGAAGAGCGGCCGAAGGCAGGGGCAGCGGGGTGGGAGGGCCTCCGCGCCACGCCGGATCCCTGCGCCGCCCTGGAGTTGGCGGTGGAACTCGCCCCTGGAGAAGAGACCGAGCTGGTGATTGTGCTGGGGTCGGGACGGGACCGGGCCGAGGCCATGGCACTGCTGGAACGCTACCGCACCGCTCCGGCGGCCCGGGCGGGGCTGGAGAGGAACCGGGCGGACTGGGCCCGGCGTTCGGCAGTGGTGGAGGTGCAGACGCCGGAGCCTTCCTTCGACGTCATGATGAACCGCTGGCTCCTGCACCAGACCCTCTCGTGCCGACTCTGGGCCCGATCCGCCCTCTACCAGAGCGGGGGCGCCTACGGATTCCGCGACCAGCTCCAGGACGCCATGGCCCTGGTCCACGCCGAGCCCGCTCTGGTGCGCGAACACCTGATCCGGGCTGCCGGGCGCCAGTTCGTGGAGGGGGATGTCCAGCACTGGTGGCACCCCGAGACCGGACGGGGGGTGCGCACGCGCTTCTCCGACGACCTGGTCTGGCTTCCCTTCACCGTGGACCACTACCTGCGGGTCACCGGCGACGACTCGGTCCTGGACGAGGAGATTCCCTTCCTGGAGATGCCGGCTCTGGGGCCCGACGAGCACGAAGTCTACGGCCAACCTTCCCGGAGCACCGAGACCGGCACCCTCTACGACCACTGTCTCCGTGCGCTGGAGCGGGCGTGCACCACCGGGGCCCACGGCCTTCCCCTCATGGGGATCGGGGACTGGAACGACGGGATGAACCGGGTGGGTGTGGAGGGGCGGGGCGAGAGCGTCTGGCTGGCCTGGTTCCTGGCCTCGACCCTCCGGGACTTCGCCCATCACGCCCGGGCCCGGGGCGACACCGAAAGGGTGGACACCCTCCTGGCGCACGCGGAGGGGTACGCCGACGCGGCGAACGAACATGGATGGGACGGGAAGTGGTTTCGCCGGGCCTACTTCGACGACGGCACCCCCCTGGGTTCGGCCTCCAACGACGAGTGCCGCATCGACTCCATCGCCCAGAGTTGGAGTGTGCTGTCCGGTGCCGGGGAGCCGGACAAGGCGGCCCGGGCCATGGAGGCCATGGAGGCGCACCTGGTGGACCGGGAGCTGGGGCTGATCCGGCTGCTCACACCGCCCTTCGACGACGGTCCCCTGGACCCCGGCTACATCAAGGGATACCTGCCCGGCGTTCGGGAGAACGGGGCGCAGTACACCCATGCCGCCCTCTGGGCGGTGCAGGCGGTGGCCGAACAGGGACGGGGCGACCGGGCGTTCGAGCTCTACCAGATGATCAATCCCCTGCACCACACCGACACGCCGGACGGCGTGGCCCGCTACCGGGTGGAGCCGTATGTGGTGGCCGCCGACGTGTACACCTCCCCCGACCACCCGGGGCGGGGCGGCTGGACCTGGTATACGGGCTCGGCGAGCTGGATGTACCGGGTGGGTCTCGAGTCGCTCCTGGGCTTCCGCCGGAGGGGAACCCTGCTCTTTTTGGAGCCGGCGGTGCCCTCGGGGTGGGACGCCTTCACCGTGAACTACCGCTACGGCACCACCCTCTACCGTATCCGGGTGGAGGAACCGGGGCGGATCCGGGAGGAGGGCGCCGAGGTGATCATGGGGGGCGGGGAGCGCGGCGGGGCAGGCGCTGAGGTGATCGCGGGGGGCGGCGGGGGCCTCGCGGGGGCTGATGTGACCGCCGGCGCCATCCCACTGGTG
>REEG01000144.1 GCA_007695195.1 Gemmatimonadales bacterium | reverse complement strand
GCCAGGAGTTGTCCCATGCTGACTCGCCTACTCGGCCCCGGAACCACGGCCCCGACCCTGAAGCAGGGTCTGGACCGGACGTCCGCTGACCTCCGCGAGGTCACGCACCGACTGGCGAACGCATCCACCCCGGGGTTCCAGGAGATCATGGACGCCCAGGGGGGGGTGGCGCCGGGCGTCAACCTGGAAGAGGAGATGGTGAACCTGGCCGATGGCCAGCTCCGCTTCGAGGCGGAGGCCCAGATCCTCCAGAAGATCTACCAGCAGATTCGCTCCAGCGTCGGGCCCGGTCGATGAGCCCCGCTGCTGAGGGACCCGGCATGCGAGGCCTCCTGCGGGGGCTCAGCGCCCCGGCCTCGGGCCTGCAGGCGCAGAAGACGCGCATCGACACCATTGCCCTCAATCTGGCCAACGCCGGAACCACGGCGCCGCCGGGAGAGCTTCCCTTCCAGCGTCGCATCGTGGAGTTGCAGGAAGGGATGCAGGGCACCGCCGCGCCGGGGCTCACCGCCCCGACCCCCCCCGCCGTCCCCGGTGATTGGGGTGCCGCCCGCGTCGAGCGAGCCATGGGCGAGGACGGGGTCCGGGTGGCCGGGGTCCTGGAGGATCTCACCGAAGGGGCTCTGGTCTACGATCCGGGACATCCCCACGCCGACGACCAGGGCTATGTGCGCCTCTCCAATGTGGATCCCACCCAGGAGATGATGGAGCTCCTGGAGGCCCGCCGATTGTTCGAAGCCAACGTCTCGGCCTTCGAGGCCATGAAGACGATCCTCCGCCGCTCCATCGACATCTGACGACCAGGAGGCCCCCGTGTCCATCCAGCCCACCTCGCTTTCCGGGATCAACCCCCTCCGTCCGGGCCCCGAACTCCGGCCCGACCGTGCCGCCATCCAGGACGGCACGCGGCTCCCCGACGCAGGACGCCCGGCCGGCGACGCAGCCATCCGGCCCGATACGGTGGAGACCACCCGGGCCCAGGGAGCCGAGAGCGCCGAGCCACCCCGGGGCGTGGACCCGCAACTCTGGTCGCTCCTCACCGCCGAAGAACGCAGCTACTTCGCCCGGGCTCGGGAGCTCGGCCCCCTCACCTACGGCCGGCAGTCCGCGGCGACGTCCCAGACGTCCATCCGGGGCGCCCGCCTCGACGTGAGGGTCTGATCCATGGACGCCATCACCGGAGCCGGCTCCATCCACTCGCAGGCGCTGCGGGCCATCCAGCAGGCCGCTGGCGGCGGCCAGCCGCCCCAGGCACCCGAGTCGGGAACCGGATTCGCCGACACCCTGAAGCGGGTCATCGGCGACGCCTCCGAACTCCAAGTCGAGTCGCAGAACGCCATCGACGCCTTTGTCCGGGGAGATCCCATCGAGATCCACCAGGTCATGGCGGCGGTGGAAGAGGCGGGGATCGCGCTGGAACTCCTCATCGAGATCCGAAATCGCCTGACCGAGGCGTACCGGACCGTCATCCAGATGCAGAACTGAGGATCGACTCGTGGCCATGAGAGAGATCGTCCAGCGCATCGAGGGAGAAACGGGGAACCGTGGTCTGTCCCTCATCGTCGTCGGCGTACTCACGGTCGCCCTCATCCTGGGGGTCACTCGCTGGGCCACCGCGCCGGAGTGGGTCATGCTGGTGGGGAACGAAGATCCCAACCAGGTGGGCCAGATGGCCCAGAGCCTGGACGACGAGGGAATCACCTACCGTCTCGAGTCCCGGGGCACCGGCCTCTCGGTTCGGGAGGCCGACCTCCCCCGCGCCCGGGTCACCATGGCCCGGGAAGGTGTGGCGCTGGGCGGCCGTCCCGGCTTCGAACTCTTCGACGAACCCTCCTGGGGCATGACCGACTTCACCCAGCGCATCAACTACCGTCGCGCCCTGGAAGGCGAACTGGAACGGACCATCGGTCGCATGCGGGGTGTGGACTACGCCCAGGTCCATCTGGGCCTCCAGGAATCGGCTCTCCTGCGCCGCTCGGGGCAAGCCGCCCACGCCTCGGTTGTGGTGGCGCTCAGGGGCGGGGCCCAGGCCGACCGTTCCCTGGTGGCGGGGATCGCCTCGCTGGTCTCAGGGAGCGTCGACGGCCTGGACGCCGCCGATGTCCGCATCATCGACGACTCGGGCCGCCTCCTCACCGACGAAGGCTTCGCCAATGAGGCCGACGCCCTCAACGATCGCCAACTCCGGGTCCGCCGCGAGGTGGAGCAACATCTGGAACAGAAGGTGGAAGACCTCCTCATGGCCGTGGTGGGCGAGGGGAACCTCTCGGTGCGCGTCTCGGCCGACCTGGACTTCGACCAGGTGGACCGGACAACCCAGACGGTAGACGGCGAACAGCAGGCCATCCTTCAGGACGACCAGTCCGAAATCGTGCCCGGAGCCCCGGAGCAGGGGGCGGCCCAGAACGCCCGTAGCACCACCTTCGAGCCCAGCCGCAGCATTGAAACCCTCCAGCGCAGCGGCGCCCGGGTGGCCCGCCTCACCGCCGCCGTGGTGGTGGGACACCATCTGGAGCCCGATGGCGAAGGCGCCTTCATCCAGACGCCGCGCGAGGCCGTGGAGCTGGAACGCATCGAAGCGCTGGTGGCTCTGGCGGTGGGGATCCAGCCGGAGCGGGGAGACGCCATCACCGTCACCAATATGCCCTTCCTCCCCTTCAGCCGTCCGGCGCCCGCCCCCCAGGAGCCGACGCCCACCGGGGTGCTGGACATCCTGCGGGAATTCCACCGCCCCATCCTCGGGCTGGTGGGGCTGCTCCTGGCCGCTGGACTCGGCATGGCCATGATGCGGAAGGTGGGCAAGGCCGCCCCGGCAGGCGGGGGACAGTTGGCCGCCGCCGGCCCCACCCCCAAAGCGCTGGGCGCCGGTGAAGGTGGGGACGGGGAGTCGGCGGACAAGGAGTCGCCCAAGTCCAAGTCGCTGGACGTCCGCCAGGAATCCCAGGCCCTCCCGCCCATGCCGGAGACGCCGCGGGTTCAGGACCCGGAGCTCACGGCCCGCGTCATCCGTTCGTGGATGAAGGAGGCCTGAGATGCCCACTTCCTCGGTCGTGACCACCGGACTGCCGGGTGAGGAGATTCCCGGCCCGCGCAAGGCCGCCATCCTCCTCATGGCCCTGGGCGACGACGTATCGTCCAAGATCACCCGCCACCTCCCACCGGAGGAGGTGGAGGCCCTCTCCTACGAGATCGCCCGCATGGACCGGGTGGAGCCGGCGCTGGTGGAGAAGGTCCTGGAAGAGTGGGAGCAGACCGAGCGCGCCGCCCAGTTCGTGGCCGAGGGCGGCACCGACTTCGCCCGCCGTATCCTTACCAAGGCCTTCGGGCAGGAGCGGGCCGACCAGATCCTCAGCCGCATCGAGGTCCAACTCTCCGAGACCCTGACCCTGGCCCCCCTCCAGAAGGCGGATCCCCAGCAGGTGGCCGGCCTCATCCGCAACGAGCACCCCCAGACCATGGCGCTGGTACTTGCGCACCTGGACGCCCAGCAGGCCGGATTCATCCTGAAGGAGCTGGATAGCCGAAAGGCATCGGGCATCCTCATGCGCATGGCCCTGGTGGACAAGGTCCTCCCGGAGGTCCTCCAGGTGGTGGAGCGGGTGCTGGGCGCCGGTGGTGAGGTCTCCCTCTCCCAGGGCGGCGCCACCCGCGGCGGCCCCATCGCCGTAGCGAGCGTCCTCAACGAACTGGTGGGAGGCCTGGAGAAGGAACTCCTGGACCAGATGTCCGAGGTGAACCCGGAGCTGGCCCAGGAGATCAAGGACCTCATGTTCGTCTTCGAGGACATCCTCAAGCTCGACGACGACGCCGTCACCCGGATCATGCGTGAGGTGGACGTCCGCGACATGGCCACCGCGCTCAAGGTGGCGTCGGAGCCCCTCAAGGAGAAGATGCTCGGGGTCATGACCACCCGTGCCCGAGATGCCCTGACGGAGGAGATGGAGTTCATGGGGCCGGTCCGCATGCGGGAGGTAGAAGAGGCGCAAGGGAAGGTGGTGGGCACCATCCGGTCCCTGGAAGAGGCCGGCGAGATCGTCGTATCGGGAGGTCGAGATGTCATGGTGGGATGAGACGGCGGTGTCGTCACGGATCGTCCCCACCGGGGACGGGCTCGAGCCCTTCGATTGGGCCGTCCTGGAGCGTCTCCCCGCCGAAGCCAACGGGCGACGTACCAAGGCCGACGAACGTCAGGCCCGGGAGCAGGCCCAAACCGAAGCCAGCCACCAGGAGGGCTTCGACGAGGGGTACCGCCAGGGGCTGGAAGACGGCACCCGGGAGGTGGAGACCCTCCACGCCCAGATCATGGAGCTCGCCGGCCTCGTGCGGCAGATGGAAGAAGTGGTGCGGGAGCGGGAAGCGAGCGTCGAGGAGCGGGTGCGGGTCCTGGCCCTGGCCGTGGCCCGGGTCCTCATGGAGCGCGAAGTCAAGGCCGAACCCGCCGAAGTCACCCGGATCCTCCGCCGGGCCCTGGCTCACTTCCCCCCCGACGCCCCGCTGGAGATCCGCATGAACCCCCGGGACCTGTCGGCGCTGGTGCAGCCCGTGGCCGGCGAAGAGGAGGCCCCCTCCATGGGTCCCGAGTCCGCGTTCCGCTGGCAGGCCGCTCCGGAGCTGGGTCCCGGCGAGATCATCATCGACGCCCCCGAACGCATCCTGGACGGGCGGGTCATCCCCATCCTGGAGCGGATCTGGGAGGAGTGGCACGGCAATGACTGAGCTCACCATGGACTCGTCGCCCTCCCTTCTGGAGCGCCTGAAGGAAGTCCCGCGCTTCCTGGTCCACGGCCGCGTCACCCGCGTCGTGGGGCTGGTGGTGGAGGCGGTGGGGGTGGAAGGCGTGGTGGGCGACCTCTGCCGGATCCGCCCCCTGCGCGGCGGAGACGTGGTGGTGGCCGAGATCGTGGGCTTCCGGGGAGACAATGTCCTCCTCATGCCGCTGGGTCCGGTGGAAGGACTCCGGCCGGGGCTGGCGGTGGAACGGCACGAGCGGAGCTCCGGCATCCCCTTCGGCCCCGAACTCCTGGGCCGGGTCCTGGACGGACTCGGACGCCCCATGGACGGAAAGGGCCCCCTTGTGGGGATGCGTCGGGTCCCCATCGCTGCCGAGCCGCCGAACCCCCTGACCCGCCGCCCCATCGACCAAGTCATGGGCACCGGCGTCCGGGTCATGGACGGGTTCCTCACCCTGGGCCGGGGGCAGCGCATGGGGATCTTCGCCGGAAGCGGCGTAGGGAAGAGCACCCTCCTGGGCATGATCGCCCGCCACGCCCAGGCCGACGTCAACGTCATCGCGCTCCTGGGTGAGCGGGGCCGCGAGGTCCGGGACTTCATCGAGAAGAGCCTGGGGCCCGAAGGGCTAGCCCGATCGGTGGTGGTGGTGGCCACCGGCGACCAGCCGGCCCTGATCCGGGCCCGTGGCGCCCTGGTGGCCACCGCCATTGCCGAGGCTTTCCGCGACGAGGGCAAGGAAGTGCTCCTCATGGTGGACTCGGTGACCCGCGTCGCCATGGCGTGGCGCGAGATGGGGTTGGCGGTGGGGGAGCCCCCGACCACCCGGGGCTATCCACCCTCGGTCTTCGCCCGCCTTCCCCGCCTCCTGGAGCGGGCCGGAAACGGGCCCACCGGGGGCATCACCGGCATCTACACCGTGCTGGTGGAAGGAGACGACTTCCAGGAACCGGTGGCCGACCACGTCCGGGCGGTGGTGGACGGCCACGTGGTCCTGAGCCGGAAGCTCGCTGCAGCGGGCCACTACCCGGCCGTGGATATCCTGGAGAGCACCAGCCGGGTTCGCGACCAGATCGTGGACCGGGATGTGATCCGGGCCTCCAGTCGTCTCACGGGGCTCATGGCCGCCTACCGCGAGAAGCAGGATCTCATCGCCGTGGGCGCCTACGAGGAGGGGGGCGACCCCCTCCTGGACCGGGCTGTGCGCTTCCGGGCCCCCCTCGAGGCGCTGGTCACCCAGGAGATGGACGAGAGCAGCGAGCCCGATGACGTCTTCCGGCGAATCCTCGATCTGGACCGAGCGGTCCTGAAGGACGCGTGATGAAGGACTTCAAGTTCAACCTCGATCCCATCCTGGAAGACCGGGAGCGCCGGGAGCAGGAGAAGGCCCGGGATCTGGTCCACGCCCGTCAGGAGATGGACGAGGCCCGCCTGATCCGGGAGGCGCTGGAGGCCCGCCTGGAAGACGAGCGGATCCACGCCAGCGGTGTGCGGGGCACCGAGAAGGCCGGGATGCTCCGGAACCGCCGGGTGGTGGTGGAGCAGCTCCGTGAGATGGTGAACCGGGCGGTGCTCAGGGAAGCGGAGGCGGCGAGCCTCGTCTCGGAGGAGAAGGCAGCCTTCCGCCGGGCCCATCAGGAACGCGAGGCGCTGGAGCGTCTCCGCGACCGCAGGAAGGAGGAGTGGCAGACCCAGAGCCGCCGCCACGAGCAGGCGACCCTGGACGAGTCGGCCCGGGTGCGTCACCTGCGCAATGAGGAGTTGCGCCAACACGAGAATGGAGGCCGACCATGATCAGCCCGCTCCCCTTCGTGCTACCGGGCCCCTCGGGGATCCCCGGCGCCGGCGGAGCCGACCCCGGCGAGGCGGCGGCCAAAGCGACGGACGGCGCGTCGGTGGAGGCCCTTCGCATGGGCCGCCCCCTCTCTCCGGAGCAGGACTTCCTGGCCCGCTTCCTCCTGGCCATGGGAAGCCTCACCGCCGACGGCGATGTGGAGGGCACGGCGGAGGAGGGCTCTAACCGTGGCTTCGCCGACGGTGACGCGGCGGAAGGGGGACGGGACAGCCTCCGGGAGCTGGCGGCCCTGGCCTTCCGTTCCCTCGGGAGCGCTCCGGGCCACGCCGTCGGTTCGGCGGAGGCCCCGGCCTCGGCCGCCTCCGCTCAGGGGCCGGCTCCCAGCGCCGCCCTGGCCGCCGCCCTCGCCGACCCGGCCCGCCCGAGCCGGAGCCTGGAAGGGGTGCACCCCGAGCTGATCCAGCGCATGGAGCGGGTGGTGGAGCGGATGTGGTCCGAGCACGGCCACCGCGTCGAGCTGGTGGAAGGCTACCGCACCCAGGCGCGCCAGGATCATCTCTACGCCCAGGGCCGGACCCGAGCCGGGAATGTGGTGACCTGGACCCGGAACTCGGCCCACACCCGGGGCCACGCCGTGGATGTGAAGGTGAATGGAGGGTGGACCGACACCGAGGCCTTCAAACGCCTCCAGGTCATTGCCAACGAGGAGGGGCTACGTACCCTGGGGATGCGGGACGCCGGACACATGGAGCTCCCCCGGACCGTGGCGGCGGCGAATCCCTTCACCCCCGACATCCCGCCGGTGGCCACCACAACCGCCTCCGCTCCCGCCGACGAGGGCGGAGAGGGGAGGAGCGCCGACCGGCAGGCCCGTGCCGCGCACACTCCCTTCCCCCACCCGGCCGCAGTGGGCTCGTCCCTGAATGGTGGAGCC
>REEG01000254.1 GCA_007695195.1 Gemmatimonadales bacterium | reverse complement strand
GTCGGCGCTGAACACGGCGCCCTTCTGGGGAATGAATGATCCGGTCATGGCTGATTCTCCAGGGGCACCTCGAGGTCTGCTTCCGCCCCAAGGGTCACCGGCAACGGCGTCGAAGCGTGTGCACGTGAACGTTTCGGGGGGCGGACCCGGGGATTCATCGTTCCGGGTTGCCTGGACGCTACATCCGTACAGTGGAGAATGCTGGTGAATGTGGCCTCAGCGCAATGCCAACGGGTCTGGCGGGCCATGACCGGGGAGGGCCGGGACAGACAGAACCTTGCCCACCGCCTCCACTGTCCTTGCGCGGGAAGGCGTGTAACTTGCCAGGATGCGCATTCGAACTCGGCTCCTCCTCTTCCTGGTTGCGGCAGTCACCCTCATCATGGGGGTGTACGCCGCCATCGCGCTGAATCAGCGGACGCTCCTCCTCAGCGACGCCATGATTCGCGAGACGGAGACGCTGGGGAGCGCGTTGCGAGCGGTGACCGACAATGCGCTGCGAGATGGGCGCTTCGAAGACCTCGACGGCGTGCTCGCCGAGGTCGCACGGGATCCGGAGACCTACCTCGTGGCCGTCCTGGATTCAGAAGGCGGGATCCTGGCCGGGGAAGTTGAAGCTCTCCCCGACTGCCTGCGAATCAACCTCACGGGGGCTCCACCTCCGGGAGGCGCACGGGGCTGGGCAGAATGTGGTGGCCGCGTGCGGTGGACGTCCCTTCCAGTGCGCGATCCTGCCCATACCCTCATCGTCGCGCGCCTGGCCACCGTCGTCGAAGAGGACGAAGCTCGGTCGCGGGTCCGGATCCTCCTGACCACCCTCGCCCTCGGTGGTGGAGCGGCAGCGGTGATCTTCGCCGTCCTCCACATTACGCTCTCCCGACCCCTCGACCTCATGGCGTCCGGTGTTCGGGCGCTGGGAGGCCCGTCCCCGCCCGAGCCAATCGAACTCCCACGTTCGGCGGGTGAGCTTCGGGAATTGGCCCAGGCCTTCAACGAGATGGCCAGCCGTCTCGACGCCAAGCGCCGTTCCCTGGCTCAGGGGATCGAGGAGCGAATCGCTCTTGAGCGCCGAGTCCAGACTGAGGAGAAGTTTGCGGCCCTGGGCCGGCTGACCGGTGGGCTGGCACACGAACTCGGGGCCCCGCTCAACGTCATCAGCATGCGGGCGGAGGCGATTCTCTACGACGCGGTAGCGAACCCCGAAGTGAAGCGGCAGGCCGGTGAGATCGTCGGGGAGGTGGAACGGGTCGCAGACCTGATCCGAAGTCTGGTTCACATGGCCAGACAGGACCCGCTATCCCTTCGCCCCGTCGGGCTCTCGGCGCTCCTGGACGAGTTGGTTCAGGACGCACACGGACGATCGGAAGACGGAGAGGCCCGAGTCGAGTTCCGGAACCCCGACACCCGGGCTGTCATCGATGGAGACCCGAACCTCCTCCGGCACGCCATTCGTAACCTCATCAAGAACGCCCTGGAAGCCGTGTCCAGAGAGGAGCGGCAGGAGGAAGGGTTCGTTGAAGTGATCCTCGCTTCACGGTCCGAAGGTGGATGGGAGGTCCGGGTTCGGGACAATGGTCCCGGAGCGGTTCCAGAGCAGATCCCTCAGCTTTTCGAGCCCTTCTTCACGACAAAGGCAGTGGGCGAGGGGATGGGCCTTGGTCTTTCCGTTGCCCAGGGGATCATTGAAGAACACGGGGGAACGGTGGCGCTGCATCCCCGGTTCCCGCGCGGCATGGAGGCAGTGGTCCGTTTCCCGCAGAGCGGCGGTGGACAGACCGGGACGTACGACTCCCCGGACTTCCAGACACCTGGAGATGGGGGGGAGGTCCAGTGAGCGACGCCGACAGGATTCTCCTTGTGGAGGATGACGAAGGACTTCGCCGCGCCGTAGCCGAGGTGCTGGGAGCCGGTGGCTTCCAGGTCTCCAACGTCTCTCGTGCCGACGACGCGTTGGAGCGGCTCCAGGAGGAAACCTTCGATCTCGTCCTTACCGACTTGGTCATGCCGGGAATGCGGGGTGAGGCCCTGGTGGAAGAGATGGCCAGGGCCTTCCCCGAGATCCCGGTGATCGTCCTCACAGCCTTCGGGTCGGTGGAGGGCGCCATGGCCTTGACCCGAGCCGGAGCAGCGGACTACCTGACCAAGCCCTTCCGGACCTCGGCGCTCATGAACGCCATCCAGCGCGTTCTCGAGGGCCGACGGTCACGACAGGCGTATCTGCGGGCCCGGGAGAGGGTCGCCGCGCACCTGGAGGGCATCATGGGGGAAAGTCCGCCCATGCGGCGGCTCTTCGATCGAATCGGAAGGGTCGCGCAATCCATGGCACCCGTCCTCATATCAGGGGAAACCGGATCGGGAAAGGAGCTGGTGGCCCGGTCCGTTCACCAGGCGAGCGGACGAGACCCCTTCCTCCCGGTCAACTGCGGCGCCCTCCCGGAGACCCTGCTGGAATCTGAGCTCTTTGGACATGCCCGGGGCGCGTTCACCGGCGCAGACCGGGCCAAGCCGGGACTGTTCGAGGCTGCCGATGGGGGCACTCTCCTTCTGGACGAGATCGGGGATCTACCGTTGGCGCTGCAGCCGAAGCTACTCCGGGCCCTGGAGTCCGGAGAGATCCGGAGAGTCGGGGAGGTGGAAGCCCGGCCCGTGGAGGTCAGGATCGTGGCCGCAACCCACCAGGACCTGGAAGCTGCGGTGCAGGCCGGGCAGTTCCGGGAAGACCTCTACTGGCGTCTCCACGTTCTTCATCTGGATGTGCCTCCCCTACGTGAGCGTCTGGATGATATACCCCTCCTGGTCGAGCACGGGCTGAACCGCATCGCACGGCGGATTGGAGTGGATCCCCCGCCGACCGTCCACCCTCAGGCGCTGGAGCTTCTCGGGTCGTGCCCTTGGCCGGGGAACGTGCGGCAGCTCTTCGGAGCGCTGGAGAGGGCGGTGGTCTTCGCCGCAGGTCGGGAAATCCGGGTAGAGGACCTACCGCCTTCCGTTCGTCGCGGAAGCGACCGGGTCGAGCGGATTTCCAGAGCGGCGGACCAGGAGCTCTCCCTGGCCGACCTGGAACGGGAGTACGTCCTCGAGGTCCTTCGTCGGGTGGAAGGCAACAAGTCCAGAGCCGCCGAGTGGCTGGGGATCCCCCGCCGAACGCTTTACCGCCGATTGGCGGAGTACGGAAAGGACTGATGCGACGAGGATGGTGACCGGCACTCCGCCCCTGCCATTGGCGCTGAGGGAGCCCTGGGGCTGAGTCCCCCTCTCAGGGCGCCCCAGTGGGTCACATCAGGGCACCCCGGTCGGACAAAACCCGACCCACGGCGCTGCCCTAGCGCCCGGCAGTTGTGCCATATCATCACACTTTGCGTCTCCTGTCCCACCCGGTGCTTCCCTCCCCGTGTGACGCGACGGATCAGGTTTCCGCAGGCTTTCTCTGTGACGATGTGGCACAGATCAGTCCCCTCCTCACCCACCTCCGAAACCCACTGTACGTCCAACCGAATACTGGTTTTACGGAACCCGTGAACCGGGGGCCCCGGGCTTGCCCCGTCAGATCTATTTCGTCCAGACCCCACGGGGTCTGGGGCCTGCACGTCTGTCTCACGGGAGTCCACCTTGACGGGTTCGTCGCTTCTCTTTGTCGACCCCTTTCCGCTTCCGGTGTCGGACCCGGTGCTGATCGTGGCCATCGCCATGGGGATCTTCTTGCTGGCTCCCATGGCTGTGCAGGCCGCCCGGCTCCCAGGGATCATCGGAATCATCCTGGCTGGGGCGTTGGTCGGGCCCAACGCCCTGAATCTCCTGGACCGGGACCCCACCATCGTCCTCCTCGGAACGGTGGGGCTGCTCTACCTCATGTTCCTGGCCGGAATCGAGATCGATCTGCACGGGTTCAAGAAGCACAGGAACCGAAGTCTCCTCTTCGGTGCCATGACTTTTCTCCTCCCTCAGGTCCTGGGCACAGGAGTGGGCCTGGCGCTCGGATACGGTTGGGCGACCTCGATCCTCATGGCGAGCATGTTCGCGTCGCATACCCTCCTGGCCTATCCAGTGGCCATGAAGCTGGGGATCGGAAAGAACCGGGCGGTCACTCCGGCCGTCGGAGGGACCATCATCACCGACACGGCGGCTCTCCTCGTCCTGGGCGTGATTGCGGCCTCCACGCAGGGAGACCTCGATGCCTGGTTCTGGGGAAGCCTCGGCATCTTCCTATCCATCTACGTTCTGGCGGTCTGGCTGGTGCTTCCGCGTCTGGGCCGATGGTTCTTCCGGCACGAGAAGACGGGGGCCACCGCCGAATACCTCTTCGTGCTGACTGCGCTCTTCGTGGGAGCCTACTTCGCTGAGGTAGCAGGGGTGGAGGCCATGATCGGGGCCTTCCTGGTCGGACTGGCTCTAAACCCCCTCCTTCCGGAGGGCGGTGTGCTCACGAACCGCATTCACTTCGTGGGGGATTCCTTCTTCATCCCCTTCTTTCTGCTCTCCGTGGGAATGCTCGTGGATGTGCGGGTGTTCATGACCGGCACTCAGGCATGGATGGTGATGTTCGGCATGACCGTGGCCGTTCTCAGCACGAAGTGGCTGGCTGCGTTTGCCTTTCAGCGTATGGCCGGGTTCACCAAGGCCGAGGGGTGGACGGTCTTCGGGCTCACCGTACCCCAGGCTGCGGCCACTCTGGCCGCGACCCTCATCGGGGTGGAGGTTGGCCTGTTCGATGAAGCGGTCCTGAACGGAGCCATCGCCATGATCCTGGTGACCTGCATCGTGGGTCCCGCGGTCGTGAGCCGGTTCGGACGGGAAATCGCCCTTCAGGAGGAACGGGAGCCCAGCGAGCCGGCGGCTCCGCCGCAGCGGATGGTTGTAGCCGTAGCGAACCCCGGGAGCGGACGGCCCCTGCTCGAGCTGGCCCTCCTCCTCCGCGACCGCGACAGCGCGGAGCCCCTCTATCCACTGACGGTCGTGCCCGATGACCGGAACCGGGCGCCGGAGTATGTCGCCACAGCGGAGAAGATGCTTCGGGAAGCTGGGTCGTACGCTGCAGGAGCGAACGTCCCGATTCTTCCCCTGACCCGCGTTGACCACAACTTCGCCAGCGGGATCGCCCGGGGAGCCACGGAAGTCATGGCGTCCACGCTGATCCTGGGCTGGGAACGCGAGGCCTCCCGGCGATTCCAGATCTTCGGGACTGTTCTGGACCAGGTCCTGGAACTCACCCGGCAGGAGGTGATGGTCGCCCGGATCGGGCCTCCGTTGAGCACAACCCGCAGGGTGCTCCTGATTGTTTCCACCGGTGCGGAACGAATGATCGGGTTCCGGCGGGCCATCAGATCGGTGAAGCTCCTGGCCAATCGGTTGGGTGCCCCGATTCACCTGGTGCCCGTAGAGGCGGACCCGGACCGCTACCTCGAGAAGCTGGATGAGGTTCGACCGGATGTCCCAACCGACGCAAGCCGATTCGTCCCTGGGTCAGAGATCACCTCCCGAGTGGCTTCGACGAATCGGGATGACGATCTCGTCATTGTCCTCAGTGCTCGGAAGGGATCGGTGGCGTGGACTGCCGAACTCGAACAGCTGCCGCGAGAACTCAACCCCGTCATCTCAGATAGCCTCATCGTCATCTATCCGTCCGAGATCATCGATCCCCTGGGGAGTGGTCTGAGGTAAAGAGGGCTTGGGGTAAACAGGGGTATGGAGGTTCGTCCAGTCCCGGGAACCGGGACCTGTTGAACCCGGCCTCAGCCCAGAGGCCCGTACGACCTCGCCGTCAGCCCTGCGGTCCCGGACCCTACAGAGCCTGCCGCACCCCCACCTCGAAGCTGCGGCCCGGCCCCACATAGATGCCCTGGCGCAGGCCGGTGATGTAGCGCTCATCGGTGAGGTTCTTGAGCGCGCCGAACACCGAAAGTGCCTCGGTGGTCCTCCATTCGGCCGTCAGGTCCAGCGTCGTGTAGGCGGGCATGAGGCCACCCCAGATGCCCCCGGCCGCATCGTTCGGGATGTCGCGCAGGTTGGTCTCATCGCCGAACTGTTCGCCCCTGTGGTGGACGAGCAGGCTCGAGCGCAAGGGACCGTGCTGGAAGTCCAGCGCGAGATTCGCCAGCAAACGCGGGGCGTAGGGAATGCGGTTCCCCGCGTTCTCTCCGGAGGCGAAGCGCGATACCGGAACCCAGGTGACGTTCCCCGAAAGCTCGGACAATAGGAATTCCAAAGGCCCTCTCAAGGGAGGAGGCAAGGTAGGATGCGGGCTCCGGCCCGGCAAGGAGCCGGCGAGCGGGTGAGGGGGACGGACGGGGACAGGCCCTGGGGTGGGGTCAAGGAACTGGAGCGAGAGGGCGAGAGGGGGCCCATGGGAACCGTGGCCCGAGAGATGTTCGGATGGGCGGTGGAGGACGCCGGTGTGCGAGCACCGGACGGAGAGGGTGTAGGCGGGAACGCGGCTCAGATCTCCCAGTCGTCGGGGAAGGACTGATCGAACTCGAACTCCGGGACATCGTCGGGGACGGCAAGATCGAAGGCAGGGGACTGGTCGAGGTAAAGCTCGGCCTGGGGAGGGCCGTGCGCGGGGGAGACCCGGGGAGGCCGATGCGGCAGATCGAGATGGAGGAGGATGCGCTCCACGGTGGAGGGAAGAGTGATGAAGGAGATGATGCGCATCTCGCCGCCGCAGACGGGACACAGGAGCGGGAGCACCTCGTAGATCCGGGCCAGGAGCTGGGCCCATGGCATGCGGCTGGGCATGCGGATGGATCGTGCAGGCGGCGTAGCTGGCATGGTGGCGCCCGGTGCCGGTTCGCGAGAGGGCTCGGGCGGCGCCAGGGGCTGGGAGGCGTGTTCGGGTGATGCGGGAGGCTCCGGGTCGACCGGGTCCCCGTTGGTCTCGGGCCGTCCGATCGTGACCACGGTGGACCTGAGGCTCGCGTTGGGAGCCAGGACCCCGTGGTAGCGATGGCGATGGATGCGAGGCGGCGGAACGAGGCGGGCCAGGCGGTCGAGCAGCTCGAAGGGAGTGAGGCGAAGCGCCTGGCGACCGCGCAGATCGGGCTCGGGGAGCCGGTATACCAGGCGAGCCTCCGGCGAGGAGATCGCCTCGAGACCGGCGGGGGCGTGAAGCCGCTCCAGAGCGAGAGGCCCTCGCGCACAGTATCGAACGAGCCGCTCAAGACCCGTTCGGTCCTCGCCCTCAATGCGGACGGAGCCGTCCACAGAGAAGCCGCCGGTGCCGCGCCAGGAGCGCATGTCCGCCGCCGTGGTGGAGTCCAGGAGCCCGCGCCGGACGAACCACCGCAGAACGCGGAGCTGTACCGTGCGGGCCAGCGCCTCCGCGTCTCCATTCTTGAATCCGGTGGCCTCGTGGAAGCGGACACCGTGCTCGATGTCGCCGGAGATCACGCCGTCGAGAGCGAGCGCGTGGTAGTGGTAGTGGCGTGGGGTGCGCGGTGCACCTCTTCCGCGTGGCCGTCCGGGGCGGGCCGGTGGAACAGATCAC
>REEG01000096.1 GCA_007695195.1 Gemmatimonadales bacterium | reverse complement strand
AGCCTCGCCTCTGGCTTCGGGATCCATCGCTGGAACCCGGTGAATCGGTGGGGCCCGTAAAGATGAATGCCCCGAAGCGGAACAAACCTCGATGTCGAGGTCCCACGAATCGGTGACATCGTGATTTTGTTCGCTCAGCGGTCAAAACGACGATGTAAGCAGCTCCTTTGCCACTGACATCGTGATTTGTTTCGCCTAGCGGTCAAAATGAAGATCTCACCATCCGAGGATGTGGTGACATCGCGATTTTGTTCGGTGGCGGACGTGCATCGCCCCCAGGATGGCCGGGAAGAACCCCGGAATCACAAGGATGGCCTCCAAATTGGAATCGGGTCCGACAGCCGGATTTGGACGCCGTCCGGTGCGGACGCACACGGCCCGTATGACCCCTCCATTCGGGTCCGATGCGGTGCGCGCGGGATGGTCGGGGTCGTTTCGGCCCCGGTCAGTCCCAGTCGTCCAGGATCTCCTGGAACTCGTCCACCATGGTGGGATGGGCGTGACGGCGGGCGGCGTCGATGCCCTTCTCGTAGGCCTCCCGAGCTTCATCGTCTCGCCCCAGACTCCGGAGCGCAGCGCCCAGACGGCCCCAGGCGTTTCCTTCGTCCTCGGTGAGGGCAAGGTACCGACGGAGCTCGTTCACACCCTCTTCCAGGCGATCCTGGGTGAGGTATTCCATGGCGATCCCGAACCGGAGGCGGGGGTCGTCGGGCCGGGACTCGAGCATCCGGGTGAATGTCTCAAGACGGGAAGGGCTCATGGGGCGATGGGATGAGGGGATGGGCTGAACAGGGCGCCGGACGACAAAATGTCCATGTCAAGCAACCGAAAGGAGAGTGCCCGTTGAGATGGAGAGCGCCCTCTGAAAAGGAGGGTGCCCGTTGAGAAGGAAAGCGGACCGAAGGGTCAGTCCGGAAACTGGAACGACTCGCGCATCTCTTCGGAGGCGGACTGTCCGGTAAGCAGCTCCACCAGCGCCGACATCTCCGACCCCACCGCCTCAACCCGATCCAACACGGTAAGGGCATGGGCGTAATCGAAGTAGGCGGACACCGCCTCCTCAGCGGCGGCGTGGGTCGCCAGGACATGGGAATCCATGGTCTCGCGGAGGTGGGACACGATGAGGCGGAGGGCCTTCTCCACCTCTTCCTGCTCCGCCAGGGTGTTCAGGGAGAAATCGCCGGACAGGCGCGGGAGGAGGGCCTCCACCGCAATCCGGTACGACGGAGGAGCCGCCACCGCGACTCCGGTTCCGTCTTCGTTTCCCAGGAAGGAACGAGCCCCATGGGATAGGGCCGTGACTTCCTCGTAGTTGCAAACCACGATCATCGGGGCCTCCACTCCGGGAGTCAGCGGGAGCCCGAGCCCCCGCGGGACTTCCCCGCCGGACCCGGTCGGGCCATGCCGCCGACCCTCCTTATATGCTTACCTATCGGTACCCCGAAGGTTTCTGCAACCCCCGGCGGGTCAGGTCACGCCTGAACCCCTCCCTCGGACCCAGGTGGGACCAGGATGGGCGTCGGCCCTCGGCCTCCGCCGGGAGGCGATCCGGGCTGTCTCCGTTCGCCGCTACTCTGCTCCACGAGGAGTGGCACTGCCTGTACCTCCTCACCCCCCACCTCCACCACGAACCGGTAAAGGCCCGGTGTGGGGAACACCACGCCGTCCAGGTTCAGAACCTGGGGAATCCGGATTCGGTCGTCGGGATCGCCGGGGCCGGCGTCGACCTGACCGTTGAGCTGCAGGATGGTCTGGTCGTCGGGGCCTGCCATGCGGATCGACACGTCGAGACGCCCCTGGTCGCCGGGGTCCAGGGCGAATCGGAGCACCAGGGCCACACGCCCATGACGAAGGGGGAAGTCGGGACCGCGCAGACGGTGGAACGACCCCAGGACGTTGAGCTTTCCGGAGGCGTCTACGGTGGCGGCGTCGGCAAGAAGGGCGATGTCGATTTTCATAACGGACGCTATGGCTTCTCCCCGGTGAAGTCCATCCCCGATCGCCGCCCATCCACCCCTGATCCCCGCTCATCCATCCGCGATGCGGGTCCATCCATGCCGACCCGGGAGGCTCCGGAACCCGTCCCACTCAGGAGCCTCCGCCCCAGAACCAGCCCCACAACCAGGTCGATGAGGGTGTGGGCAACCATGGCCGGAATCAGGCTTCCCGTCACCACCACCGGCACCGCCAGGATGAACCCCATGAGCCCCGTGCGCACCACCCCCACCGGACCCTGATAGGCGTGGAGGAAGCCGAAGGGGATGCAGGCCACCACCGCCGCCGGCCACGGGTCCAACCCCAGGGTCTGAAGCACCAGATAGGCGTAGGCGCGATAGGCCAACTCCTCGCCGACACCTGCCGAAAGGGAGAGGCCGGCGAACACCCGCCGCTCCGGTCCCGTGCGGGGCAGAAGCTCCTGGAGCAACTCCGGGCGACCGCCGCCCAGCCACGACTCCACCGGCCGGAAGAGGAGGATCACCAGGAGTGCGGCCCCGGTGAGCCCCACCGACCACGCCAGCAGTTCCGGAAGGGGCACCCACGAGAAGCCGGCGGGAGCCGGAGGATCGAGGCGCAGGGCCAGAAGCCCCCCCACCACACCCAGAGTCAGGATGGAGAGGATGGAGCCCCAATAGACGGGGATCCGCTCCAGGTGCATCCCCTTCATCAGGGGCAGCTGGGCGATGGCCAGGGTGGGAAGAAGGACGAAGAAGGCGGCCACCCCCAGGGCGTCGAGAAACGCCACCGACGGGGTGAAGAGGAGCGCGACAAATGTCACGAGAGCCAGCACACCGCCCAGGCGGAAGCGCCACCGAACCGCCCTCATGACCTCGGGCGGCGGCCTCTGCTCGAAGGCCTGGGGATCCAGGATCCGGTCGTCCCCGATCCGGGGCTCCCCTTCGGACGGCGCGTCCGTCCCGACCGGCTCAACCCCGTCCGGCTCACCCCTCCCAGCGGGCCCGCCGGCGGCGGACAGCCCATCCCCCGAGGGCGTCTCCCCAGGACTCACGCGAGTGCCCGCCCTTCCAGGACCACCTGCTCCAGCGCCGACTCCACATGCGACCAACGGCTCCGATGGTTCAGGATGCAGAAGCGAAGGGAGTAGCGGCCGTCCAGGCGAGTGGACGACATCATGGCGTGGCCCCCGTGGAGCATCCGATCCTGTAGCTCCCGGTTCAGCGCCTCCAGCCCCTCCTCGCTGCGGAGGTCATGGTTGTGTAGGTCATCGCTGCGGAGGTCATCGCTGTGGGGGTCGTCGCCTTGCGGGCCCTCGCTGTGGGGGCGGTAGCGGAAGCAGACGATGCCCAGCGACGCCGGATGCAGGAGCTCCAGCTCAGGGTGGGCCTCGATCCAGGCGCCGGCCCGGGCGCCGAGCGCGATCCCTGCCCCCACGGCCTCGGCCAGGCGCCGCCGGCCCGCACTCTGGACCGTCAGCCAGATGCCCAGCGCCCGAAAGGCACGGGTGAGCTGGATCCCGCGGTCACCGAAGTTCACCTCCCTGTCCTGGAGGTGGGTGTCCTGCAGGTAGGCGGCGGACACCCGGAACACCTGCTCCAGCTCGCCGGGGTCCCGGGCCATGAGACACCCGCACTCGTAGGTCTGGAAGAACCACTTGTGGGGGTCCAGCGTCACCGTGTCGGCCTCGCCGATCCCCTCCAGCGCCGCCCGCCCCTCGTCCGTCAGCACGGCAAAGCCGCCGTAGGCCGCGTCCACATGGAGGCGGATCCCCTCGCGACGGGCCAGCGCCACCAGCTCCGGGAGCGGATCCACAACGCCGGTGCTGGTGGCCCCCCCGTTGGCGCAGATCAGGATGGGGCGTAGACCCCGCTCCCGGTCCCCAGCCACGGCGGCGGCAACGCCTTCCACCTCAAGCCTTCGGTCGGGGCCGGTGGGTAGCTTCCGGATCCGCTCCGGACCGAATCCCGCCACCCGGGCCGCCCGCTCCAGCGAACTGTGGCCCTGTTCCGAGAGGTAGATGACCCCACCCTCAGGCGCCCCCGCCAGGTCCCGGGCCGCCACCACCGCCAGGAGGTTTGCCGCCGATCCGCCACTGGTGAGGATACCGCCGGCCCCCTCGGGCATCCCGAGCCACCCCCGAAACCATTCCAGCACGGTGAGCTCGATCTGGGACGGCCCCGCCGACTCGAGCCACGTCCCCTGGAAGACGTTGTGCCCCGACACCAGGATGTCGGCCAGCACCGCCGGCCATCCAGGCCCCGACGGGACGAACCCCATGAAGCGGGGGTGGTCGATGCGGCCCGCCAGGGGAAAGACCTCCTGGACCACCCAATCCATGAGCGCCTCAATGTCCCCCCCGTCTTCCGAGGGCGGGCTGTCCAACCGAGCCTCCGCCACGGCCCGGGTTGCCCCCCGCCACGGACGGTCCGCCTCGAGCCCGGCCCACCGATGGACAATGTGATCCACGGCGCGATACCCCAGACGCCGCATGGTCTCGGCATCGGGAAGAAGGGCATCGCCGCTGCCGTCACCCGGTTCGGGTCCGTTCATCCGTCGACTCCGGGTTCGTTCATCCGTTGACTCCATGACGCGCTGCATCTAAGGTTTCCTGGTTCGCCATCATCCCCTCCCGCACCCCTCCATATCGGAGCCCAAGATGGCCAAGGGAGACTCTGGACGCACGGAATTTCGCGTCATCGACGCTCTGGACCACCCCCACACGGGCCGCATCCTCCGGGTCAAGCTGCAGGATGGGCCAGTACCCTCGGTCCGAAGCCTGACGGGAACCACCCTGAGGGCCCGAAGCCCCCGCGGTGATGAGGGTCAGGTGACGGTGCTGGGATTCTCGCTCACCGGCGGAAAGGTATCCGACGCCCGGTTCCGCGAGACACGCCGCCTGGACCTCCATGTAGAAGAGGAGAGCGATCCCCCGGTGAGCCTCCGGTGGACCCTCAGCGCAGGAGGCTGACGCCCCGGAGTTCGGGGGAAGCCTCGCTGCCCTCCCCCGTGGAACCGTCGACGCCGCCGGCTTCATCGCCGCCGGGCGGGCCCTCGCCGGGCGGGCCCTGGCCCTCCGCTTCTTCCTCCCCCGAGGGCAGATAGCCGGGACCATCCCGCTCGAAGGTTCTCTGGAAGAAATCGGTGAGTTCGGCCTCCCATTCGGGATTCTCTTCGGCGAGGGCGACCCGCTCCTCGTCGAACCGGTCGGGCTGCGTCGCCAGGATGAAGGGACGGAGGAAGCCCCGATCCCTGGCGTAGATGAGTTCATCCAGCGGTCCATGGGGCTGGGTATCGAAGACGGACCGGCCCAGAAGCCAGACATCGGCCACGTATTCCAGGATCGCCTCCTCGGTCTCCAGTGCGGACAGCTCGCGGTCCCGGACTTCCGGCAGCCATTCCCCCAATTCGCTCCGCTCCTGCATGAGCCGCAGGTGGGCGTAGATCTGGAAGGGTGTCTGGGCGTCCCCCGCCGTCCGCTCCACTGCGATGTGGGCGGTGTCGCCACGGATGTCCAGCGTTGTCCACGGATAGGCCGCATCGACCTGTCGATTGAGGCTTATCACGAACGAGGGATTCCGGTCGATATCCTCAAGGTGGGGGCGCAGGGCGAGATCGATGGCCTCCATCCGTTCGGGGTCGGCGGAGATGCGCTCCCCCGAGAACACGATGATCCCCCGGGGTTGCGGGAATGCGGTACTCCCCCCACAGGCAGTCAGGAGAAGGGCTCCGAAGAAGGCGAGGAGGAGGAACCGGCCCGAAGATTTCATCCTTTTTTCCCGATTTGGTGGAAAGTTCGCGCAGCCCGCCGAAACTACCGGTAGACCCTGGGGAAATCCCGGAGCCACCCGGCTCGGTTCCCTCCCGAATTTATCCAAAAAAGACCATCCTTGCCCAACGGCGCACTCCGGGCCTATTAAGGAACTTGGAAGTGCTTATCGTTTCGATTGGGGGAAATCCGGACCATGGACATCATCACCCGCCTCAACGGCCGCTCCCCGGGACCCGTTCCTGCGGTCAGCGAAGCCCCTCCGGAGGGGCCCGATGCGTGGGGCGCGGATGTGGCCCGATCCGTCTGGGAGAGCTTCTCCGACGCGCTGGACGAACCCAGTTTCCACTCCCTCCTGGCCCGTCTGGGCGTCCCCTCGGTGGAAGGTGTTCCCGAGAGCCGGGTCGCAGAGGAGTATCTCATCTTCCTCCTCTGGACCCACACCCGTGCGGTGCAACTCGCCTTCGCCGGCCGGGGCGCTTCAGGCCTCATGCGTCAAACCCTCGATGCGCTTCACCGAGCCGTCTACAGTGACCTTCAGGAACAGGGCACGCCAGTAGCCGAGATCCCCCTTCTGGAGCAACGCCTCGCAGCCCGGTACGTGGAGTATGGAACGGCCGCTCGCCGGTCGGACCGGGAGGTGGGACGCCTGGCCGCGTCGTGCCTGGGCGACACTTGGGAGATCCATTCGGAAGAGGCGATCCAGGAGTTGACCGCTCGCGCTGTGGCGCTGGCGACGCCCATCAAGGACTACCTCCAGGATCTGCTGGACAGCATCCCGCGAACCGACCACGACGGGTAGGGCGGGGGCTAGGCTTCTTCGGGACCTTCTGCCGACTCCAACTCGTCCATAAGGTCCACGGCCCGCCTCAGGTGGGGGATCACGATGGACCCCCCCACCACCAATCCCACCGAGAACGTCTCGAAGAGTTCATCCCGACCGACACCCTCTTCCCGGCACCGGATGAGGTGGTACCGGATGCAGTCGTCGCAGCGGAGAACCAGGGAGGCCACGAGTCCCAGTAGCTCCTTGGTGCGCGTGGGAAGCGCGCCTTCCCTGTAGGTGCGTTCATCCAGGGCAAAGAAGCGCCGGATCTCCAGATTCTCCTCTTCCAGGATGCGGGCATTCATACGTTCGCGGAATTCCCGGAACTCCCTGAGGGTGTCGCTCACGAACCAGACCCCTAAAGCCCCAGCGACGAACGGATCAGCGGACTGATGCGCTCCGGGGTCCAGGGCGGGTCGAAGGTGAGCTGCACCTTGGCGGACTCCACGCCGTCCACTCCCCGGATGGCATCTTCGGCCATGTGCACGATCTGCTCGGCCACGGGGCACATGGGACTCGTGAGGGAGATTCGGGCGTGGACATGGGTGTCTTGTACATCCACGTCATAGACCAGGCCCAGGACCACCAGGTTCAGATTGAGTTCAGGGTCCTTGACGGTCTTGAGGGCATCCATCACGTGCTTCTCGGTGGCCGGCATGGGGAGGCTCCTTGCGGGTGAGCGATTGGACGTTGGTGATGATTCGCAGTGAGTGGGGTCCGGGGAGGGACACCGGAGCCCCACTCGTCGTTCCAACCATACCCGGTCCAGACAACCGACACCACTCTCCCGCATCACGGGCAGCCTGATTACATTGCGCTTTCACCGTCAGACCAGGAGCGCACCTTGCCCCACCTCGCCACCCTTGCGGGCTTCGCCCCCTGGATTCCCCTCGCCGTGCTCGTTGCCCTGGCACCCATCCCTCCCCAGGCCCCTCAGGCCCTGCAGGTTTTCTCGTTGTCCGACCGGGAGATCCCCGATCCGGAACCGGGGGCCGTGGTCCTTCGAGTTGTGGAGCCTTCCGACGTCCCCGCCCACGGGATCGGATCGTTCCTCATGCCCGGAGACGAGGTGGCTCCCACCGGGGCTGAACGGGTCCTCCTTCTCACCCGTGGAGGCGAGCTCGTACAGGTGGAGGGCGGCGAGACCCTGGAAGTTTCGGAAGAGGGCATGACCGAAACCGATCCACTGTTCCGACTCCTCCGGGCCCTCCTCCGCGAAGCGATGGTGCTCTCCGACTCCTCGGCCGGGTTGCCGGCGGCGACCCCGCCCCTGCCTCTGGGAGATGGGGCCGAGCCTGCTCTCCCCTTGCGTCCCACAGGCGACCGCCTGGTGCGCTCACTGACCCCACGGATGCAGTGGCAGCCCGAGGCAGAGGCCATGGGCTACCGTATCCACCTCTGGGAGTCGGACGGCTCGCTGATTTCGGTGGAAGCCGGTACGGAAGCCGGTACGGAAGCCGGTTGGACCCTTCCGCCCGAGGCCGCTCTGAACCCGGGTGCGCGCTACGAATGGGCTGTGGAGCCCCGCCCCGGTGACCGGATCAGCCCCCGTGCCTCGTTCCATGTGGCCTCCCGGGAAATCCTGGATGAGCTCGCTCAGGAGTTGGGCAAACTCCGGCAGCGGGGCCTGGACCCCGACGGCGACGGACGCCTGCCCGCCGCCGCCATCTTCCGCTCTATGGGGTTCCCCTACGATGCCATGGATACCCTGGAGGCTCTGGCCGCCACCGGCGACCCCCTGGCGCCGGAGGTTCAGGACTTCCGCCGGAGACTTGTGGAGGAGCTGGGCTCGTCCGACACTCAGGGGGCTTTTTCCCGCTGAGTGATATGAAGCGATCCCGAAGACCTCCTGAACACCATTCCGATATACCCGAGACGCGCGATGGCTGAACCAACTCCCAACGACTCCACCTACTCCCGCTTCCAACGTCGCTTCCGGCTCGCCGTGAATACCGGTGGCGGCGACGCCCCCGGGCTCAACGCCGTGATTCGTGCCGTGGTCATGTCGGCGCTCAACCTGGGCTGGGAGGTGGTGGGAATCCGGCAAGGGTACGATGGGCTCCTGAACGGAGACGGTATCGTCACCCTGGATGAGGCGTCGGTGCAGGGGATCACCCACCTGGGTGGCACGATCCTGGGAACGACCAACCGGGGGAACCCCCTCCGCTACCCGGAGGAACAGCCGGACGGATCCGTGAAGATCGTGGATCGCTCCGACGAGATCGTGCAGGCCTTCCGGGATCGTCATATCGACGCCCTGGTGGCCATCGGCGGGGACGGTTCCCTCCACATCGCGTCGCAGCTTTCCGCCCGGGGGCTTCCTGTGGTGGGGGTGCCCAAGACCATCGACAACGACCTGGCGGCCACCGCCGTGACCTTCGGCTTTCACACGGCGGTGCAGACGGCAACCGAGGCCATCGACAAGCTCCACTCCACAGCCCAGAGCCACGAGCGCATCATGGTGGTGGAGCTCATGGGGAGGCACACGGGGTGGATCGCCCTCTTCGCCGGGGTGACGGGGACCGCCGATGCCATCCTCATCCCCGAGACTCCATATGACCTGAAGAAGGTGGCCGAGCACCTGCGCCGGAAGTACCAGCGGGGTCCCCGGTATGCAATTGTCGTCGTGGCGGAAGGCGCCAAACCCAAGGGGGGCGAGGTATCGCTCCGGCCCGGCGAGACCCCGGGAAATGGTCAGCGCTACGGAGGACTGGCCGAGCGGGTGGGGCAGGAGCTGGAAGAATTGACCGGCTTCCAGACCCGCTCGCTGGTACTGGGCCACCTCCAGAGAGGAGGACAACCCACGGCGTACGACCGGTTGCTGGCTCTCCGGTTCGGGTCCGCCGCCGTGGATGTGGTGGAGCGGGGTGATTTCGGCTGTATGGTGGCGCTGGACCCGCCCGATGTGAAGGCCGTCCCCCTGGAGGAGGCCATCCGGGACCTGAAGCGAGTCTCCATGGACGGCGACGTAGTTCGAACGGCTCGCCATCTTGGGATTTCCTTCGGAGATTGAGTATCCACTTCCAACCCACCTTCCTCATGCGTCTACTTCGTCTTCCGTTCGTCCTCGCCGCCGCCGCCGTGGCTATTCCTCTCCCGGGCCCCACGCCCCTCTCCGCCCAGACCATCGGGGAGGCGGCGGCGCCCCCCGCCGCAGAGGCGCCGGTGGCGGCATGGGAGCCCGAAGTCACCCGGACCCATCCCTTCTCCCTCACCCTCCAGGAGATGATGCGGGGGTTCGAGATCGTGGGGCAGGCGCCGGTGGGGGTATCGTGGACCGATGACTCACGGTGGGTCTACTTCCGCTGGCTCCCGGCAGGGCACGACTTCGACGCCGACCGGGAGCTCTGGCGGGTTCCGGGGGGAGGCGGGGAGCCGGAACTCATCGACGATCCGCTGGTGGCCGACTCCCTCTCCCTCACCTTCGGCGGCGGCGACATCTCGCCGGATCGCTCGCTTCGGGTGACCACCTGGCGGGGCGACCTCTACCTTGTGGATCGGAGCGACCTGTCGGTTCGGCGCCTCACCGATACCCGGCAGAACTTCTCCAGGCCCACCTTCTCCCGGGACGGCGCGTCCATCTTCTTCACCGGTGGGGGCCAGCTCCACACCATGTCGCTGGACGACGGGGTGATCCGGCAGCTCACCGATATCCGCTCCGGAGAGGCGGATGAGGAGAGTGATCCCGAGGGACATCGGGCCTTCCTCCATGAGCAGCAGACCGAACTCTTCGAGTACATCCGGCGCCGACAGGCTCAGCGCGAGCGTCGTGAGGAACTCCAGGAGCGCTTCGCCGAGCGCGGCATCCACACCGTCCACACCGGGCGGCAGGGGAACCCCACCGGCATCTTCCCCGAGACGGGAGGGGCCTACGCGGCAGTCCAGACCAGCATCGCGGCCCGGGGGCAGGAGGCCACCATCGTGCCGCGGTGGATCACCGAGGACGGCTACACCGCCGGGGATGAGGTCCGGACGAAGGTGGGCGATGTGGTGGGTTCGTCGCGGGTTGGGATCCACCCCATGGGGTCCGACTCCATCGCCTGGATCGATCTGGCCGAGGCGGTGAAGGCCCGGGCCGAGTCGCAGGACCCGGTGGGGATCTGGGTGGCGGAGCAGGTGGAGCAGATCCGCGAGGGGGATGTGACCCCCCGGGTGATGGGCTTCCAGGGGTGGAACGACGCCGGAACCCACGCGCTGGTCTCGTCCGTCTCCGACGACAACAAGCACCGCTGG
Organism: Gemmatimonadales bacterium; assembly: GCA_007695195.1. Taxonomy (GTDB): domain Bacteria; phylum Gemmatimonadota; class Gemmatimonadetes; order Longimicrobiales; family Gaopeijiaceae; genus PWLA01. The sequence goes on along the minus strand of REEG01000096.1, from coordinate 21,943 downwards.
ATCGCCTCGGTGGAAGCGGCCACCGGTGAGATCACCATTCTGGAGCACCTGGCCGACTCGGCGTGGGTGGCGGGGCCGTGCTTCAACTGCATGGGGTGGTTTCCCGATTCGGATCGGGCCTACTGGGTGAGCGAGGCGGACCGCTTCGCCCACCTCTACACGGCCCTCGCCGACGGGTCGGACCCCCAGCGCCTCACCAGCGGGGAGTGGGAGGTGCACCAGGTCCAGATTCCCGAGCATGGCCGTCACCTCTACCTGCGCACCAACGAGGGCTCGCCCTTCGAGCAGCACATGTACCGGATGGCGCTGGACGGGGGAGAGCGCACCCGCATCACCGACGGGGTGGGGCGTTTTGAAGCGGCGGTGTCACCGGATGGGGAGCGGCTGGCGGTGACCCACTCCACCATCACACGCCCACCGGAACTCTTCGTCCAGGAGAACCGCCCCGGCGCCGTCATGGCCCAGGTGACGCTGTCGCCGGAGGAAGACTGGCTCGCCTTCCCCTGGATCGACGCCGAGATCATCCACTTCGAGGCCCGGGACGGCATCGAGGTCCCGGCGCGGATCTATCGTCCCTCGGATATGGGGGTCGAGCCCAACGGCGGCGCCGTCCTCTTCGTCCATGGCGCCGGGTACCTGCAGAATGTGCATCGCTGGTGGTCCCAGTACTTCCGCGAGTACATGTTCCACCACTTCCTGGCGGCGCAGGGGTTCACCGTTCTGGATGTGGACTTCCGGGCCTCGGCGGGGTACGGACGGGACTGGCGCACCGCCATCTACCGCCACATGGGCGGTTGGGACCTCTCGGACTACACCGACAGCGTGGACTGGCTCGTGGAGAATGAAGGGGTGGACCGGGGACGGATCGGGATCTACGGCGGGTCCTACGGAGGCTTCATCACCCTCATGGCCCTCTTTACCGAGCCCGACGTCTTCCACGCCGGCGCCGCGCTTCGCTCGGTCACGGATTGGGCCCACTACAACGAAGGGTACACCTCCCGGATCCTGAACCGTCCCCAGGACGACCCGGAAGCCTACCGGATCTCCTCGCCCATCTACTTCGCCGAAGGGCTCCAGGGCCACCTCCTCATGGGGCACCCCATGTACGACACCAACGTCCACTTCTCGGACATCGTGCGTCTCACCCAGCGCCTCATCGAGCTGGGCAAGGAGAACTGGGAGCTCTCCGTGTATCCCACCGAGAACCATGGGATGGTGGAGCCCTGGTCCTGGACCGATCAGTACCGGCGGATCTACGAGCTCTTCTGGCGGACCCTGTCGGCGCCCGGCTGCACCGAGGGCACCGGCGTCTGTGAGGTCCCGGCCTTCGAGGGACGGTGATGGGAGTGAGGGGGTCAGCGCCAGGGTCCCCCGGTCGTGGGCTCACCGCCCACGGTCCGGGGGCCGCGACGAGGGGACACCGTGGGTGGTGACGAATTTCCCATCGGCCCGGCCAAGGCCATTCTCACCATCGTGGTGCTGGGCGGCCTCATCGCCTTCATGCTGTGGGACGCCCGGCGGAATCCCCCGGAGTAGCGCCCCATCCCGGAGTCGAGTCCCACCCCGGAGTCGAGTCCCATCCCGGAGTAGCGCAATCAGCGCAGGCTAGGGTGCGGGGCGAGGAGGGCTGTGCTGGGGCAAGGGAAAGGAACCCGCGGAAGTGGAGTAGCCAACAGGTCGCGGAGGTGAGGGGCCGCCGAGGCCGGGATAACCGGGGAATGAGGAGTACGGCGGACGCCTGGGAGACGGACGCCAGGTTACCAAAGCTGAACGGACACCCCTTTTTCGGACTCCGTTCAGCGCAGGTAACCGTATAGGGCCCCCAACGCTGAACGCACGGCTTTTCGGACGCCTCTGTTCAGCAATAGGGTCCCTCGCTGCTCTGGATGCATGATGGACGAGGGGATGATGGACGAGGGAAGGGGCCGCCGCTCCCGGCCCACCGCCGCTCACGGCGCCCCTCCAATGCACCCCTGGGCCTTTGTTCCGGCACCGTGTTGGTGACGGGTCCCCATGAACGTCACCTTCCGCGTCCGCCTTGGGTATGCGTTGGGGATGGGCTGGCGATATGCCGAGGATGCGAGCGCAGCACCAACGGCATCCGGGCACGAACGCTGAGGGGCAGCCCCAACAGCAACCCAGAACAAATGCCGAGGGGCAGCCCCAACACCAACCCAGAACAAACGCCGAGGGCCGGCACTTGGTTAGCTCCGAAGGTCAGCAGATCCCGCACCCACCGGCCCGGCCGGTGGGTGACGGCACCTACCCCGCGAAGAACCCGGTGACGGCGCCCCAGGTGTCCTGCAGAGCGAAGAAGAGGATGACCGCGATGACCGGGGGAAGGACGAACCGGATGAGGAACACCACGGAGGGGATCACCGCGTAGAAGCGCTTCCCCGCCCCCCGGCGGAGCTCCTCCGTGGGGTCGGCCTTCATGAACCACCCCACGAAGACGGACATGGCCAGGGCACCGATGACCAGGAAGAGGTCGCCGGCGATGGCATCCACCAACCCGAGCACATCGGTGTTGAAGGCCGAGAAGAGGCCGAAGAGGGCAATGAGGACGCCCATCCCGATGGCGGCGTTTCGCCGCCCCATCCCCGTTTCGTCGATGATGGACGAGGTCACCACCTCCAGGAGCGAGATGGCGGAAGTGACCGCTCCCACCGCCAGCGCCAGGAAGAAGAGGAAGCCCACCAGCCGACCGATCCCCCCCATGTCGGCGAAGGCTCCGGGGAGGGAGATGAAGAGGGCGCCGACCGTGCTGTCGGAGACGTCACCCTGCAGCCCCAGGGCGAAAACCACCGGAAAGACCACCAGCCCCGCCAGGAAGGCCACCCCGAAGTCGGCGAAGGAGATGGTTACCGCCTCCTGGTTCAGGTCCGTGTCCTTGGACAGGTAGGAGGCGAAGGTGAGCATGGCACCCATCCCCAGCGACAGGGAAAAGAACGCCTGGGCGGTGGCCTGCCGGATCACCGTGGTGTCCATGAGCTGGCTCACATCGGGGAGGAGGTAGAAGGCGTACCCTTCGGCGGCCCCCTCCAGGAAGAAGGCCCACACGGCCAGCCCCAGCACGATGAGCACCAGGCTTGGCATGAGGATGAGGGCCGCTCGCTCGATCCCCTTCTGCACCCCCACCATGACGATGCCGATGGTGAGAGCCATGAAGGCCAGGTGCCACATGACCGCCGACGTCCCCGCGGCGATCTCACCGAAGTGGGCCCCAGGATTCTCCGGGAAACCCACCGTGACCGACTCGACAGCGAACCGGAGCGTCCACCCGGCGATGACCGAGTAGTACGAGAGGATGAGGAACCCGGTGAGGACGAAGAGTCCGCCCAGGGGTACCCACGCCGGGCCGCCCAGGCCCCGGAGCGCCCCGATGGGGGAGAGCTGGGTCTTCCGCCCCACCGTCAGTTCGCAGAGCATGAGGGGGATCCCCAGCAGGGCGATCATGATGATGTACACGAAGAGGAAGGCGGCCCCGCCCCCTTCGGCGGCGATGTACGAGAACCGCCACATGTTCCCAAGTCCAACGGCGCTTCCCACGGCGGCCATGACGAACCCCCAGCGGGTGCCCCAGAGCTCCCGGGCGGGCTTCGCGGACGCATTGGACGGACGAGGCGAGGACGGACTCACGGAAGGAACCTCCGGGTAACAGGGTCGGCGCGGGGGATCGTCCAGGAGAACAGCCCTGGCGGAAGAGGGGAAGAATGGGCAATAGAAGGAGCAGCCCTTTCGGCGTCAAGGATGTCACAGCCCTTGAAGGACCCGGGGACGGATCACTAGCCTACTCGGCTGTGGGGTAGACCCGGGCAGGACACCTCGCGCCCCGACCTTCTGAACCCTTTGGCCGCCTGTGCCCATGACCGTCGATATCCTTCTGGTCTACGGGATCATCATCGTCACCGTCGTCCTCTTCGTGACGGAGAGACTGCGGCTCGACGTGGTGGCGCTCCTGGCCCTTCTGGCCCTCCTCCTCACGGGAATCCTCACGCCTCCCGAAGCGCTGGCGGGCTTCTCGGACCCGGTGGTGCTCATGATCGCCGCCCTCTTCGTGGTAGGAGATGGTCTCTTCCAGACCGGCGTGGCCCAGGCCATGGGGCGTTGGCCCCAGAAGCTGGCCGGGGACAGCGAGGTGCGGCTCCTGGTGGTGATCATGCTCCTGGTGGCGCTCCTGTCGGGGTTCATGAGCTCCACCGGGACGGTGGCGGTGATGCTCCCGGTGGTGGTGGGGCTGGCCTGGGCCCGGGACATGTCGCCCTCCAAGCTCCTGATCCCTCTTTCGGTGGCGTCGCTCCTGGGCGGGATGCTCACCCTCATCGGCACACCACCGAACCTGGTGGTGAGCGCCCATCTGGAGAGCATGGGGCGGGATCCCTTCGGATTCTTCGCCTTCACCCCCATCGGACTCCCTATCCTGGTGGTGGGGATCGCCTTCATGGCCTTCGTGGGGATTCGCCTCCTCCCGGACCGGACCGCTCCGGGCTCGCCGCAGCGGGATCAGGACACCCCTTCCGTGGAAGAGATGGCCGGAAGCTGGACCCTCCACCCCCAACTGTTTCGCGTCAAGGTGCGGGAGGGATCCCGCATCGAGGGGAAGAAGCTCCGGGACGTGAACCTCCCGGATCGGTTCGGAGTCACGGTGCTGGAGATCCTGAAGGGGCGCCCCCGCAATGGGCGCCCTCGGGCCGGAGGACGAATCGCCGGGAGGGTGGCCAAGGCCGTCCCGCGCGTGTCGGAGAGGATGGCCAAGGCCGTCCCGAGGGTGTCGGGGAAGGGAGAGCCGCCGGCACCTGAGCCGGCGCTGGCGGACGCCGTGCTGCAGGTCGGACAGGAGCTCCTTGTGGAGGGCGATCTGGCGGGCATGAACCGTATGGTGCAGCGGGGCTACATCGATCTCCTGGACGACGATGTGAAGGGCGACCCCCTGGCGCGGGAGACGGGGATCGCCGAGGTCCTCTTGACGCCCCGATCCCGCCTGGTGGGGCGGACGCTCCGGAAGATCCGATTCCGCGACCGGTACCAGCTCTCGGTGGTGGGAATCAAGCGGATGGGAGAGAAGGTGAGGGGAGACCTCCGGGACCTGCCCCTGGAGTTCGGGGACATGCTCCTGGTGCAGGGGCCATGGGACCGGATCCGGATGCTCCAGCAGGAGGGGCGGGACTTCGTGGTGGCCATGGCACCGCGGGAGATGGAACCGGCGCTGAAGCCGCTGGATCGGGCGCCGGTGGCGGTGCTGGTCATGCTGGGAATGCTCCTCCTCATGACCTTCAACATCGTACCGGCGGTGACGGCGGTGCTTCTGGCGGCGGTGGCCATGGTCCTCTTCGGTGCCGTCTCGGCGGCCGATGCCTACCGGGCCGTGAACTGGGAGAGTGTGGTGCTCATCGCCGGGATCCTGCCCATGGCCACGGCGCTGGAGAAGACCGGGGGGATGCAGCTCATCGTGGATGGGATCGCCGGAGTCATGGAGGGGGCCACGCCGGTCATCCTCCTGGTGGTGCTCTTCCTCCTCACCTCGGTGCTGAGCCAGGTCATCTCCAACACCGCCACCGCCGTACTCCTGGCCCCCATCGCCTTCCAGTTGGCCGTGGGGATCGGAGCGAACCCGGAGCCCTTCCTCATGACCATTGCCGTGGCCGCCTCCACCGCCTTCGCCACCCCGGTGGCGTCACCGGTGAACACGCTGGTCCTGGGGCCCGGCGGGTACAAGTTCGGGGACTTCTTCAAGGTGGGGGTGGCGCTGCAGGTGCTGGTCCTCATCGTAGCGGCTATCCTGATTCCTCTGCTCTTCCCCTTCTGATCCGACTCCATGGGCGAATCTTCCCTGTATCCATCCCACACCACTTCCGTGCGGACCCGTCCACTGGCGGTGGCGGTGGTGGCGTGTCTCGCCTTCCTGGTACTGGGAGGGATCGCCGGGGGCGGGGCCGAGCCGGAGGGGTGGTACGCCGAATTGACCCGGCCGGACTTCCCGGTCCCGGCGCTCCTCTTCCTGCTCATGGGGGCAGCGTACTACGTGCTGGTGGGGATCGTGCTCTACCGGGCGCAGGTGCACGTCCCCCCCGGCGGGCCGCGACGGTGGGCGGTGGGGCTGACGCTGGCGGTGCTGGCAGTGAACGAACTCTGGAACGTGGTGTTCATGGAGCTCCGTAGTCTCGGCGCCGGAGTTCTGGGGACCGGGACGGTGTTCCTCCTCCTGGCGGCGCTGTCGGCTCTGGTGGTTCGCCACGACCGGACGTCGTTCTGGGTACTCCTGCCCTACCTGGCCTGGGCCCTCTTCGACCTGGTGTGGAGCGTTGAGCTGCTGCGGTTGAATCGCTGATGGGGCGGGATGGAGCCGCCCGGGGAGCCGCGTCACCGCCGACCGTTTCGGGGGCGGCTGCTCCGGCGGTGCCCGACCTGGCGGCGGTGGCGCTGGGGGGTGCGCTGGGCACCCTCCTTCGGGCCGGGGGGCTGGCGGCGGGATCGTGGCGTGGGGCGGATCCGGGAGAGGGCGATGGCTTCTTCACAGGGGCACTCACGGCACCCGCCGGGATCACCCTTCTCGAGAACCTCTCGGGGGCTGCGGCGCTGGGCCTCCTCCTCGGGGCCCTCCTGGGGTCCCAACGACTCGCTCGGGCCGTTTCGCCCCGCCTGAAGCTGCTCTTCACCACCGGCCTCCTGGGGTCATTCACCACCTTCTCGGCGTTGGCGTTGGACGGCGCCGTCCTGCTGGGGTTGGGGGAAGTAGCGCTCCCGGATGGAGCCAACTTCATCGGGGTCGGGGAGGGGGCGCTTCCCATGGGCGAGAGCATCCCCCACGCCGAGGCTTCGCCCGGAACTCCCGGAGCCCTGGGATGGGCGGGGTCAGCGCCCTGGGGCGGCCTGCTCCTCCTGGCCCTCTCGGTTGGCGGAGGGGTTCTGGCCGCCCTGGTTGGACTCCGGGCCGGGCGGAGGCTGGGCACGTGGTGGGATGGACGTGGCGGTGGCGTGGCGGTGGAGTCTCCATGACGGCGTCCGTGCTTGGGGTGTCCTTCCTCGGGGTGTCTCTGATGGGGGCGTCCGTGCCTGGAGTGTCTCTGCTCGAGGTGTCTCTGCTCGGGGCGTCCGTGCTCGGGACGGCTCCCCTCTGGGGATCGGTGCTGGCTCTGGCGGTTGCAGGAGGCGCCGGCGCCGTGGCCCGGTATCTGGTGGATCTATGGATCCAGGGGCGGGTTGGATCCTTCAGTCCGGAGGCTCGGGCGGTCCCCTGGGGTACAGCGGGAGTGAATCTGGTGGGGGCCTTCCTGGCCGGGGTAGCCGCGGGAGCGGTGGCCGTCGGGGGCCTGTCCGCCTCCCTGGGAGCCATCGCCGGCGTTGGATTCCTGGGCGCCTTCACCACCTTCTCCACCTGGATGGTGCAGGTGGTGGATCTGGCGGAGGGCGGACGGAGACGGCTCGCCGCAGGGGTCCTGATGGGCCTTTTGGCACTGGGGATCGGCGCGGCGGTACTGGGACTGTGGATCGGCGCATCGTTGTTCGCCCCTTGACCCTTGATCGCCCCTTTCATCGCCGATAGCCTAGAACCCATGACTGATACCGAACTGAATCTGGCCGAGACCGGGACCCGCGGGCGCGAGTCGCACCGTCGCCTCTTCATCCAATTCATGGCCTTCGGGGAGTGCGGAAACCCGGCCCAGGTCGCCGATCGCATGAGGGAATCGGGGATCCCCGGAGTGGTCTACGAAGACCTCCACGATCCCTTCGGCGTCGGCGTCGTTACGCTCAGCGAGGACCCCGAGCACTTCGTGGGGCCCTGGCGCCAGCTTCTGCGGACCTCGCCCTTCACCGGCCTCAAGCTCCGGCCCGAGTTCACCATGTTCGGGCGCACCTACGCCATCGGGTACGAGCCGGACCTGGACGAGACGCTGGTCCACCGTCCCACCCGGACCGCCCTCCACCCCGAGTGGATCTGGACGGTGTGGTATCCGGTGCGGCGCTCCGGCGCCTTCGCCCTTCTTCCGGAGAAGGAGCAGAAGTCGCACCTCAAGGAGCACGGCCAGATCGGGATGATGTACGGCCGGGGCGACCACGCCCACGACATCCGTCTGGCGTGCCACGGCATCGACACTCACGACAACGACTTCGTGGTGGGGATCACCGGCAAGGAGCTCACCCCCCTCTCCAAGCTGGTGGAGCACATGCGGGGCACGCAGCAGACCGCCCGGTACCTGGACCGCCTCGGACCGTTCTTCGTGGGTCGCGCCATCTGGAAGAGCCCCCTTCCCCAGGCAGAGCCGGACGCGTCCGGCTGAGTCCGTTGCCCTGGGATGAGGTCGCCTGGGTCCACTGCCCCTACTGCGGAGAGTCGGTGGAGCTCATGGTGGATCCGGCCGGCGGGCCGGTGCAGGAGTATGTGGAGGACTGCGAGGTGTGCTGCCGCCCCTGGCAACTCACGGTGCGGTGGGACGGCCAGGGTCAGGTGTGGGTCGAAGCCCGCACCGACGACGAGTAGGTCGGTGGATACGGTCGGGCACCCGCGTGGGAGCCGGAGAGTTGTTTCTTTCGCACGGGCCGGCGGGGCCATAAGATGGCCGGGTCCGTCTCAGCGTTCACGCGTCCGGCCCGGAGCCCCTCCATGCGTCGTCTCACCGCCGCCCGTTCTTCCCGACCCTCCAGCGTTTCCGCCGCCGCCTCCGGCCTTGCCCTGGCTCTCGGCCTCCTGGTCCTGACCCCGGCCGCGGAGGAGGTGGTTCCGGCGGCGCCCGGCGGCCTCGCCGCCCAGAGCGTCCCCATCCAGTCCGAGTTCTTCCCGGATCAGCGCATCCTCACCCACCGGGAGCAGGCGCCCATCATGCGCCGGATCCTGGATGAACGCTTCGACACCCTCCTCCCCGAACTCATGCGCCGGGAGGGGATCGACATGTGGATCATCATCTCCCGGGAGTACAACGACGACCCGGTCTTTCGCTCCATGTCGCCGCTGGAGACGTATTCGTCCCGGCGCCGGACCATCCTGGTCTTCAACGATCGGGGCCCGGGGCAGCCGGTGGAGCGTCTATCCATCGGGCGCTTCGATTACGACGGACTCTACGAGGTGGTCCCCACCCACAACGAGGAGCAGTTCGAGGGGCTTCTGGAGGTGGTGCGGGAGCGCAATCCCGGGACCATCGGTGTGAACATGTCCGGACGGTGGAACCATGCCGACGGCCTGACGGCGACGCAGCGGGACACCCTCTTCTCGACCCTGGCCGACTACGAGGACCGGATCCGTTCAGCCGAGATGCTGGCGGTGGGGTGGCTCGAGAAGAAGCTTCCCGAGGAGACGGAGCTCTACCGGCACGTCATGCGGGTGGCCCAGTCCATCATCGGCCAGGCCTTCTCCAACGAGGTGATCATCCCCGGGGTGACCACCGCCGACGACGTCCGCTGGTGGATGCGCCAGAAGGCGGCGGAGATGGGCCTCGGGATGTGGTTCCACCCCTCCTTCGCCGTTCAGCGTGAGGGGCATGACGGGCGAATCAGCGGGGATGTGGTGATCCAGCGCGGCGACCTCATCTGGCTCGACCTGGGGATCGTCTATCTGGGCTACTCCACCGACACCCAGCACAACGGGTATGTCCTCCGCTACGGCGAGACGGACGCTCCCGAAGGGTTCATGGCCGGACTCCGAGCAGCTCAGCGCATGCAGGACATCACCATGGCCGAGGCGCGGATCGGACGCACCGGAAACGAGGCGCTGGCCTCGTCCCTGGCTCGGGCTCGGGAGGAAGGGCTCGACGCCACCGTCTACTGGCACTCGGTGGGCTTCCACGGTCACGGCGCCGGGGTGCCCATGGGGATGACCGACTACCAGGACGGGGTCCCGGTGCGGGGAGATGCGCCCTTCCGGGCCAATACCTGGCACTCGGTGGAGCTGAATGTGAACTACCCCGTGCCCGAGTGGGGGGGGCAGATGGTGCGCTTCTCCATGGAAGAGGACGCCGTGCTTACCGACGACGGGTGGGAGTGGATCACGGGCCGGCAGGAGTCCTTCTACCTGGTGCGGTGAGGGATCCGGATAGAGGGCCCCTCATGGAACGTCAGGCCTCGACGATACCGAAAGACACTTGTCGGGCCGACTTGCGGGATCGGGGGCCGGCGTCCCATGGTGAGCTGTCCCCGGTGAGCGCTCCCGGTCGGCAAGGTTCGGCCCATGGGAGTTGACCCGGAGAGAAGACACTTCCGCCCATTCACCGTATCTCACGGAGGTAGCCCATGAAGGCCCCATCGTCCTGGATGTGGCGCCCGGTCGCCGCACTCCCCTTCCTTGCCCTCCTGACATTGTCGGCGTGTACCGACTTCGGCGGAGAGCTTCCCACCGGAGCCGACGTAACCGAATCGCCGGCGCTCTCGGTGGGCGACCTGATGCAGCAGGATCTGGGGCCGGCCATCCGGGCCGCCAACCGCCATACGCCCCGACTCATGGCTCAGTCCGGCGTTGTGGGAACGGCGGTGGGTCTGAGTGATGACGGGAGGCCTGAGGTCCGGATCTTCCTCATGAACGCCCGAATCCCGAACCTGCCGGAACAGGTGGACGGGATCCCGGTGCGGCGGGTGGTGACGGGACAGTTCGAACTCCGGGCCGACCCCCGGACCCGGGCCCGGCCCGCCCCCATGGGCTTCTCCATCGGGCACCCCGACATCACCGCCGGAACGCTGGGCGCCCGGGTCGTGGACGCGGACGGGAACGTCTTTGCCCTGAGCAACAACCACGTCCTGGCCAATAGCAACAACGCCTCCATTGGCGATGCAGCCCTCCAGCCCGGCTCCTTCGACGGAGGGACGATCAGTAACGACGCCATCGGCACCCTGGCCGACTTCGAGCCCTTCGATTTCTCCGGGCCCAATACCATTGACGCCGCCATCGCCGCGGTTCCGGCCAGCGCCGTGAGTGGATCCACGCCGGAAGGGGTGGCCTACGGCTCGCCCAGCACCGAAACCCAGGAAGCCGCGCCGGGAATGGGCGTCCAGAAGTACGGCCGGACCACCGAGTTCACCCAGGGCACGGTGGAAGAGGTGAATGTCACCGTGAGCGTTTGCATCGAGGTGAGAGGGTTCCGGTGCTCCCGTGCCGCCACCTTCGTGGAGCAGATCTCCATCTCGCCTGGAAGCTTCAGCGCCGGTGGGGACTCGGGGTCCCTCATCGTGACCCAGAATGGGAATCGCCCGGTGGGACTCCTCTTCGCCGGAAGCTCCACCCGGACGCTGGCCAACCGCATCGACGCGGTGCTGGAGCGGTTCGGGGTGACCATCGACCCCACCGTTCCCGGTCAGGACCCGACTCCGGAACCTGAGCCCGAGCCCGAACCTGAGCCCGAGCCGGAGCCGGAGCCCGACCCCGAGACCGACCTGACCATCGACCAGTTCGATGTCTCCACCCGGAGCAGCGGACCGTGGCGGCGGGCGACCATCAACTGGACCGTGAGCGGCGCCGTGACCGTGCGCACCGAGCTGGTGGGCGGCGGATCCGTCCTGGATTCCCAGACCACCAATGTGAGTGGCGCCACCGCCTCCGGAGAGCATGAGCTCCGCACCCGGAGCAACGCGGACACGGTGCGGATCATCGTGACCGATGGGGACGGCAACACGGAGACGCAGGAACGGGCGTACTGAGCCCCGACCTGCCGGGCCCGGCGTCCTGATGTTGGAGCGGAGGCTCGACCACCACAGGCCGACTCGCACGGGCGCGCATCCTCCGGGGTGCGCGCCCGATCCGCTTCGGGGTAGCGCGCTCCGACGTCAGCCGCTCCCCGGTGGGCAGTTCAGGGCACGGTCCCCGGCGCTCCGCCTTGCCCTTCCGCCCCTCGCCCCTCTTCTATCTCTCCTCATGGCCGCCGTCCTCGCCGGATGCGGCCTCTTCGCCAACGGCAACGACACCGGAGAGGATGACGTGACCCAACGATCCATCCAGGAGGTGCAGGAGGCGTTCACGCCGGAGTGGATGGAGCTCCCCGGCGTGGTGGGCACCGGGCTCGCCCTCTGTGACGGGGAGCCGTGCATCCGGGTCTTCCTGGCCCGGGAGTCGCCGGAGGCCCGGGCCGCCATCCCGGAAGAGGTGGAGGGCTACCCGGTGGAAGTTGTCGTCACCGGACCCTTCGAACCCCGCGTCCCCCCGCCGTAGGACACGGTGTGGGACTGGCGGCCGGGCCTCAGAAGCGGATGGTGAGCCAGGGGGCGACGGCGGATCGCGCACCAGCCCCACCCACCCCGGTCCCTCCCCCTACGCCCCACCCCGGCGGAACGTCCGTGCGGACGGCCGCTGAGCCATGAGCGGCACCGGCTATCCCCGGCCGGGGCGCCAGGAGGGTGCCCTGCAGGATCCCCATGGGGTGAACCTCCACCGTGATCCCCGCCGGTGCGTCGGGTCTCGTGGCGCCTCCTCCACTCCCTGGCGACGGGGTCCCCGGCGAGATGGAACCGAACCGCCCGGGAGCCCCGTTACCCAGGCTCCCCACCCGCCTCGGCGCCCCGTCCACCACGGCCCGCCACACCAGGCCGGCCCCCAGGATCCCGCCCACGGTGGATGCGGAGAGGAGGAGGGTCTCATTCCCGTCGATCTCGTCCACCAGGAGGTAGGTGAGACCGGCGGCGGTGGCGGTCCCGGCGAGATGGGCCGCGTTCACCAGGAGCCCTTCTCCCGTACTCAAGCCCCGAGGGCCCATCCAGCGGTCGCCGGCTACGAGGCCGCCCAGACCCCCGGCCAGCATGGCGCCCACCACCGCATCGCCCCACTCATCCACCCCGGCCAGGCGAGCCGCCGAGGCCCCGGTCTGCACCCCGGCGATGGTGGCGCTCCGAAGGGCCGACACATCGCCGGTGGAATAGCTCCGCCGCCCCCCCAGCCAGGCTCCCGCCGCGAGCCCGGCGCCCTGTCCGGCCAGGGTCAGGGCGTGCCCCACCCGGCGACTCCGGATCCGGGTATCGGTGAATTCGAAGCCGTTGTCCCGGCGAGTGAAGGTCTCTTCCTTGTAGGGTCCGGCCAGGTAGGCGGTGGCGGCGCCGACCAGGAGACCCGCATCACCCAGGGCCGCCCAGAGCTCGGCATCCCCCAGCTCCGGGTTCCAGCGGTCCACGGCCATGAACCCCAGCGTGCCCCCGGCGGCCCCTCCCACCACGCCCCCGGCCAGACGCGCACGGCCGGACCCCCGGCCGTCCTCCCGGTCCCCCCCCACCAGATCCCCGGCAAAGAGTCCGCTCACGATCCCCCGGCTCCCGCCGTAGAGGGAGAGGTTCCGGTGCGTATCGGTGACGGTTCGGTGTCGGGTCAGGCGGTACGGGAGGTAGAAGGTCGTCCCGGCAGTGAGGAGGTACGCGGCCACCGCCCCCTGCGCCGACGACACATCCAGCGCCACCGGCACGGCCCAGCCGTGATAGGCCACCCCCAGGAGGGTGTGCCCCAGCACCAAGCCACCCCGACCGTCCTGCGTATCCACGGCTGCGGCGCCGGCGCGGGCCAGGCTCTCGGCGAGGGTCCGGCGCAGGGCCGCCAGCTCGGCCTCGGACAGGGGGCGGCGCTGGCGTACGAGACGCCCCTCTTCCAGCCATGCCACCTCCACCACCAGGGCCCCATCCTCGCCCTGGAAGAGGCGGGCACCCTGGAAGTCCCGGAGATCCGGGAACAGTCCGGCCCGAGCCCGGAGGGTGGGCGTGATCTCCAGGATCCCCGCTTCCGGGAGAAGGAGGGTCTGGCGCTCGAGCTCGCCGGGACGGGGAGGCGGGATCTGTGCCTCGAGACCGGACTGCGGAAGGGCGGTGAGGAGGAGGAGCGCCAGGGCGCCGAGCGTTACGGCCGCAGCGGCCCACCGGCCGCTTTCAGCTCCGGCGGCCCGGCAACCCACCGGGTTCGGGGTGCCTTGGCCCCCACCGGAAGCGGAGCCCGGCAGTCCGGGCTCCCGGGGCATCATCGCCTTCCTCCGCCCCCACCGATGGTGACCCTCAGATGCACCCCATCCAGGGCGGCATCGGGGCCGCGGGTCACCTCGCCCCACTCAGTGCTCCACCGCCAGTTCCCGACACTCTGCAGCACCGACAGCTCCATCCCCACCACCATCCCCTGACGGGGAGCCCGGCGGCGGGGCCGATCCCCCAGCGCCACCTCGGCGCGCACGCCCAGCGAGGTGAGAAGGCCGGCGTGGGAGAGGGTGACGTTTCGAGCCGGGTCGTCCAGCACCTCGTCGAAGAGGGGAACGTCCCGGGGTCCGATCTGAAGAGCTACCCCACCGCCTCCCAGCCCGGCCGTGGGATAGATGCTGAGCCGGTCCCGGCCCACCACCTCCCAGCCCAGGTTGAAGAGCCCGTAGCCACCGCCCAGGCGAACGCCGGTGTTTCCGTCCACCGTCGTCTCGTCATCGGCCAGGAAGCCGTGCCCCTGACCACCGATGAGGAGTCGGCCGCGCACCGCGTGCCCACCTCCACCCAGAGTCAGAGCCGACGAAGACATCTCCGGATATCCGGCGCCGGTAAGGCGCTGATTCAGCGCGTCCAGGTCCAGATCCATGGCGCCCACGGCGAAGTAGCCGCCGCCCCGAACGGTCTGCCCCTCAACGGACGAGGGGTGCAGGACCAGGAGGGTGGCGGCCAGGGCCAGGAAGACCGGAATGGAGAGAAACCGGGCGAGGACGGGGGTGGGGCCGGACGGGATATGGGAGGATCCGACCGGCGACATCTTTGCTGCGAACGAGGATCGAGGCATAAGACACGCTCTCGGTAGGGGATACCGCCGAGACGGGGCATCCGTGGGCGTCAACTACGGCCTCGTGGTGCTACACGGTGAGGGGGAAAATGGATCGCCCCATGAGAGCCCGTCTCCGCATCACCCGCCGCGATTCACCTCCAGCGTGTACCGACCGGTGGATCCGGCATTGAATGCCCGGGCCCGGATCAGATAGGTGCCGTCGGCAGGGAGCTGGAACTCGATGAGGGAGTTCAATCCGTCGTCGGGGGCGTCGTCGTTGAAGGCCAGCTCCCGGTAGAAGCCGTCCGCCTCTTCCCGACCCAACGAGAGGACGGTGTCGAAGTCGTCGGAGCGCATCCGGATCTCCAGGCGGTCGCCGGCGCGACCCTCCAGCTCCCACTCCTGCACCCGGGTGGGAGCGCTCCACACGGCGTCCAGATCCACCAGGAGCGCGTCGTCCATGGTTAGATCGGCCTCGACCCGCTCCCCGATGGCGATGGGACGGCGCACCGGTACCTCCGGCACGTAGGGATCCACCCGGAGGGTGTAGCGGCCCTCGGCGGACCAACTGCCGAAGCTCCTCGCCCGGATGGCGAAGGTGCCGTCGCGGAGAAGACGGTGATGGAGGAGGGCGTTGCTCCCCTCGCCACCGTCGTCGTCGGAGGCCTCGGAGGTGAACTGGTCGCCCTCCAGGGTCCCCAGCTCCACGTAGGCGTCGAAGTCGTCGGAGTCCATGGCCACCTGGATGACGTCGCCGGCGGCACCCTCGAAGGTCCAGATGTCGAAGGGGATCTCCTCGCCCCACTCCGTCTCGAAGAGGCTTCCCTCAAGGGAAAGCTCTCCCTGCACCGGCTGCCCCACCTGGAGACCCCGGACCTCCGCCGGCGGGGGCGGCGGAAGCTCGGCCAGGGAGAGGGTGAACCGGCCCCGGTCCATCCCCCACCCCCGCACCACGAGCAGGTAGGTGCCGTCCCGGTCGAGGCGGAAGCGAAGACGGGCATCGGTCCCCTCGCCGCCGTCATCGTCTTCCTGGAGGAACTCGGTGATTCCGCCCACCGCGTGGGCCAGTACCAGATAGGTGTCGAAATCCCCGGAGCGGGCGTCGGCCACGTATCGGACCCCGGCCTCGCCCTGGAAGCGGAAGACCTCGAAAGGCCCCCAGTTCAGGGACTCCGGCGACTCGGCCCAGAGGCGACCCTCCACCTCCTGGCCCACCTGGATCTCGGGAAGATCGGCCAGGGCCGGAGTCTGGGCGGCGACGGGGGTGGGAACGATGGCCGGCACGGCCAGGAGAAGGAGGAGACGACGGAGCGTGCGCAGGGTGGGTTTCATAGGCGGCGGGGTTCTCCCTGGGAGGGGTGCGGGACGGGGTGGCATGCCGGCCACGGATCAGGGAAAGCTAAACCATCGAGGCCGGCCCGCCACTGCCCCTCAACCCTCTCCCGCCAGCCGCCCTTCCAGGTACGTCACCATCCCGTCCAGCGTGGCGATCCGGCTGTAGTCCGATTCGGGGATCTCCACGCCCAGCGACTCATGAAGCCGCACCAGGAGGTTCATGGCGTCCACCGAGTCCAGATCGATCTCGTCCCGGAGATCGGCGGTGGGGTCCACCTGGTCCAGCTCAACCTCAGGGGCGATGTGGCGAAGGGCCTCCCGGATTGCCGTTCGTACCTGCGTTTCGGTATCGCTCACAGCTCGTCCCCTGTGTGCAGTAGATGGGCTACCCGGGCCAGGAAGAGGCTCCCCCGGTGTCCGTCGCCGGCCCGGTGATCGGCGGAGAGGGTGAGGGTGACGGTCCGGTGACTCCCCACCATCCCGCCCTCGGCCCATGGCCGCTCCACCACGGTGCCGATCCCCACGATGGCCACCTGGGGCGGGTGGATGACGCCGAAGACCGTGTCCACCCCCCGGTCGCCCAGACTGGTCACGGTGATGGTGGGATCGGTCACCTCCGACCCCCGGAGGCGCCCGGCCCGGGCCCGCTGCACCACGTCCCGGATTCCCGAGGTGAGCTCTTCAAGGGAGCGGGACGGCGCGTCGTGGAGAGCCGGGGCCACCAGTCCGCCGCCCCGGAGGGAGATGGCGAGGCCCGGGTGGATGCCGTCGGCCTGGCGAAACGCATCGTCCTCCCAGAAGCCGTTCAGCTCCGGAAACGCCTCCAGCCCCTGGGCCACCGCCTTGATGTAGAGGGCCGCCACGAGGATCCGCTCGGCCGGAGGGCGATCCCGATTCACCTCCTCCAGCCGGCGGAGCGTGGACTCCATGGAGAGGGTGTGGGAGAGGTAGTAGTGGGGGATCTCCCGCTTGGACCGGGTCATGGCGGCGGCGATGGCCCGCCGCATGGCCGCCTGCCGGTCGGGCTCGGGGGAAGGGTCGGGGGCGGGGGCGGGGTCGGGTTCCGGGGTGGGCTCGGGGGAAGGCGGGGAAGGGTCGCCCCCTGCGGCCGCCTCCACATCCGCCGCCGTGACGGCCCCCCCTGGACCCGTGCCCTCCACCCGCTCCGGATCCACGCCCAGCGCCTCAGCTCGGCGCCGGGCCAGGGGGCTCACCCGGCGGCGGGGGGCGGGGGACGGCGGCGCCTGGGGTGGGGCCACGACGTCCGCAGCAGCGACCTCCGGGGCCGGGGCTTCCTGGGAGGCTGGGGCTTCCTGGGGTTCCACCTCCGGCGCCTCATCCTCCCGGGGGTCCAGGTCCACGTCCTCCCCCGCCACCTTCAGCCGCAGAAGGGGCTCCCCCACCGGCACCTCGGTCCCCGGCGGTGCCAGGATCTCCGCGATCTCGGCGTCGTCCCAGATCTCGATGTCGATGGCGCCCTTCTCCGTGTCCACGATGCCGATGACGTCGCCCCGCTTCACCGCCTGCCCCGGCTCCACGTGCCACTCCACCACGATCCCCGACTCCATTCCGGCCCCCAGCGCGGGCATATCGTAGGTGCGACTCATGGGGCGTCTCCCCGGCTCCCCCCGGCCGAGCCTCGGGCCGGGCCTGCGTCTGCACCTTCCCCCTGGCCCTCCACCAGCCCCCGAGCGGCCGCCACGATGTCGGCCACCTGCGGAAGGGCCGCCCGCTCCAGGTGGGCCGGGTACGGCATGGGCACCTCCACCCCGCAGACCCGGACCACAGGGGCGTCCAGTTCGTAGAAGGCCCCCTCCATGATGCGGGCGGTGATCTCCGCCGAGATCCCGCCGGTGCGCCACCCCTCATCCACCACCACCGCCCGGTGGGTGCGGGCCACCGTGGCCAGGATCGCCTCGTCGTCCAGCGGCCGGAGGCTCCGGAGATCCAGGACCTCGGCGGAGATCCCGTGGGAGGCCAGCTCGTCCGCCGCCTCCAGCACCTTCCAGAGGCTCCCGCCGTAGGTGATGAGGCTCACGTCGGTGCCGGCCCTCCGCACAGCGGCCCCCTCCAGCGGCACGGGCCCCGCATCCTCGGCCAGCTCCCCTTCCATGTTGTAGAGCATGACGTGCTCGAAGATGAGGACCGGATCCGGATCCTCCAGCGCGGTCCAGAGCATCCCCCGGGCGTCTTCCACGGTGGCGGGGGTGACGATGCGGAGCCCGGGAATGTGGGCGTACCACCCCTCCAGGCTCCGGGAGTGCTGGGCGGCCACCTGCCGCCCGCCCCCGGTGGCCATGCGGATCACTACGGGTACGTTGAAGGCGCCGCCGGACATGTGGAGAAGGGTGGCGGCGTTGTTCACGATCTGGTCCAGCGCCAGAAAGCTGAAGTTCACCGTCATGATCTCCACGATGGGGCGCATCCCCCCCAGCGCCGCCCCGATCCCGGCCCCGGTGAACCCCGATTCGGCCAGAGGCGTGTCCCGGATCCGCTCCGGTCCGAACTCGTCCAGGAGCCCCTTGCTCACGGCGTAGCACCCGCCGTAGTGGCCCACATCCTCGCCCATGAGGAAGACCCGCTCGTCCCGGTGCATGGCCTCGCGGATGGCCTCCCGCACCGCTTCCCGGTAGGTGGTCTTCACCCTTCCCCCTCCCCGGGGTCACCCGGGCGTTCGCTGTAGACGAAGCGGGTGAGCTCTTCTACCGGCTCCCAGCTTCCGGCCTCGGCGAAGGCCACCGAGGCCTCCACCTCCTCGGCCACCTCCCGCTCCAGCGCCTCCATCCCGGCGTCGTCCAGCATCCCCGCCTCCCGCATGCGGCGCTCCAGCAGGAGGATGGGATCGCGCTTCTTCCACTCCGCCACCTCTTCCCTGGACCGGTAGAGCTCGGGATCGAACATGGAGTGGGGCCGGAAGCGGTAGGTGCGGAACTCCAGGAAGTGAGGTCCCGCCCCCGACCGGATGGCGTCCACGGCCCGACGGGTGGCCGCCTCCACCGCCACCACATCCATTCCATCCACCGTCCAGGCAGGCATCCCGTACGCCGCGGCCCGGGCCGCCAGATCCGTTCGGGCCTGGGCGATCTGGAGCGCCGTGCCCATGGCGTAGAGGTTGTTCTCGCAGCAGAAGAGGACCGGGAGCTCCCAGAGGGCGGCCAGGTTCATGGCTTCGTGAAACTCCCCCTCGGCCACCGCCCCGTCGCCGAAGAAGCAGGCGGTGACCCGGTCCTCGCCCTGCATCCTGGACGCCAGCGCCAGCCCCACCGCCAGGGGGAGCCCGCCGGCCACGATGGCATTCCCCCCGTAGAAGCGGGTCTCGGCGTCGAAGACGTGCATGGATCCGCCGCGCCCCCGGGCACACCCCTCCTGCTTCCCGTACATCTCGGCCATGACGGTGTCGGTGGGGACGCCCCGGGCCAGCGCCTGACCGTGCTCCCGGTAGGTGGCCACCACCGAATCCCGGGGTTCCAGAACGGCGATGGATCCCGCCGCCACCGCCTCCTCACCGATGTAGAGGTGGAGGAAGCCGTGGATCTTCCGCTGGGTATAGAGTTCGGCGCACCGCTCCTCGAAGCGCCGGATCAGGAGCATACTGCGAAGGAGGGCGCGGGCGTGGGCGGCATCGGGCAGGGTCATGATGGACTCTCCAGCGTGGATACGTCGCCCTCGGGGAGCCCGAGCTCCCGGGCCTTCAGGAGGCGGCGGAGCGTCTTCCCGCTCTTGGTCTTGGGGAGGTCGTCCAGGATCTCCAGCTCCTTCGGCGCCGCCACCGAACCCAGCCGCTTCCGGGCGTGGCCCACGATCTGGAGGCGAAGATCCTCGTCGGGGGTGTAGCCGGGGTGGAGGGCCACAAAGGCCTTCACCATCTCGCCCACCATGGGATCCGGCTTCCCGATGACGGCGGCCTCCGCCACGGCGGGGTGCTCCAACAGGGCGCTCTCCACCTCGAAGGGACCGATGAGGTGGCCGGCGGATTTGATCACGTCGTCGGCCCGCCCCACGAACCAGAAGTACCCGTCCGCATCGCGGCGGACCAGGTCACCGGTGAGGTACCAGTCGCCCTGGAAGCACCCCCGGTAGCGCTCTTCCTGGCCCAGGTAGGTGCGGAAGAGGGAGGGCCAGCCGGTGCGGAGGAGGAGTTCGCCCTCCTCGTCGGGTTCCCGGATCACCTCCACCTCCCCGTTGGTGCGCCGCCCCACCGCCGCCTCCACCCCCGGGAGCGGGCGCCCCATGGAGCCGGGGCGGATCTCCTGACCCGGGATGTTGGCGATCATGATCCCCCCGGTCTCGGTCTGCCACCAGTTGTCGTGGATGGGGAGCCCCAGCACCTCCTGGCTCCAGACCACCGCCTCGGGGTTCAGGGGCTCGCCCACACTGGCGATGAAGCGGAGGCTGGACAGGTCGAAGCGCCGGGGGAGCTCCCGGCCAGCCTTCATGAGCATCCGAATGGCGGTGGGAGCCGTGTACCAGACCGTGACCCGTTCGTCCTGGAGGGTCCGGTACCACCCCTCGGCGTCGAACTCCCGCTCGTCTACGATGCTGGTGACCCCGCTGGTGAGGGGCGACACGATCCCGTACGACATCCCCGTGACCCACCCGGGATCCGCCGTGCACCAGAACCGGTCGTCGGGGCGCAGGTCCAGGGCCGACCGGCCGGTGACGTGGTGGGCCACCACCGCCTCATGGACGTGAAGCGCTCCCTTGGGCACCCCGGTGGTGCCACTGGTGAAGTGGAGGAGGGCCGGATCCTGGGGGTCCGTGTCCGGGATGCGGTAGTGGGCGTCTTCCCGGGCCAGGAGATCCGCCAGGCAGTGGACGCCGGGGTCTGTCGTCTCCTCCGGCGGACCGGCCAGGAGGACGTGGTCCAGCCCGGGGAGCGCTTCCCGCAGTCCCGCCACCTTCCGCCGATAGAAGGTCGGCGTGGTGACCAGCACCCGGGCGTCGCCGGCGGCCATGCGGGAGCGGATGGGCTCGGGACCGAAGGCCGAGAAGAGGGGGCAGACCACGCACCGAGCTTTCAGGGCACCGAGGACGGCCACGTAGAGGTGGGGGACCCGCCCCAGGAGGAGGAAGACGGTGGAGCCCGGCCCCACCTGGAGGCGCTCCAGGAGCCGGGCAAAGCGGTTCGACTCCGCCGCCAGCTCCCGGTAGGTCATCTCCAGCGGCTCGCCCTTCTTCGGGAGAAAGCGGAAGGCCACCCGGTCCGCCGCCGGTCCCGACAGATGCCGGTCCACCGCCTCATGGGCCATGTTCAGGCCCCGGCCGTCAGGGAGTCCGGCGAGGGAGGCACGGGCGTCGGACCAGAACGCCTCGGGTTCCTGCGGGGGGGTCACTGCATCCATCAGCTCCTCCTGGTGGCGGGTCAAAAGGGCGTTACCGACACGCCGAGCCGCTCACCTCCATTCTGATGGAACTGTAAGAGAGCGGGCAAGGGCGCTGCGGGGATCTTCACCCTACGCCCCCCCGGCCGTGCATCCCTCCATTCGGGTTCGATGCGGTGGGTGCGGGAGCTGCTGAGGTTCTGAGCACACGAAGTGCCGCCCCTCAGCGTTTGTTCCGGGGTGTTGTTGGTGCTGCGCGCACGTCCTCGGCACATCGCAAGCCCTCCCCTTGGCGTACGTTCTTGGATGCTGTTGTAGCAGCACGCTCATCCTCGGAGTTGACGTTCCATGGGGATCCGCCACCAACACGATCCACGAACAAGCGTCCAGGGGTGCACTTCCTGGAACGTACTTCCAGGCCGGCCTCACCCGCACCCGAGGCAGCTTGACCGGGAGGTGGGGGCCCGCCCACTCTCCCGGGGGTGGCCCACCCCGACCCCCTGACCCGGAGACTCACGTGCCCCCTTCCCGCGCCCCTGTCCGAGTGGCGGACCCTGTCCGAGTGGCGGCCCTCGCCCGAGCGGCCGCCCCCATCCGCCGGCCCCTT
>REEG01000234.1 GCA_007695195.1 Gemmatimonadales bacterium | reverse complement strand
GGATTCTCGAAGCGGGTTCCCAGCGCCGCGCACATGATGTGGAAGAGTTCGGTGTTCTCCACGAAGCCCAGCGAACCCGGGGCCACCGACGGACCCACGACGGCCACGGGCACCAGGCCGGCGGTGTGATGGCTGGTGCTGAACGAGACATTGGGGCGGTCGGGGGCCCCGTCGGGACTGATGGTGATGAGCTTGGCCAGGGTATTGCCGGGCTGGCTCCTATGGGCGTTGGGGTGCCCCCGCTGGACTTCCCGATTTCCCCGCTCTCCCGCCACCACCCGCGCCATGATCTCGGCATTGGCGTCGGGAACCATGACGCCCAGATACTCTCTCACGGCGTCCTGGATGTCTCCAGGTGAAACGCCGGGGGCGATGATCTCGCGGAAGAGCCACTCATGGGATGCTCGGACCCCTCCAAGTGTCTCGAATGCCGGAGTCGAGGACCGGTATCCGGACCCGAAGCCGTAGACCGCCCCTCCTCCCGTGTCGTGGTCGGCGGCGACGATGAGGATGGTGTCGTTCTGGACCTCCAGGAAGGAGAGGATCTCGTTCAGCGCCTCATCGGCCGCGATCCAGTCCCAGAGGGCGGCTCCCAGGTCGCTGCGGTGGTTGGCGTGGTCGATTCGGCCTGCCTCCACCTGCAGGACGAAGCCGCCCTCCCGGTCGCCCAGGTGCCGGAGCGCCTTCCGGGTCATGGCGGCCAGGGAGGGGGAGGGGACGTCCTGGAAGCGGCGGTCCGCCTCGTAGGGGAGGTGGAGGTCACTGTTGGTGAAGAGCCCCAGGAGGTGATCGCCCGAGGCCGCTTCCAGCCCCTCCTGGTCATGGATCACCTCGTACCCGGCGTCCCGGAACTCCGCCGTCAGATCCCGCCCGTCGCTCCGCGTCTCCGCCTCGAAGGGACCCCGACCCCCGCCCATGAGTATGTCGGGGCGGAAGGCCAGATACTGCTCGGCGATCTCCTCCTCCATCCCCCGAGCCGCCACCCGGGCCACCCACCCTGCAGGGGTGGCGTGGGTCATGCGGGTGGTGGTAACCAGACCGGTAGCCCGCCCCTGGTCCTTCGCCACCTGCAGGATGGTGGTGAGGTCCCGTCCGTCGGGCAGCTGGGAGAGGGCGCCATTGACGACCCGTCGACCGGTGGCCCACGCCGAGGTGGCGGCCGCCGAGTCCGTGACCACCGCGGTGAGGCTCTGGACATCCATGCTTCCGTACTGGCCGGCGCTCAGGACCTGTTCCAGCAGAAGGGGACGACCGAGGACCCTGCGCGAGAACATGGAGGCGGCCGCCATGTCCTCATAGCCGGTGCCGTCCAGCACCAGGAAGATGAGGTTCCGGCTCTCGCGGAGGCGGGCCGAGGCGGCAGGACCGGCCGTGGCGGCCCGGGCGGCACGGAGTGCGCCGAGCCCCGGGAGATGGGCTGCAGCGGCGGCGGCGCCGGCCAGTGCGCCGGCCTTGAGGAGATCCCTTCGGTTCATGGTAGGTCAGTCTCCAACTCGGGGAGGGGTAAAGGGGACGCCACGCCGGCATCCCGCCGAGCAGTTCCTCGTACTTCCCATAGTAACGGGGAACAGGGTCAAAGTTCAGCCTTCCGGGTCCGGGTCCGACTGCGGAGAAGGCCTTCGTCCCAGGTCGTCCCCCCGGACATCTCCGAGCGCCCCCTACGGCGCCAGTCACCTCGCCAGACTTCAGCGTTGTGGGTGCCTGGTGCCGCCCCTCGGCGTTTGTTCTGGGTCGCTGTTGGCGCGGCGCGCACATCCTCATGTGCAGGCCACCCGGCGCCCGTCTACGGTACGTGCTCCCGCGCATGCCCTCAGAACGTGACGCTGCACAGGAAAACGCCACCAACACGATCCACGAACAAGGGCCCAGGGGTTCACTTTCGGGGGGTGCACTCCCTTGGTCCCTTGGGGGTGCACGTGGAGGCCCGCGGGGATGAGTAGGACTCGAGACGGGCGATGGAGCGGATGGAGCGGATGGGGTGGATGGGGCGGATGGGCTCGTGACCGGAGAAATAGCGGATCTCACGCCCTCCGTGCCGGCCAAGGTTCGAATTCTTTCCGCTCAGCGAACAGTATTCGAACGTCGAGAGGGCTTCCGTGGTCGAGTGTCGAATCTTCACCGCTCAGCGGGCAAAAACTCAACCGCGGCACTTTCGCCGGTACCGAGAGTCGATTTTCGACCGGGCGGGTAGGCACAAGCGGCGACCCGGGCCCTGAGGCGGGGGCGCCGGCGCGAGCGAGAGTGGTGAGTGGGGTGTGGCTAGGCCGCAGACTGAGCAGGTGCGGCACCACGGGCCGGGGAACGAAAATCTTGTGTTCCGGAGGAGTCCTGCCGATCCTGGGACGACGGAGACCCGCGACGTGGGTTCCCGATTCATTTCCCGAAGCTGCCGGAGGGTATCGCGATGACAGAACGGAAGGGTTCGTCGGTCCGTTGGGGTGGGATGGTGGCAGGCATGGTGGTGGGGGTGTTCGCTCCCCTGGCGCTCCTGGGGCAGGCGTGCCTTGGAAGCCCCAACGGCCCCGGACAGTACTCCGTGGTGGCGGACGCAAACATCACCAGCGGGGCCAATGACTTCGGTGTCGGGGTGGAGGCCAACTTCCCGGGCCCCCTCGGCGCTCGGGCCGGTGTGGCACTGGACGATTTCGATGACGACGACCGTCGGACCCGGTTCGAGGGTCGACTCTCGTACGACATCCGCTCCGGTCCGGGGATCAACATCTGCCCGGTAGGTGGCGCCGACTTCACCCGACGCACCCAGGACTCCATCAGTGAAAACCAGCTCCGGATTCCCCTGGCTCTCTCGGTAGGCGGCCGGATCGACGCAGGGGACGGGATTCGCGTCGTGCCATCGGCGCGGGCGGGGTTCGCTCACTGGCGCTTCTCCGGTGACGCCTTCGACACAACCCGGACCGAGAACTCCGTCTTCGCCATCGCCGGCGCCGCCCTGGCCCTGGACGACGTCCACATCCGGGCCGAGGTGGGGATCGACTCCTTCGACGACGAGCCCTTCTACCGGTTCCAGGTGGGGTATCGTCGGTAGCTGCCGATTGGGGGGATAGGGTCGGGAGCTACCCATTCCCCAGCAGAGGCCGCAGGGACGACTGCACTCCCTGCGGCCTCCGGCTCGCCGCCCCATCTGTCTGTGGCCTCACCCGCCTGACCGCCCCGCCGGCGCCTGCGGCCGGCTAGCCCGCGGAGATGGGCTCGCGCTCCCGATCCCGGCCCGCCCCTCCCTTGCGCTCTTCCGCCGCCTCCACCGCATCGGCCACCTCCAGGTGAAAGCGCTCACTCCCCACCCGCTCCGCCACCCCGGCCCGTTCCAGACGGTCGAATACCGGGCCGTGGATCCCGGCGATGCGAAGCTGCACCCCCGCCGCCTCCAGCGTCTCCGCCAGGTCCATCAACTCGTGTAGCGACGTTGAGTCCACGCCGTTCACCGGGTGGAAGTCCAGTACCACGGTGTGGGGACGCTCCTGGCCTTCCGGCGGGTGAAGAAGCCCCCGCACCCGATCCCGGAGAACCTGGGCGTTGGCGAAGGTGAGGGAGGCGTCGATGCGGAGGATCGCCACCCCTTCCGGCCGAACCGCCTCGGGATGCCTGGCCAGGTTCCGGAAGCTCCGGGTCCCCGGCAGCCGGCCCATCTCCGCCACGTGGGGGCGGGACATGCGGTAGACCAGAAGGCCCAGCGAGGCCACAACCCCCACAAGGATCCCCGCCTCGATGCCCAGCGCCAGGGTGGCGGCGAAGGTGACGAGCATCATGGAGAGATCCTGCCGGTCGATGCGCCAGAGGTGCAGCGCTTCCTTCCAGTCCACCAGCCCCGCCACCGCCACCATCACCAGAGAGGCCAGGATCGCATTGGGGAGGTGCTGGAAGAGATCGGTGAGGAAGAGGAGGGTCAGCGCCACCACCGCAGCGGCCACCAGCCCGGCCACTCCCGAGGTGGAGCCGGCCCGGGCGTTCACCGCCGTCCGGGAAAACCCCCCGGTCACCGGGTAGGCCCGGAAGAAGGCGCCCACCAGGTTCGCCGTCCCCAGGGCCGCCAGTTCCTGGTTCGGGCGGAGGTCGTATCCCTGCTGGGTGGCGTAGACCTTGGCGATGGCGATGGACTCCATGAACCCCACCAGGGCAATGGTGAGGGCCACCGGAAGGAGCGCCCGGGCCACCTCCCACTCCAGCGCCGGAAGCATGGGGGCCGGCAGTCCACCCGGCACTTCGCCCACGATCCGGATCCCCGCCTCGCCGAGCCCCAGAAGCCAGGACAGACCGGTTCCCACCACCACCAGCACCAGCGCTCCAGGAATCACCTGACTCCACTGCTTGAGGCCCAGGAGAAGGGCGATGCCTCCGAGCCCCAGCGCCAGGGTGGGAAGGTGGACGTCGTCCAGGTTCCGCACCAGGGCCAGAAGGATCTCGTGGACGCCGTGGCCTCCGGGAAGGTCCATCCCCACCAGGTGCTTGAGCTGGCTCGCTCCGATGATGAGCGCCGCCGCGCTGGTGAACCCGGCCAGGACCGGATGCGAGAGGAAGTTGGTGAGGAAGCCGAAGCGGAGCAGCCCCATGGCCAACTGGAGTGCCCCCACCATGAGGGCCAGAAGGAGCGAGAGGCGGATGTAGCGCTCCCCGTCGCCGTCGGCCAGGGGCGCCACCCCAGCGGCCACCAGGATGGAGACGATGGCCACAGGACCCACGGCGAGTTGCCGGGAGGTCCCCATGAGGGCGTAAACCACCAGGGGGACCAGCGACGCGTAGAGCCCGTAGATGGGCGGAAGGCCGGCGATGAGGGCGTAGGCCATCCCCTGCGGGATGAGCATGACCCCCACCGTGAGTCCGGCGGAGAGGTCGGAGCGAGCCCGGAGGGTGTTGTACCCTCCGAGCTGCTCCGCCAGGGGTAGAAGGCGACGCATGGTCTTCACGTCCCTTCGTCGGTTGTCAGTGGGTACCGTTCAGGCGCTGGCCTCAGACCGCCGCCGGCTCCTGGGGCTCCCCCTTGAAGGAACCGGTGGCGATCTCCCCGTCCTCCTTGTAGGCGTCGAAGGAGCCGTTCACGAAGCGCACATCGTACCCTTCCCGCACCAGGAAGGCGGTGGCCGCCGCCGCCCGCGCGCCGGTGCCGCAGTGGACCAGGAGCGTCCGATCCTTGGGGAGCCGCTCCGGGGCCAGGGAGGGGAGGCGGGTGTAGGAGGCGCTGAGGGCACCGGGGATGTGGGCACCGGCGTATTCGGCGGCGAAGCGCACGTCCACCACCTCCATGTCGCCACGGATCCTGGCCTCCGCCACGGCCTCGAAGCCCACCTCTTCCACCTTCCCGGCCTTGCCGCCCTTGTCGAAGTAGCGGGTCAGCGTCTCGGGGGTCACGAAGCCGGCGATGTTGTCGTAGCCGAGGCGCACCAGGTCGCGAACCGCCTCTTCCACCGCGCTCTCTTCGATGATGAGGACGATGGCCTGGGTCTCATCTTCCACCAGGGAACCCACCGCCGTGTTGAAGGCCCGGTTCATGGGGGTGTAGAGGGCCCCGGGGATGTGCTTGGCCATGAAGCCGGACCGGTCGAGGCGCGTGTCCAGGAAGAGGGTCTCGTCGGCGTCCACCCGACGCTGGAGCTCCGCCACCGTCAGGCGCCGAGGGCTCGGGAGCTGCCCCAGGAGGGGGACGCCCTTGTTGTTGTCCCGCTTCATGCGGGCGAAGTACGTCTGGGGCTCGGGCTGGCCGGCCAGGATGGCGTCCACGAAGGCGTCCTCACCCATATCCGCCGCCGAGAGGGAAGCGTTGTAGAGCTTCTCGTACCCCACGGTGGTCTGGGGCACCGCACCCAGGTCCTTCCCGCAGGTGGAGCCGGCGCCGTGGGCGGGCCACACCTGAACGTAGTCCTGGAGTTCGGTGAAGCGGGGCAGCGACGAGAAGAGCTGCCGCGCCGAGGGCTCCTGCACCCCGTGCATCCCCGCCGCCTGCTCCAGGAGGTCCGGCCGTCCCAGGTCGCCCACGAAGACGAAGTCACCGGTGGCCACGCCGATGGGGGTGGACGCGCCGCCGCCCCGATCGATGAGGACGAAGCTGATGTGCTCCGGGGTGTGGCCGGGCGTGTGGAGCGCCTGGATCTCGATCCCGCCGATGTGGAAGGCATCCCCATCCTTGAGGAAGGTCACGTCGTACTCGCCGGTCCGGGCCCAGTCGCTGGCCCAATCGGCGCCGCCCTCGTCGGACAGGTAGGTGCGGGTGCCGTACTGATGGGCGAACTCACGGGCGCCGGAGAGGAAGTCGGCGTGGATGTGGGTCTCGGCCACGGCCACGATGCGGAGCCCCTCGGACTCGGCCGCCTCCACGTACCGGTCGATGTCCCGCTCCGGGTCGATGATCACGGCCTCACCGGTCTGCTGACAGCCCACGAGGTAGGCGTACTGGGCGAGCTTGGGATCGAAGAATTGGCGGAAGAGCATGATATGACTCCTTGGTTGTTCGGTTGCGGAGTGGGGCGCCGGGATTCGGGGCCGCTACCGCACCTTTCAGTTGTTTCGGTTTTCGTTACGTAGTGAGGCGTGCGTTGCCCGTCAGTGGGGAAGCTTGCTTCGGAGGGCCGAGTAGGCCCAGGTACCGGCCAGCGCCCCCAGGAGCGCCACCACCAGCACCGACACCCCGCCGCCCAGGAGGGCGAAGATGGGGCCGGGGCAGGCGCCCAGAAGGGCCCACCCGATGCCGAAGAGGGTGCCACCGATCCAGTACCGGGCACCGGGAATCCGGCTGTCGCCCCACTGCTTGGGGCTCAGCTTGATGGGCTCGCCGGTGGCCGAGGTGAGTCCCATGCGCTTGATGATCTGCACCGAGACGGCGGCCACAGCCACAGCCATGCCGATGATTCCGTACATATGGAAGCTCTGGAAGCGGAACATCTCCTGGATGCGGAACCAGGACACGACCTCGCTCTGTACGAAGATAATGCCCAGGTACATCCCGATGAGGAGGTATCCCACCAGCGCCAGGGGGGTCACCACCGGCGTAGGGGCTGTCGTTGCCGCTGCCCCGCCGGATCCGGTCGCCTTCGGTCCCTGCGTCGTCGTCTGATTTGCCATGATCCGTCTCCGTCAGCCGAGAAGTAGGGGAAGGATGCCGAACGTCACCAGGAGCCCGCCGGCAAAGAAGCCCAGCACCGCCACCAGCGAGGGGAGCTGCAGGTCCGCCATCCCGGAGATGGCATGACCGCTGGTGCACCCTCCGGCGTAGCGTGCCCCGAAGCCCACCAGGAACCCGCCTCCGACGATGAGGATGAGCCCCACCGGTGAGAGGAGCGTGGCCCACGAGAAGAGCTCCGTCGGGAGAATCCCGGAGAAGTCCTGGATCCCCAGGGCCTGCAGGTCGGCTCGTGTGGCCTCGCTGATGTGCTGACCGGCGTCCGGCATGCCGATAAGCTGCACCGCCAGGAAGCCTCCCAGGAAGATTCCCAGGATGAAGGTCAGATTCCACACGCCCGACTTCTTCCAATCGTACTTGAGGAAGGAGGGCTTCCAGCGTTCCGGAGTAGGCGTTGCGGCGCACATGTGCCGCAGGTTGGCCGAGATCCCGAAGACCTTCCCTCCCAGGAGGAGGAGAAAGGGGACCACCAGGCCGATGAGGGGTCCCGCCACGTACCAGGGCCAGGGACCGGCTAGGCTCTCGAACATAGAGTGTCCAATCCGTACGTCGTAGGTGCTCGTTCAAGCGGTTCCGGGAGATCCGGCCCGCCTCACTACCTTGCTATCCAACTTAATAGTAGAATACTATGTGTCAAGGCTT
Organism: Gemmatimonadales bacterium; assembly: GCA_007695195.1. Classification (GTDB taxonomy): domain Bacteria; phylum Gemmatimonadota; class Gemmatimonadetes; order Longimicrobiales; family Gaopeijiaceae; genus PWLA01. The sequence continues at coordinate 115 of REEG01000234.1, read as the reverse complement.
CCCGTTCCACCCTTACCGGAGCACGACGAAATCGTGACCGAATCCACTCCCGGTTCCACCCCCGGTTCCACCCCCGAATCGTCCCGGCAACCGACTCCCGGCGAGACCGCCACGT
>REEG01000224.1 GCA_007695195.1 Gemmatimonadales bacterium | reverse complement strand
CATGCCCGACACTCACGCCGGGACCGGGGCGCTTCCATAGCGAAACCGGCCGCCCGGCCTCGGCTCCGACCCCACCACATGACCCCTCTTCACGCACCCCTCAGCGTTCGTTCTTGGATGCTGTTGCAGGTCTGGCCACACCCCCAAGGCGACTCCAGAGCTTCCCCAGGGCGACCCCAGGGCGAGTTCAGCGAGAGTTCGGGGCGGCACTCCGTGGCTTGCCGCGGTCTCACCTCGTTGCCAACAGCGCCCACGAACAAGCGCACAGGGGTGCAATCAGCACCATCATACGCCGTGTCCGTGGCCTGAACCTTCGCAAGGTGGGGTCCCGGGCTAACCATTGTGACGTATCTTGCCCACGAACGCCTCGTTTGCCTGTGCCAGATGCTCCCGGGCTTCGCCCGGTCTGGATCAGCAACAGATGCGAGGTTCTCGTGTCTTTGGACGGCCGTATAGGTCGGATCCGTCCGGAGGCTGAACGGCACTTTGCACCGGGCACAGGCCCCACCTACCTTCCGTCTTCAACTCGATTCTCCCGGTTCTGGGGAGGCTAGGCTAGGCGATGCATGGATGGGAAGGGGATGACGGTGGAAGATTCGGACAGGAGGGAGCGGCGGCGTCTCGAGATGACCGTCCTCATGACGCCGGACATGGCCAACTTCAGCGGGAAGGTGCATGGGGGAGCGCTCCTGAACCTTCTGGATCGGGTGGCCTTCTCCTGTGCTTCCCGCTTCTCCCAGCGCTACGCCGTCACCCTCTCGGTGGATCAGGTGGTCTTCCGGGAGCCTATCCAAGTGGGGGAGTTGGTGACCTTCCGTGCCTCCATCAATTACGCGGGACGCACGTCCATGGAGGTGGGGATCCGGGTCGAGGCGGAGGATATCCAGACGGGCACCCGCCGCCATACCAACTCCTGCTACTTCACCATGGTGGCGGTGGACGATGCAGGCCGGCCCACCCCCGTGCCTCCCTTCGATCCCGCCACACCCATTGAGCGGCAGCGGCATCGGGCCGCCACCATCCGCCGCACTCTCCGTCGCCGGATCGAGGCCCGCCTGGACCAGGTGGCCGAGAGTCCGGGCGAGTCGGACTGAGGCGCCGGCTCGGCTCATGGAACCGGAACTGCGGGAGATCCGGGATTTCCTGGCGCGCCATGCCCCTTTCGACCGGCTCTCCGACGACGGACTTGAGGCGGCGGTGCGGGGGCTCCGGGTTCGGTACCACCGGGCCGGCGACACCATCTTCGGTGTGGGTGCGGCCCCCACCCACCTCTTCCAGGTGCGAAGTGGCGCGGTGGAGCTGCGAGACGAGCGCGAAGCGCTGGTGCAGCGCCTGGGTGAGGGGGAGGTCTTCGGCGCACCGTCTCTACTTTCCGACTCCCCTACTGCCCGGTCGGCACATACGGTGGAGGACTCGCTCCTCTACCTTCTTCCAGCCGAAACCTTCCACCGTCTCCGTGCCCGGGAGCTGGAGTTCACGGCGGCGCTGTCGGAAGGACTCGCCAAACGGCTCGGTCGAGCTCTCCGGAGCCTCCAGAGCGAACCTGCACCCGTGGCGCCCCGCACGGACCTCCTTGCCCCATGCGGTGACCTGATCCGGCGCGGGCCGGTGACGGGGGAGCCGGAGATCTCCATTCGCGATGCCGCTATCCGAATGTCGGAGGCCGGGGTGGCCTCTCTGCTCATCGTGTCGGGGAGTGGCGGAAGGCCTCGTGACCGGAGGGAGGAGCCGGGCGAGGGAGGGGACGAGGAGCGGCCGGGGCGGGACCGGCTCGTTGGGATCGTGACGAACCGGGACCTTCGAACTCGCGTCCTGGCCGCCGGCGTGTCGCCGGAGACGCCGGTCCGGCACGTCATGACCCCCAACCCCATCACGCTCGCTCCGGGGGCCACTCGTCTCGACGCGATCCTGGCCATGGTGCGGGAAGGGATCCACCACATTCCCCTGGTGGACGGGGACCGGGTGCTGGGTGTGGTGAGCGCGACGGACCTCTTGCGGGAGCAGGCTCTTCACCCCGTCTTCCTGGGGGACCGGATCCGAAAGGCACCGACCCTCCTCGAGGCCATCCGGGTGGCCCGGGAGCGCGAGAGGCTCTTTCTATCCCTCATCCGGGGGGGACTGGGGCCGGCCGAGGTGGAGCGGATCCTGACTGGAGTAGCCGACGCCCTGGCCCGACGGCTCCTTGAGGTGCGGGATGAAGGGAGGCTCGGGGCGTGGCTCGTCTTCGGGTCCCAGGCCCGCCGGGAGATGGGCCTTCATTCGGACCAGGATCACGGGCTGGTGCTTCCATCGGACGACGACCGGAAGGCGGCACTTCCTTCGGGGGAGGACCACGCTCCTGGCTGGGCTGCACTGGGGCGGCGTATGGCCCGAGCCCTGACCCGCGCCGGATATCCGCCCTGCCCCGGGAAGGTCATGGCCTCGGAGGCCCGATGGCGGCAAACCCTCGAGGGGTGGGACCGAACATTTCAGCGATGGACCATGGAGCCGGCCATGGAAGAGCTGGTCCACGCCGGGATCCTGTTCGATCTGAGGGGGCTCGGGGCAGGAGCAGGGGTGGCGGAGCAGCTCCGGACCCAACTTCTGGGGCACACGAAGGAGAACGAGATCTTCGCCGCCCAGATGGCGGCGGTGGCCGTGCGCAACCCTCCGCCGTTGGGGATCTTCCGCCGCTTCGTGGTAGAGCGGAGCGGTGACGAGGAGCCGGCGCTGGAGATCAAACGACGGGGGATCCAGCCGCTGGTGGATCTGGTCCGGGTGCATGCCCTTGTGGCCGGGGTCCCGGAACTGGGCACCCGGGAGCGCCTGCAGCGCCTCGCCGCCGACGGGGTGATCTCGCCCGCCGGCGCAGCCGACCTCCGGGAGGCCCTGGACTTCTTCTCGACCCTCCGGCAGCGGCATCAGGCTAGGCGACTGGAAGGGGGACGGAGACCGGATTCCCGGGTGGCCCCGGCCGACCTGGCTCCCCTTGAGCGATCCCACCTGAAGGACGCGTTCCAGATCCTCCGGACGCAGCAGGAGCACCTGGGCCGCCGCTACCAGACCGGACGCCTGGGCACATGATCAGTCTGGCGGCCCGGTGGCGCCTGGGACGGGTACGCCGGGCGCGGCGACGGATCCTGGGGCGAGAGGGCGAAAGGCTCCCCGTGTCCGCTCGCAGGCTCCTGCAGGGAGCCCTCCCTGACCTCGACGTAGTGGCCCGGGAACTCCCCTGTCTGGCCGTGGATCTGGAGACCACGGGCCTGGACCCGCGCACCGACGGGATCGTAGCCGTAGGCTGGGTGGCGGTGGAGGGAGACGTGCTCCTGGGGACGGCCCGGCGCCGGATTCTCCAGGAGGATCGAAGCGGGGGGGAAGTGATCCACCGGATCGTGCATCAGGACCGCGCAAGTGGCGTTTCGCTGTCGGAGGCGCTGGAAGAGTTCGCCGCGGTCGCCCTGGGGCGGGTGCTGGTGGCCCATCATCTGGCGGTGGAGGTGGGATTTCTCGCCGCCGCGACCCGGCGCGTCTGGGGTGTGGAAATCCCCTTCATGGGCCTGGACACCCTGGACATCGAGCGTCGCCTGACGCGGGCATCCCCCGCCGGGGTCGCTGCGGAGCTCCCCGACGAGGCTCAGGCGAACAATGGTGCCTTCCGGCTCTCGGCGGTGCGGGCCCGCTACGGACTCGGCGACCACCGCCTCCACGACGCCCTCTCCGACGCCGTGGCCGCCGGCGAACTCCTCCTGGCCCAGGTGGCGCGGCTCGAGGCCAGGTCCGGCCGCCCCATCCGGTTGGGAGACCTGCTATGAGCCGTGGGAGGGAAGGGGGCGTCGCCGGGGCCGGAGATGACGGTGCCGGACGAGGAAGCAACGGAGGCGACATCGGTCATGGGGCTGCCGGCGCGATCCAGGTACGGCTTCGCCGGGATGACCTGGTCCACGCCCAGTGGGTGATGGCTCTGGACCGGCCTGTTCTCCCCTTCCTGGTCTACACTTCCATCGCACTGGTTCTCCTATCGTTGACGGGGATCTGGCCGGCGGCAGGGGCCTTCGCCCCGGCGGCGCTGCTCCCCCTGGCAGCCTATCTGGCCTGGGTACCGGCTTCGGGCCGCGTGCTGTGGCGCCGCGTCCCGGGGTTGGACAGCCCCCGCACCATCCGTTGGGGCACGGAGGGGTATACCGTGGCCGGCCCCACCGGTCGGGACCGGGTGGCGTGGACCGAGGTGGACATGGCCCTTCAGTCCAGGCGCCTGCTGATCATCCGGCGCCGAAGTGGGATGGCGGATCTCATTCCGCTCTCTCGGGAGGAGGGGGGGGCAGGAGGGCTGGTCCCAGCCCTTGAGCGTGCCGGGACGGAGGTGCGTCAGAGCCGTTTTCTCTGAGGCCTCCCGGCCCGTGGCGGTCGTCCTGCGCCGTCCACGCCGTCCCGCGCTCCCGGGTCGGTGGAGGCACCGCTGCGACAGCCCGCCTCTCCGGCTTTGACGGGAGGCGAATCCCGGTACCATATTCGGCGCCATGAACAATCATCCAACCTACGTGACCCACTTGGAGTGCTCCCTCACCGGAGCCCGGGTGGAGTCGGACCGGATCCACGGCCTCTCCGACGCGGGACGGCCCCTCCTCGTTCGCTACGATCTGGACGCCGTGCGCCGCTCCGTGGACCGGGACGCCGTGGCCGCGAGATCCGGTGGGTTCTGGCGTTACCGGGAGCTTCTCCCGGTTCGCCACTCCACCAACGTGGTATCGCTGGGAGAGGTGGATACCCCCCTGATCTCCCTGGACACCACAGGCCGCGCCCTTGGGGTGCGGGGGAAGGGAACGATCCTGGTGAAGGACGAGGGGCGCCTCCCCACCGGATCCTTCAAGGCCAGGGGACTCGCGCTGGCCGTCTCCATGGCACGGGAGCTGGGCATCACCCGCATCGCCATGCCCACCAACGGGAATGCCGGCGCCGCCCTGGCGGCCTACGCCTCTCGAGCCGGGATGGAGACCTTCGTCTTCTGCCCCGCCGACACCCCTGAGGTGAACGTCCGGGAGATCGCCCTGCAGGGGGCCCGCGTCTTCCGGGTGGATGGCCTCATCGACGCCTGCGGTGCCCTGGTGGGGAAGGGGAAGGAGTCCATGGGGTGGTTCGATGTCTCGACCCTGAAGGAGCCCTACCGCATCGAAGGGAAGAAGACCATGGGCATCGAGTTGGCGCAGCAGCTCGGCTGGGAGCTCCCCGATGTGATCTTCTACCCCACCGGGGGCGGCACCGGCCTCATCGGCATGTGGAAGGCCTTCGACGAGATGGAGCGGATCGGGTGGATCGGCTCCCATCGCCCCCGGATGGTGGCGGTGCAGGCCACCGGCTGCGCCCCCATGGTGCGGGCCTGGGAGCGGGGCGAGAAGCACGCCGAACGCTGGGAGAACGCCCACACCATCGCCTCCGGCATCCGGGTTCCGGCGGCGGTGGGTGACTTCCTCATTCTGCAGGCGGTGCGTGAGAGCGACGGGTTCGCCATCGCCGTGGAAGACGACGCCATCGAGGAAGCGCGCGTGCGTGCGGCAACGGCCGACGGGCTTCTCCTCTGTCCCGAGGGGGCGGCGACGCTGGCGGCCTACCAGTTGGCGTTGGAGTCAGGACAGGTGGACGCCACCGACCGGGTGGTTCTCTTCAACTGCGCCACCGGCCTCAAGTATCCCATGCCGGATCGAAGTGAACCGGTGCCGGCGGACTTGCTCTGACCAGAGGTCCGTCTGGATGCTGGTGGGGGAGTGGCTTGGTCTTTGCGATAGAGGCACGGGTGACCCTGAAGCTTTCGCACGGGGCCTCCGTGACAGTGCTTGCGAACCTGGGGATCCCGCGAGTCCCAGGCTCCGCGGCCTGTGCCTGCCCATCCCCAGTTGGAGGTCGATTATGAAACGATTCACCCTGTCACTCGCCGTACTCTTCGCCGTGGCAGCCTGTTCCGAGGCCGGACCCACCATCCCCCATGGGAACACCCCCGATCCGATGACCTCCGGCGAATTGGCCATGGTCGCGGATCCCGGCGCTGACCGTCCCTCCCTCAAGGTCCAGAAGACGGCCGAGACCTTCCTTGACCGCACCTGGAGCTGGGAGATCACCAAGGATATCACCTCGGAAGTCCCCGAGGTCCTCGCGGAGGGCGACGTCCTTCCGGTGGATTTCCTGGTGGGCCTTAGCGCGGTGTCGGAAGATTCCGGCTGGAAGGTCGAGGGGACCATCACGGTGACGAACCCGAGTGATGTGGATGCCGAGGTCAGAGAGGTCTGGGACCGGATCCGCCAGGAGGGGCAGGACGATCTCCTGGCCTCGGTAGTCTGCACTGAGGAGGGCACCGAGGTGGAGTTCCCCTACACCCTCGGTGCAGGGGACACGCTTGTTTGCACCTATTCCGCAGATCTCCCAAGCGCCGCGCCGGGTGAGAACAAGGCTGCGGCTTTTGTTACCGGTGAGAGCGAGGTCGCCGAGGGCTTCGGACGCGCCGCCGTGGACTTCTCCGACGCGACGGTTTCAGAGGTGGGTACCTGCGTGGATGTCGGCGATGTTCTCGCGGTGAATGGGACGCAGGTAGCAGACGAGTCGCTGGGACAGGTCTGTCTCGGGGACCTGGATGATTCCGGTGAGGCCGGGTTTACCTACACCCGCTCCTTCGGGGCTGCGGATGGAGCCGATTTCCAGCTCTGGTGTGGTGACAATTCAGTCCGGAATGACGCCACCTTCAAGGTGGTGGATGGGGACGAAGCCGGTGGCACCGCCTCGGCCGGGTTCAGCGTGGATGTGAAGTGTGAGCCCCCGGTGGTGGATGAGTTCACCGGCTGCACCCCGGGCTTCTGGGCGAACACCCGGGCGGCTTGGCCGGAGCCGTTCTCCCGCACTGATACCTTCGGTGAGGTCTTCGGCGGAGATGTGGATCCCTCCCTTGCCCATATCAGCCTTGGGAACATGCTGAGCCTCGGTGGCGGTCCGGGAGTGGTGGGCGCCCAGCGCATCCTTCTCCGCGCCGCCGCTGCCGCCGTTCTCAACGCCGCAAACGAGGTGGCCAACTACCCGCTGGATGTCGATGGTGTCATCGCGGAGGTCCAGGCGGCATTGGCCACCGGCGACCGGGGCGAGATCCTGGCGTTGGCGGCGCAGTTGGATGAGTGGAACAACCTGGGCTGTCCGCTGGACAACCAACTTCCCGAAGAGGGGAGCCCGGCGCCTGACCCCACCCCTGAAGGCGGCGATAAGGATCAGCAACCGGGTGAGGTGGGGGAAGGTGACGACGATGGCAAGGATGAGGACAACGGCGAAGACGACGGGAAGGAGCCGGAGGTGACCCTCGCGGGCTGCTCTCCCGGCTTCTGGGCCAACATGACGGGTGAGTGGCCCTCACCCTATTCCCGGACCGACACCTTTGGCGAGATCTTCGCGGGGGTCCACGAGGCCATCGCCGATACCGAGTTCGGTAATATGCTGCGACTGGGCGGAGGCCCGGGAGTCCTGGGTGCCCAGCGCATCCTCCTCAGGGCCGCGGCTGCCGCGCTCCTCAATGCCGCCAACGATGATGTGAACTACTCCATGTCGGTGGCCGAAGTGATCGATGCGGTGAACGATGCCCTGGCCGGCAATGACCGGGGTGAGTTGCTGGCGCTGGCTGCCGAAATGGATGAGCAGAACAACCTGGGGTGCTCCCTGAACAACGCAGGTCAGCCCAACGGCTGATCCACACCGGAGTCGTCCATCCGGAACGAACAAAGCCCCCCGGCGGATATCCGCCGGGGGGCTTCTTCATGGGAGCAATGCCACCGGAGCCGGCTCCACTCCCAGCCAGCAGGAAGCGGAGCCGGTCCCGTCAGGCCCTCAGGGCCATGGCCTCCAAGTCCCCATGGCCAGCAGCCTCACGGCCCGCACCGCGCCAGCGCCGAACCCGGCGGGCAGCGGTGGTACTGGGGA
>REEG01000162.1 GCA_007695195.1 Gemmatimonadales bacterium | reverse complement strand
GCTGCCGGTGGAGCGGAGGGCGGTGGCGGCGCTGCCGGCGGGGCCGGCGGGGGGCAGGGCGGGCGCGGCGGCGGCGGTGGAGTAGAGGGCGGACGCGGTGGCGGCGCTGCCGATGGGGCCGACGGACTCCTGGACCAGATCCTGGCCCAGACTCCCGGGCCGGACTCCGGTAACGGCATCGCTCGCGGTGGGCCTCCGTCGCCGTCCGGCACCCCTCGTGACATGGACGACTTCCTCCGGCGCATCACCCTTCCCCACCAGGTCGCCGAGCCGGGTCAGAGGGAGATGGACCGCCGCGAGCTCCTGGACCGGATGCGGGTGAGCCACCTGCGAGCCATCCTCCACCACCCCCGCTTCCAGGCGGTGGAGAGCGTCTGGCGGGGCCTGGAGTTCCTGGTGCGGCGCCTGGACACGGGTCCGGACCTCAAGATCTGGGTTGCCCACCTCCCCGGGGCCCGGGCCAAGGCCATGGCGGCGGACGGGACGCTGGGCACCCTCCTGGAAGAAGCCCGCGCCGCGGCCGGACTGGACCAGGCGTGGTCGGCGGTGCTGATCCACGATGCCTTCGGAGCCACGGCACCGGAGCTGGAGGCGCTGGCCGCCATGGCGGAGCTGGGCCGGACCCGGGAGACGGCCTTCCTGGCGGAGGTGACCCCGGGCCTTCTCTCGGTGGCGGACGATCCGGAGCTCCTGGCCCGCTGGGAGGCGCTCCGCCGCCACCCCGGCGCCGGCTGGGTGGGGCTCCTCCTTCCCCGCTTCCTCCTGCGCGCTCCCTACGGCGCCGAGGAGAACCCCTGCGAGCGTCTGGACTTCGAGGAGCTGGAGCCCGGCGAGGGTCCCGATCCGGGGATGCTCCTCTGGGGGCACCCGGGGTTGGCGGCCCTTCTCCTCCTGGGTCGCACCTTCCGGGCTCGCCACGGGGAACTCCCCCAACCCGTCCCCACCGGTGTGGACGGCCTGTCGCCCATCCTGCATCGGGGCGCCGGGGGCACGGCGCTGGTGCCGCCGGCGGAGCTCATGCTGGGGGGTGCCGAGGTGCAGGAGCTGGCCGAGGTGGGGCTCATCCCGGTGGTGGCCCGCGCCGGTGATCCCACCCTGCGCTTCCCCACGGTGCCGTCGGTGGCGGCAACGGGCGAGCGTCTCCGGGTACGGGGGCTTTGAGCACGGGAGAGTCGCGGTTCCGGGACCTCCAGGTGGGCGACACCCACCTGCGAGTGGATTCGAGGCGGATCCGGAGCCCGGACCCGGACCTCTTCCGCATCGAGGCCTGGCGGGAAGGAGACACCCCGGTGACCCCCCTTCCCGGGCGGAGCGGAGAGGCGGCCTGGGCCGTTGAGGGGGGGCGGAAGGGCGAGACATGGGTACTCCGGCACCACGGCGAGCGCGGCCTGCTCTCGCAGGTGCTGGGGCGGCGGCGACCCTGGCGCGGCCTCGAGCACACCCGGCCCATGAAGGAACTCGCCCTCCTGCAGTGGATGTGGGAAGAGGGGCTCCCCGTGCCCACCCCGGTGGGGGCCGCCGTCCACCGCGAAGGGGCCTTCTACCAGGGCGCGGTCCTCACCGGGCGGGTGCCCGGTGTGTCCCTCCTGCGCCTCCTCCGGGAGAACCGCCCCAACCCCCGAAGCTGGAGCGCACTGGGGCGCACCCTTCTGCGCTTCCACCAGGCCGGAATCTGGCACCCCGACTTCTCGGCCGGTCACATCCTGGTGGATGGGGACCGGGTGTGGATGGTGGATTTCGAGGGGGCGCGGAAGCGGAGCCCCGGTGGGTGGGCCATCCGCCACCTGGGGCGGATCCGGCGCGCGGCGGTGGAGGCGCTGGGGCGGGACCGGTGGCTCGAGGCGTCGTGGCAGGCCTGCTGGCAGGCGCTCTTCCGGGAGTACCGGGCCGGACAGCCGGGAAAGGGGAAGGCGAGCTGAACCGGGCGTCCGGCGCCGTCAGTACCCCCAGGGCGCCGGGGGCGGCTCCACCGGCGAGGTGAGGTCGAAGTGGATCCGGATGGAGTGCCCCTGCTCGGGCCAGTGGACCCCGTAGGCGAAGATCTCGTCGTCCATGAAGTCCATGAACCAGAAGTTGTCCCACCGCTCAGGGAGGATCCGAGCCGTGTGTTCGTCGGCGGGGAAGATCTGACGGTGCGCCAACCCCGGCGAGGGGGCGTGGCCCCCGTACTGGGTGATCTCCTCTTCGGTGCCGTCGGGATTCCGGTGGTCGTGCTTCAAAAGGAGGGTGCCCCGGTCCCGGGTCAGGATCCAGTTCCGTGACCGGTCATCGTCCATATGGAGGGCCATGTGGATGCGCTCGTCGGAGCACTCGATGATGTGGGCCACCACCTCGTCGTAGGCGGCGGCGCTGGTGTAGAAGGGCGTGTGGTCCACCACCTCCCCGGGGTACGCCTCGCCGCACCGCTCGGCAATGGCGGCCCAGAACGCCTCCTGCTCCGGCGCGATGGGCCGGTCGGCCTCCGCCGTCCCGGGGTGGGGAAGCTCCGGGGCCGGAACGGCGCGGGTGCCCTCCACGGCGTCGGCGGTGTCGACGGTTTCGGGGACGGGAACCCCCTCCCCGCAGGCGGCCAGGACCGGAGCGAGAAGGAGGACGGGCAGGAGTCGGAAGCGTGGGAATCGGTTCATGGGGGGCAATGTAGGCCCCTTCCGCCCGATCCGCACCACTGACCCCCTGGCGTCGGCGCCGCCGTCGGGCCATCGTCCTCGCCATGGCACCCCTCCCACCCGATCCCAACCGCCCCCCCGGCCCCCCGGCCCGCCCCGCCTTCGAGGCGGCGGCGGCCCCGCGCCCGGCGCCCCGGAAGATGGCGGCGAAGCGGGAGATCTTCGGGTGGGCCATGTTCGACTTTGCGAACCAGGCGTACACCCTCCTCATCATCACGGTGGTCTTCGGCGACCTCTTCACCCGGGTCATCGTAGGGGACCGGGGCGACGACTACCGCCTGGGGAACCTCCTCTGGAGCCTGGGCCTCTCCACCTCGTACCTCATGGTGGTCCTCACCGCCCCCCTCCTGGGGGCCATCATGGACTTCAGCGCCTCCCGGAAGCGCTTCCTCTTCGCCAGCTACCTCCTGACGGTGGCGGCCACGGCGTGCCTCTGGTTCGTGGCGCCGGGCTACGTGGCGCTGGGGGTGCTCCTCCTCATCATCTCCAACTTCGCGTACGCGGTGGGGGAGTCGTTCATCGCCAGCTTCCTCCCCTCGCTGGGTCCTCCGGAGAAGCTGGGGAAGATCTCCGGATTCGGGTGGGGGCTCGGGTACGTGGGCGGGCTGGTGTCGGCGGGCTTCGTCCTGGTCTTCCTGGGAGAAGTGAGCGAAGAGAACTTCCAGCGCATCCGGTGGGTGGGACCCTTCGCCGCCGGATTCTTCCTCCTGGCGGCGCTCCCCACCTTCATCTGGCTGAAGGAGCGGGGGGCCCGGCGGGCCCTTCCGCCGGGACGGGGCTACATCTCCGTGGGGTGGGAGCGGCTCCGGCGGACGGGGCTCGAGCTGGCCAGATTCCGGGATCTGGGCGTCCTCCTGGTCTCCATCTTCTTCACCATGGCCGGGATCTACATCGTCATCACCTTCGCCTTCATCTACGGGGCCCAGGTCATCGGGTGGGACGAGGGGATCCGGCAGATCATGTTCGTGGTGGTGCAGATCACGGCGGCGGCGGGGGCGCTGGGCTTCGGCGCCATCCAGGACCGGGTGGGCGCGCGCCGGACCTACATCTTCACCCTGGTCCTCTGGATCCTGGCCATCGTGGCCATCTGGAGCACACCCCAGTTGGCCCGGGCGGCGGACGCGCTCCTGGGGGTGAGCTGGGAGGCGCAGCACGTCTTCCTCTTCGCCGGGTGCCTGGCCGGGCTCAGCCTGGGGTCGAGCCAGTCGGCGGGGCGGGCGCTGGTGGCCATCCTGTCACCCCAGGAGAAGGCGGCGGAGTTCTTCGGGTTCTGGGGGCTCGCCGCCAAGCTCGCCGCCGTCTTCGGGGTGCTGGGGCTGGGGCTCCTCCAGAGCTGGTTCGGGCTCCAGTCGGCCATCCTCTTCTGCGCCGTGCTCTTCGCCGCCGCCATCGTGGTGGGGCTGGGGGTGGACGAAGCCCGGGGACGGCAATGTGCCGAGGAGTATTCGGAGATTGTTGGCCAGGGAGAGACTGTCGGTGAGGGGAAGGGTGTTGGTGAGGGGAAGACTGTCGGTGAGGGGAAGGGTGTCGGTGAGGGGCAGGATGGCTGAGGGATCTCCGCCGCCCACCGTCCGGGGCCTGGATCCCCGGGAGGCCTCCCGGATCCTGGAGGTCTTCCACCGGACCCGCACCCGCCTTCCCCCGGTGCACGGCGTGGCGGCCCGCCCCAACGTCCGCCGCCTCGCCTCGCTGGGACGCAGGGGTCGGGGTCGGCACGTCCTGAATCTGGCCCAGGTGGTGGTGCAGGCAGGGGAAGAGGCGTGGGCCCAGGTGGCGCCGGCGCTGGAGGGAGACCCGGTGAGTCTGCAGCGCCTCCGGGCACTGGTGGATGCGGACCTGAGGAAGGCGCGGGCGGCTCGGCGGCCCGGGAAGGGAGGGGGGCCGGGGAAAGGGGGGCGGCGCGGCCCCCGCTGCCAGGGAACGCCGGACCAGCGCCGCCGCCTTCAGGCGGTCCTGGAACGGATCTGCCGGAACCAACCCTGGAGCGCCCTGGTCCCCGACGACCTGGAGCTCCGGATCTCCCGCCGCATGACCCGGAGCCTGGGAAGCTGCCGGTTTCGGGGCGACGAGGTGCGGATCACCCTCTCATCCAGACTCTTCGCGCCGGGGGTGGAAGACATCCTGGACGAGACGCTCCGCCACGAACTGGCCCACCTCCTGGACGGCCGCACCCGACCCGACGGACGCTCGGACCACGGCCGGTCCTGGCGGGCCTGGGCCCTCCGGGTCGGTGCGCGCCCTGAGCGGCTGTGCGCCCCCGACGACGCCCGGCGCCTGCCCCGGGCCAGGTGACCCGGGGCGTCTGATCCCCTCTGCCGTGCCGGGGCGTCCGGTAGACCCGGACCGGATCCGGGTGCCGCCCCGGTCCTCCTCCGCTACAGTCCGGCCCGCGTCTTCTCTCCCGCCTTCCGCAGGCGGCGCCGAGCCACGCTGAAGGCGTTCCGGATGGCCTGATCGGCGTCCACCACGTCGTCGTCGGTTTCCGGCTTCCAGTCCACCACCAGCGAGTTGCCCGGGATTCCCACATCGACGCGCACCCGGAAGACCTTCCCGGAGGTGCGCCCGGGCGTGGTGTCTTCCACCACCACCCGGCAGCTCACCATGCGGGAATGCACTTCCTCCAGATCGTCGATCCCTTCCAGGATCCGGCTCTTCAGGGCGTCGGTGGGCTCGAGGCCCCGGAACGCGATCTCGGGGGGGACATCCATGGGTACTCCTGGGGAAGGAAGGGAAATGGGAAAAGGGGGTCGACCGCTGCCGGCTCCGGGTCAACGGATGCCGGCTCTGGATCCACCGATGACGACGTTGATTCTGGTTGGACACGCGGCACCCCGGGACGTTCCCGCCGGGGATTCCCCCTGTGGAGCGCGGGAGCGGGACGCACGGGGCCGGATGCACGGGGCCGGACACTGGGGGCCGAGGAGCACGGCCATGGGGAGCGCGGGAGCGGGAGTCACCTCCGGATCCACCACGCCGTCCAGCCCCCCTGGCGAAGTGTGTCCATGATCCCGGCTCCCGTCTCCGCCAGGCGTGCCTGCAGGAGAGGCTCATCCTCCCTCCCCAGGCCGGCGCACAGGAGCCACCCCCCGGGCCGCAGCCGGGCCACCAGGGAGGGGAGAAGGGGCTCCAGGACCGGCGCTTCCACATTGGCCAGGATGCCGTCCATGATGGGAAGGTCGGCGATCTCCGCGGGACCGGCGCGGAGGTGGCGCAGGGTGACGGCCCCGAGAAGGCCGTTGCAGTGGACGGTCTCCCGGGCGTGGGCGAGGGAGGGCCCGTCCGCCTCCAGGGCGGTGACGTGCTGGGCTCCCAGCTTGAGCGCCGCCACCGTGAGGATGCCCGACCCCGTCCCCAGATCCAGGAGACGTCCGGTGCCCGGGTGGTGGCGATCCAGGAGACGGAGGGCCAGGCGCGTGCTGGGATGGCTCCCGTCGCCGAAGGCCGGGCCGGGGGGGAGGAGGATGACCCGGCGGCCGGGTCCGGCGCCCATGGCCTCCGACTCCGGAGAGGGGTCCGCGCCTCCGGCGGCGTCCGGGGCGGCGTCCGAGGCGGCGTCCGCGGGGGAGTCCGCGGGGGAGTCCGGGGCGGCGTCCGCGGGGCTGGAGGCGGTGGACGCCGCCAGGGTGAGGCGAGGGCTCACCGGACCCAGGCGCCGGCCCCGGCTCCACCTTCCTTCCAGGGCTTCGGCCGGGACCGTGTCCAGACGAACGCAGGGGTCCGGCAGCCACGTCGCCGCCTCCACCCGTCGGCGGATGTCATGGAGCAGCGCTTCTTCCCACCCGGGGTTCCGGGGCACGGCCGGGAGGTACGCCGTCACGCGGTCACCGGTTCGCTCGAGTCCCCGCCCCCCCAGCCCCCGGAGCGCTTCGGCCAGGAGGTGGTGGCGGTCCCGGGGGATGCCCTCCACCCGAAGTCGCAACCAGGCCGGCGGCGCCTTCATGGCAACCCCTCCGGGGCTATATTGGAACCGGTACTCGAACTCAACCCCCGCACCTCCGGAGAAAATCCATGCACCGGAAGATCCTGGTTCCCCTGGACGGATCCCGCCTGGCGGAATCCGCCCTCCCCCTGGCCCATGACCTGGCGAAGCGCTCGGGAGGCGAACTCCACCTGACCACCGTGGTGACCCCCCTCCCCGCCGTCCGGCCCGGAAGTGGGGAAGACGGCCCGGTGAAGGGCTGGTTCGAAGAGGAGCGCAGCCGGGGGAAACGGTACCTGGCACAGGTGAAGGCCCGGATCGCCGAAGAGACGCCGGAGGTTCCGGTCCACACCAAGGTGATTTCCGGCGCGGTCCTGTCGTCGCTGGAAGATCGGATCGACCGCATCGACGCCGATCTGGTGGTGATGACCACCCACGGTCGGGGTCGCCTCGAGCGGGTGTGGCTGGGGAGCGTCGCCGACGGCCTCCTCCGGTCCGCTCCCTGTCCCATCATCCTCTGGCGTCCCTCCGAGGACGGCTCGGAGCGACCGCCCGAGATCCGCTCCATCCTCCTTCCGGTGGACGGGTCCGGACACTCCCGGGCGGTGCTCCCGGAGGCCAAGGCGCTGGCGGCGGCGCTGGGCGCTTCCGTGGCCTTCTTCTCCGTCTTCGACCACGGACCCGCCCTCGGTTCCACCTACCCTCCCCACGCCGCCGAAGAAGAGGACGAGCGGGAAGAGGCGATGGAGCAACTGCGGGTTCATCTGAAGGAGCTGGCGGCGGATTTCCAGAGCGAGGGGATCGACACCTCGGTGCGGGTGGTGGTGAACGAGAGCCCGGCCCGGGCCATCCTGGAACGGCAGGCCGAGATCGGGGCCGACCTCATCGCCATGTCCACCCGGGGGCGCGGGGCGGTGGCCCGCCTCTTCCTGGGAAGTGTGGCCGACAAGGTGGTGCGCGGCAGCGACGTCCCGGTCATGGTGGTCCGGCGGAGCGACTGAGATCACCGATCCCGAGAGGACTCCCGGGGAGACGCCGGAGCCCTCGGAGGCGCCGACCCCCCGGGAGACCCGGAGGAACTCGGCGTCTCCGGGGTCACCGGGGCCGATAGGTGAGGCCCACTCCGAAGGTCATGTACCGGGCCACGGCGTCGTCGGAGATCCGCAGGGACTGAATGCTCGCGGCGGGGTTCAGGAAGAAGGTGCGCCGAACCGGGATCTCCACGCCGCCGGCCACCTCTGCGCCCAGGCTCCGGTCGCCGTCCACGGAATCGGAGGTGAAGCGTCCCAGGACGGCACCCGCCCGGACCCACCACTCCGCCTCCTGGGGGCTGGAGAAGCGATACTGGAGCCCCAGG